>JBAWFF010000316.1:0-10001 GCA_049591635.1 Acetobacteraceae bacterium
CGCCCGCTTCGTGCGCGGCGGCGCTCATCTGATCGGCCGAGGCGGCCATCGCGGCGGCCTTGCCGCCGACGTCCTGGGCGATCGCGCCCACCGTGGCCTCGAAGCGATGCACGAGGCTCACCTGCTCGGTCGCGCGGCGCCACGTCACCATCGGGCCGACATAGGCGCCGCCGCGGTCGCGGATGGCGGACACGACCGTCTCGAACGTCTCGCCGCCGAGGACAAGGCGCGCCGTCTGCGGCATTTGATCGGGCTCGGAAAGCAGCACGCGCTGACGCTCCGGCTCGGCGGCCAGTTGAACGATGCTCTGGCCGACCAGTCGGTCGGGTGGGGCGGGCAGATGCTCGGCCACCAGTTCCATGATCCCGACCGCGGCGCGGTTGACGTAGGTGATCGGGAATTCACCCGCGGCCGAGGCGGTCATCACGCCGATCGGTATCTGTTCGATCATCTGGCTGCGCACGAAGGCGTCGCGCACCACGCCGCGCAGCCGCTCGAGCGCCGTCGCCATGCGCCCCACTTCGTCGCGGCGCCCGACATGACCGAACGACACCTCGGCGTTGCCCTCGGCCAGGCTCTGCACCGCGCGCGTCATCGCCGCGATCGGCCGGGCGACCGCGCGCGAGGTGAGCCAGCTCGATACCAGCAGGACGAAGGCGATGCAGCCGCCGATCAGCAGCATGCGCTGTTGGGCCGCGGCGCCCGCCTCGCTCGCCTGCATCCGCGCATCGTCGGCGAGCGCGGATTCCGTCGTCGCCACTTCCGACAGCCGGCTCGACAGCGCGGAACTGGCCTGCTCGACATCGACGCGGACGAACGCGGCGAGATGCTGCGCCCCGCTTACCACCTCGGCCGCGGCTTGGGCGATACCCAGGCCAAGCGCCCGCGGCAGCTGCGCGTCGGCGTGGGTCTGCGTCGGCAGCGGGAGCGCCAACAGCTGGGCCATTTGCTTTTCCGCGTCGGCGGCACCATCGGAGACCTCGTTCGCCGCGCCGGAATTGGCGGTTGCCAAGTACATCATCGCCGCGTCCTGTACGCGGGCCATCCCGAGTTGGTAGGCGGTGAACAAGTCGCGTGCCTTGGCGACGACGGCCAAGACCTCGGCCGGCTCCGTGCTCGGCGCCGCTTCGCCCTTCACGACCGAATCCACGCCGCCCGCCAGTGCGCCGCCTTCCGCCAGCTCCTGGTCGAAAGTCTTCAGCCCGGACTCGAAATTCGCCCGAGGGCGGAGCAGGTCGCGCCCACGCGTTAGCAGGATCTGTTGCCTAAGGGCCGATTCCTTGTCGATGACCTGGGCGAAGGCGTCGAGGGCCTTGACCGCTGGGGACAATGGAATGGCGCCGTTCGTGTCCGTCTGACGATCGTTTGCCAGTGCGTTCAGCGCGCGTTTGGCGATGCCGGTCTGTTCGGCGGTGCGGTCCGTTAGCGCCTTCAGCCCGGCCGTGGTTTGTTGCTGCGCGATCTCGCGGCCGATCACCCGAAGCTCCACCGCGGCGCGCTCGGCCTCCGCCAGGCGCTCGACGCTCTTGGCGGCGGCGCTGGTGCGTGCCTGCAACGCGGCCAGGCGCCCGAGGCTGGCCTGACTGCTCAGGCCGAGCGCGGCCAACAGCGCCAGGGCGACGCACGCCGAAAGCGCCAGCTTCAGGTTGACGGACAGGTTTCGGAGCAGGCGCATTTCCCTCATTTCGCAAAGCGTCGAGGCGGCAGCCTGCGCTCAATAGATTTAACCGGCGATGAACGCGGGCGTCCGCTCGAAGTCGCCGCCGCCGACACTCCCCGCTTGACGAAGCTTCCTGCCGCCGTGCCAATGGCCGGTCTCCGAGGAGGCTCCGCGTGGACAACGCCATCCACTTCATCTCCGGCCTGCCGCGCGCCGGCTCCACGCTGCTTGCCGCGCTGCTGCGGCAGAACCCGCGCTTTCATACCGGCATGACCAGCCCGGTCGGCGCCTTGTTCAACGCGATGCTGCGGGAGACCAGCCAGCGCAACGAGGGCGCGGTGTTCATCGACGACGAGGTGCGGGTGCGGCTGCTGCGCGCCTGTTTCGAGGCCTTCTATGCCGATATTCATCCGAAACAACTGGTGTTCGACACCAACCGGCTGTGGACGACGCGGTTGGCGGCGCTCGCCTCACTGTACCCTAGCGCGAAGATGGTCTGCTGCGTGCGTAATCCGGCGTGGGTGGTCGATAGCGTCGAGCGGCTGGTTCGGCGCAACCGCTTCGAGTTGTCTGGCATCTTCGGTTTCGAGACTGGCGGCACGGTCTATACACGTGCCGACGGATTGAACTCCGACACTGGGATGCTCGGCTTCGGCCTGAAGGCGTTGCGCGAGGCCGTCTATGGCGAGCAAGCCGATCGGTTGCTGCTGGTGCGCTACGAGACCCTGACCACGAATCCGATCGGCGCACTCGCCGCCATCTACGATTTCATCGGCGAGGAGCTGTTCTCGCACGACCCCGATCATATCGAGGCGTTCTACGACGGCGTCGAGTTCGACGCCCGCATCGGCACGCCGGGACTGCACAAGGTCCGCTCGGCCGTGCGTCCCACCGAGCGCACGACCATCCTGCCGCCCGATCTGTTCGACCGCTTCACGCGCGATGCGTTCTGGCGGGATTTGTCGGCGCTCCCGAAAGCGGTGCGGCTGATCTGAGCCGTCTCAGGTTGGGCCCTCCACACGGCGCATCCGCTGCGCGTACACGTTGATCGTCAGTGCGGCGAGAAGGATCAGGCCGCGGATCAGGATCTTCAGGAAGCTGTCGATGTCGACGTGATCGAGGCCGTTGTTCAGCACGCCCAGCACGAACAACCCGATGATCGTGCTGCCGATTCCGCCCTCGCCGCCGAACAGGCTGGTGCCGCCGACGACCACGGCGGAGACCGAATCCAGCAGATAGGTGTCGAACTCGTTCTGCTGGGCGCTGCCGAAATAGGCGACGCCCAGCATCCCGGCGACGCCGGAGCAGACCGCCGAGATGACCATCACCGCGGTCAGGATCGCCCGCACGTTGACGCCCGAATACTCCGCCGCCTCGCGGTTGCCGCCGACCATGTAAATGTAGCGGCCGAACCGCGTGTAGGTCAGCACCAGGTGCGCGATCAGCATGATCAGCGCGGCGACGATCACGATCCACGGCACCGGCCCGAGCGACTTGCTGCCCAGCGTCACGACCAGGTGCGGCACCGCGTAGGCGATCTGCCCGCGCACCAGCAGCGCGCAGATCCCGGCGGCGATCTGCAACATCGCGAGCGTCATGATGAACGATGGGATGCCGATGACGGTCATGCCGAATGCGTTGACCGCGCCCAGCGCGATGCACGAGGCCAGCGCGAGCACGATCGCCACCGCCCCCGGCATCGGCAAATTGGCGATGTTCACGCTGGCTTCCTGGGTGGTGAAATACGCCAGCACGATCCCGGTGGCGTTGGCGATGGAGGCGACGCCGAGATCGATCTCGGCGCACAGGATCACGAAGGTGAGGCCGACCGCGATGATCCCGGTGACCGAGATCTGGGTCAGGATATTGTAGAAATTGCCCACCGAGGCGAAGGACGGGCTGGCGACCGCGAAGAACACCACCAGGAACACCAAGGTCACCAGCGGGGCGACGTTGCGCAGCTGGCCGCGCAGCCAGCCGCCGGCCCGTCTCCGTTCGAGCGCCACCGGCTCCGTCATGCCGCCGCCAGCAAGCGGTCCTTGCTCACCGTCTCATCGGCGAACTCGCGCACGATGACGCCGCGCCGCATCACCAGGATGCGGTCGGCGAGCGAGAGCACCGTCTCCGGTTCGGCCGAGACGACCACGATCCCGATGCCGCGCTCGCGCAGGCCGCGCACGATCTTTACCACGTCGTCCTTGGCGCCGACGTCCATGCCACGGGTCGGCTCGCTTAGCACCAGGACCTTCGGCAGATGCGTGAGCCAGCGCGCCAGCGCCACCTTCTGCTGGTTGCCCCCCGACAGCGTGCCGAGCGGGCGATCCGGAGACGGCGGGCGGATGCGCAGCGCCTCGATGCGGTTTCGCGCGATCGCGCGCTCGGCTGACGGGCGCAGTAGCAGACGCGCGATCCGCTCCAGGATGCTGATGGTCATGTTCTTGAACACCGGCTCGCGCGCGAACAGCATGGCGCGTCGGCTTTCCGGCACCAGCGCGACACCCGCACGCTTCGCGGCCGAAGTGGAGCGCAGCGACGCAAGGCGCCCGTCCACTGTGATGCGTCCGCCGCGCGCCGGCAGCTTGCCGAACAGGGTGCGCGCAAGCTCGAGCTGGCCGCTCCCCATGAAGCCGTAGATTCCAAGCACCTCGCCGGCGCGCACCTGAAGCGAGACGTCGCGATAGGCGCCCGGCAGCGTGAGCCCGTGTGTCTCCATCACCACCGCCGCATCGGCGCGGCTGTCGAGTTGGCGCTCGCCGAGGTAGCTCTCCTCCAGTTCGTCGTGCCCGGCGCCGATCATGCGGGCGATGATCCAGCCCTTGTCGACCTCGGCGCAGCGCCCGGTCGCCACCTTGCGGCCGTTGCGGAAAACCGTGACGCGATCGCAGACTGCCAGCACGTCGTCGAGGAAGTGGGAGATGAAGATCAGGCTGCGCCCAGCCGCGCGCAGCCGCTCCAGCACCCCGAACAGCCGGGCGACCTCGGGCGGTGACAACGCCGAGGTCGGCTCGTCGAGGATGATGATCCGCGCCCCGGAGAACAGCACGCGCGACAGCTCCACCAGCTGCTGCAACCCGAGCGGCAGCGAACCCATCGGCGCGCGCGGATCGAGCATGATGCCGAGATCATCGAGATGGGCGCGCGCACCCGCGTTCATCGCCCGCCAGTCGATGGTGCCGAAGCGGGTGAGCGGCTGCACGCCGAGATAGACGTTCTCGGCGACCGTCAACTCGCGCACCGAGGACAGCTCCTGATGCACCATGCCGATGCCGGCTTCGCGCGCGCCCCGTGCCGAGCCGAGCCGGATCGCCGCCCCATCGAGACGCAAGGAACCCTCGAACTCCTGATGCACCCCGGCGATGATCTTCATCAGCGTCGACTTGCCGGCGCCGTTCTCGCCCACGAGACCGTGGATTTCGCCCGCTTCGAGCGCGAAATCCACGTCGCGCAGCGCCGCCACCCCGCCGAAGGACTTCGAGATCGCCGAAAGTTCCAGCAGCGGCGGGGTAGGACCGTCCATCATTCAGATCAGGAAGTGATCCTCCATCCACATCATCCCCGGCGCGTTCGCCTTGGTCACCACGGGGCCGTCGGCGATGATGTTCTTCGGAATGGTGCCGCTGCCGCCGGCGCCGGTCTTCTCGCCGGAGACGATGGCCGCGACCCCGGCGACGATCGCCCCGCCGTGGATGCGACAGGAGGGATTGCGCACCGTGGCGGTCATCCTCCCGTCGGTCACCGCCGCCAAGGCCGGAGGCATCGCATCGCAGCCGCCGATCTTGATCGAGGTCCGGTTGTGCGCCTTCATCACGTTGTAGGCGGCGAGCGCCATGTCGTCGTTGTGGAAATAGGCGGCATCGATCTTCGGGTACTTGGTGAGCAAGGTTCCCCAGATCCGCGCCACCTTGGTCACGTCCCAATCCGCCGGCTGGGTGTCGAGCACCTTGATCTTGGGGTACTTCTTGACGATCGAGTTGAACCCGCGCGCGCGCCCCTGCGCGCCGGTATGGCCCAGCGCGCCCTGGGTCATGATGATGTTGCCTTCGCCGTTGATCGCATCGACCAAGGCCTGCGTCACCGAGGCGCCCATGAACTCGTTGTCGGGCGCGATGAAGCTGTGGATGTCGATCTGATCGAGCGGGGCGATCAGCGTGTCCATGTCGATCACCGGGGTTCCGGCCGCGATCATCTTGTTCACCGGCGCAGTGAGGGTGCCGATGCCGAACGCCTGGATGGCGACGAAGTCCCATTTGCGACTGGCCATGTCGTCGATCGCGGCGCGCTGCTTGGTCGCCGACAGCTCGCCGTCGAACCAGGTCACGTCGACGTTGAACAGCTTGCCCCAGTACTCGGCGGCTCGCTTGCCCTGGGCGCACCAGGTCGCCTGCAAGCCAGCATTGCTGAACGCGGCCTTCAGCGGCTTGCCGGAGCGTCCCGCCGCCTCCATCGTCGCCTGGGCCTGCGCCTTGTCGATACCGAACGCGCCGAGCAACGCCGCGCCGGCGGCGGCCTGCAGGAACGGACGGCGACGGGTGCGCGGCGAACCGATCTCGTTGGACATCCCGAGTTTCCTCCTTTATCGCCACGTTGGCGTTGGCGTTGGCGTTGGCGCCAGTGTCGCCGAGGCGCCTCCCGTCCTCAACCCCTATCCTTGAGATCCGCCATGCTGTTCGATTTCAGCGCCATGAAGGCCGAGAACATCTACAAGCTGCTTGTCTCGACGGTCGTGCCGCGGCCGATCGCCTGGGTGACGACGCGCGACCTCGACGGGTCGCTGAACGCCGCTCCGTTCTCTTTCTTCAACGCGGTCTCGGGCGACCCGCCGGTCGTTTGCTTCGGCATCGGCGGGCGCGCACCGGGCGATGCCAAGGACACCGGCGGCAACATCCGCCGCACCGGGGAATTCGTCGTGAACCTGGTCAGCCACGAGCTTGCCCAGCACATGAACGTCACCGCGATCGAGTTCGGCAAGGAGGTCAACGAGTTGGCGCAAGCCGGCCTGACCACGGCGCCATCGCATCGCGTCAAGCCGCCGCGCATCGCCGAGGCGCCGGTCTCGATGGAGTGCGAGCGGCTGGTGATCGTCGATATCGGCGTGGATCGCGCGGTCATCCTCGGTCGCGTCGTGGCCATGCATATCAACGACGATTGCATCCTCGATCCGGTGCGCTGCCACGTCGACACGCCGCGCCTCGACTTGATCGGACGAATGCATGGGGGAGGGTGGTACGCGCGGACGACCGACCGCTTCGAGATGCCGCGCATCCCGGTCGACCAGTGGAATCTGCGCGACGCGGCTGAATAGAGCATCCCTGGCGTTCACGTTATGGAGACGCGGATCGAGTTGGTGGAACAATAGGCACTTGCCGCCCGGAGCTGCCCTGGTCTCTTAGCGGGTTGCGGAATACGCTGTCGCATCCCGCACGACTTGCGTGCCGCCCTGGCTGGGAGTGCTCCATGCCCCAGAACATCACACTCACTATCAATGGGACAGACCACACCGTCGCCGTCGAGCCGGACAGCATGTTGCTGTACGCGCTGCGCGACAATCTGGGTCTGCACGGCCCCAAGTTCGGCTGCGGGCTCGCGGAATGCGGTGCCTGCACGGTCGTGGTGGACGGCAACGCCATCCGATCGTGCTCGACGCCGGTGTCCGCCATTGGCAGCGCGAAGGTTACCACGCTGGAAGGGCTCGGCACCATCGACAAGCCGCATCCGCTGCAGAAGGCCTTCATAGAGGAACAGGCGGCGCAGTGCGGCTACTGCATCAACGGCATGATTATGGCCGCGGCCGCTTTGCTCGGGCAGAATTCGCACCCCAGCCGCGACGACATCAAGCAGGCGCTGGACGGCAATCTCTGCCGTTGCGGCACGCATATGCGGATCGTGCGCGCCGTTGAGCGAGCCGCCGGGCAGGGAGCGTGACGCGATGAGCAAGCATCAGAGCGATATCGGCAATCTCGCCGCGGTGGGCCGGCGCGGTTTCCTGCAGGCCTCGGGCGGGCTTGTCATCGCTTTCAGCCTGTTCGGCACGCGGGAGGCAACCGCCGCCGCCGCGACGTCCGGCGGTCTCGCGGGACCGTCGGTTGCGCCGCCGCCGGCGGGCAAGCTCTACGCGTGGCTCGCCGTGCATCCGGACAACACGGTGACCCTGTTCACCGGCAAGGTGGAGACCGGCACCGGCGTGCAGACCGCACTCGCGCAGTTCGCCGCCGAGGAATTGGACTTCCCGATCGAGCGGCTGAACGTGGTGATGGGCACCACGTCGGAGACCGTGGACCAAGGACCGAGCTACGGCAGCAGGACCGTGCGCTACGCCGGCCCGCAAATCCGCCATGCCGCGGCCGCCGGACGGCAGGCGCTGCTCGATCTGGCCGCCTCCCATTTCGGCGTCTCGGCCAATCAGCTTGCGGTCAAGGATGGCACGATCTCGGTGATAGGCTCGTCGGACCAATCGATCACGTACGGAAAGCTCGTCGACGGCAAGCGCCTGGACATGGAGATTGGCGCGAGCGGCGAACGCTTCGACATGAAGGTCGCGCCCCAGGTCCACACCAAGGACCCGTACACCTACACGGTCGTCGGCAAGTCGGTGCCGCGCAAGGACATCCCCGGCAAGATGACCGGGCAGTTCACCTACATCCAGGACGTGCGCGTGCCGAACATGCTGCACGGGCGCGTGGTGCGCCCCTATGGCGTGGGCTCGACGCTGCTAAGCGTCGACGAGACCGGACTTCGCGACATTCCAGGCTTCGTGCAGGTGGTGCGGCGCGACAATTTCCTGGGCGTGGTCGCCGAGACCGAATGGGGCGCCATCCAGGCGGCGGCCAAGCTTGGCTCCACGCTGAACCCGTCAGGCCCCGATGCCGCGCAGGCGAAATGGTCGAGTTGGGACGGCCTGCCGCCGATGGACCAGATTTGGGAAACGGTGCGCAAGACCGCCGCCGGCAGCAATGCCGCCGCCGCCAACGTCGGTTCGGTGGACATGGCGCTGGATTTTGCCGCCCGCACGCTGAAAGCGACCTACAAGACGCCCTTCCAGATGCACGGCTCGATCGGGCCCTCCTGCGCCGTCGCCGACGTGGAGGGCGACCGTGCGACATTCTGGTCTTGCACGCAGATGCCGCACGAGACACTCCGCGACATGGCGAAGATGCTCCGCATGCCGCCGGAGAAGATGGAGCTACGCTGGTTCGAAGGCGCCGGCGGCTATGGCCGCAACGGTTTCGACCACGTAGTCGCCGACGCGGCGGTGATGTCGCAGGCGGCGGGTCGGCCGGTGCGCGTGCAATGGATGCGCTGGGATGAGCACGGCTGGGAGCCCAAGGGTCCGCCGATCGTGCAGGATTTGCTCGGCGCGCTCGACAGCAATGGCCACGTGACGGCGTGGCGCCATCACATGTGGATTCCGACCACGAGCGACACCCACCTGATCGCCGCGGCGCTGATCGGCGAGCCGGACGTGACCGGGCAGACCGGCGTGGGACACCCCGCCGTCGTTTATAAATACAACTTCCCCAACGCCGACGTGGCTGCCCACGGCGAAGGACGGGTCGGGTTGCTGACTGCGTGGCTACGTTCGCCGGCGCAGTTCGAGACGACCTTCGCGATGGAATCGTTCATCGACGAGCTGGCCAACGCGGCCGGACAGGACCCGCTTGCCTTCCGCCTGGCGCATGTGAGCGATCCACGCGGCATCGGCGTGCTCCGCGCCGCTGCTCAGGAGTACGGATGGGAGAGCCGCCGCGGTGGCACGAAGCCGCAGGCGAACGGCAAGCCGGCACAGGGTCGCGGCGTCGCCTGGGTGAATCGCGACGACGCGCGGGTGGCGACGATCGTCGACGTCACGGTGGAACCCTCGAGCGGGCAGATCAAGGTGGGCCGTGTGGTGGTGGCGCATGATTGCGGGCTGGTGGTGAACCCGGACGGGCTGCGCAACCAGGTCGAGGGCAACGTGATCCAGTCCCTCAGCCGTACCCTGCATGAGGAGGTGGCGTTCGACCACGCCCACGTCACCAGCCGGGACTGGCAGGGCTATCCGATCCTGCGCTTCTCGGAGATGCCCGACCGTATCGACGTGGTGATGGTGAACAACACCCCGAAATATCCGCCCTACGGTGCCGGAGAGCCGTCGACCAATCCGACCGCCGCGGCGATCGGCAACGCGGTGTTCGATGCGATCGGCGTGCGCCTGCGGCAGACGCCGTTCCGCCCAGACCGGGTGAAGGCGGCGATGAGCTAACGGCTACCAGCCGTTCACCCGCGGCCACACGGCCACGACGTCGTCGGAGCCCTCGACGACGTGATAGCGGTCATGCGCGGCCGCCGTCATGCAAGTGTGGTT
>JBAWFF010000317.1:0-34042 GCA_049591635.1 Acetobacteraceae bacterium
ACCGGCGCGAGGCCGGCGGCGAGGTCGATGGGGACGCCCAGGTCGGTGTACGGGCCGGACGTATCATAGGTCCGGAACGCCTCCTCGCGGGCCGAGGGGTCGAGGGCGATCTCGCGGAACGGCACGCTTATGTCGGGATGGGAGTCGGGTGAGGTGTAGACCTTGCGCGAGCCCTGGATCGGCCCCGTGGTCACGGTGGACGGACGGGCGGGCGACTTCGACTGGACCGTCATCGGCGTTCTCCCTATGGGATGCCGGCGATGGTTCGGGTATCTGCGCTATCCCGTCCCTCCGCCGGCATGACCCGGATCAGGTGCAAGGGTCACCGGCCCTGGTGCCGGACTCTCAGCCCCGTTGCAGCGGGACACCCCTCGGTGGCCGGGAAGGATGGGGGGAGGCGAGGCGGGTGTCAAACAGCGGCGGAGTGCATCATGACGACGATGCCGCTTGGCGCGCCAGGACCGGCGTCTGCGTGTACATCTCCGGGAACAGCCGCTTCAGGTTCTCGACCTTGGGAATGTCGTTGTAGCGGATGTACGGCTGGTCCGGATGCCGCTCCAGATAGTCCTGATGATAGGCCTCGGCCGGATAGAAGCCCGCGAGCTTGTCCACCCGGGTGACGATCGGCGCGGTGAAGGCGTGCGACTGGCTGAGTTGGGCGATGTAGGCATCGGCCACGCGCTGCTGGTCCGCGTTCGCGACCCATATCTCGGAGCGGTATTGCGTTCCCTGATCCGGCCCCTGGTAGTTCAGTTCGGTCGGGTCCATCGCGACCGAGAAGAAGATATCCAATAGCTGGCCGTACGAAACCTGCTTCGGATCGAAGGTGATCCGCACCGACTCGGCGTGTCCGGTGGCCCCGGTGCTTACCGTCTCGTATTGCGCCGTCGCCGCGCTGCCGCCGGCGTAGCCGGATAGTGCCTTGGTGACTCCCTTGACGTGCTCGAACACCCCTTGCACGCCCCAGAAGCAGCCGCCGGAGAACACCGCGGTCTGCGAAGCACCGTCACCCATCGGCGCATCGAGCGTGGGAGTAGGCAGGCGCTGGACGGGCTGCTCGGCGCCGGCTGGCGGGTGCAGCAGCGCGACGCCGAGGCCCAGGGCGAGCAATCCTCCGGCTCCCCAACGCCCCAGCGCGGCAAGGGCCGGCCAGCGGAAGGAACGGCTTTGGCGGCTAGGCATGAAGCGTCTCCGTGCGGCGAACAGAAGTTGGGAACGAGCCGGGAGCTTGTAAATGCCGTTCAGACATACACGCCCTTCATGCCGCCCGCCGGATAGCGGGTGCCCGCCGCCGCGCCGCGCGGGATCGCCGCCGAGATGCGGGCGACCTCCTCCGGGGTCAGCTTTACCGAGAGGGCGCCGACGTTCTCGTCCAACCTATCCGCGCGACGCGTGCCGGGGATCGCCACCACGTCGGGCCCCTGGGCGAGCAGCCACGCGAGCGCGAGCTGCGAGGGGGTGCAGCGTTTCTCCCCGGCGATCGCCTCGATACGCTCGACCAACTGGCGGTTGCGGGCGAAGTTCTCGGCCTGGAAGCGCGGATGCGCCGCGCGACGCCCGCCCACCTGCGCCAAATCCTGGATGGTGCCGGTGAGAAAGCCGCGTCCGAGCGGGGAGTAGGCAACGAAGCCGATTCCCAGTGCGCGGGTCGTTTCCCGAGTTTCCTCCGCCTCGTCGCGGTAGAGCAGCGAGTATTCGGTCTGCACCGCCGTGATCGGATGCACCTTGTGGGCGCGGCGGATCGTTTCCGGCCGCGCCTCCGAAAGCCCCAGGAAACGCACCTTGCCCTGTTCGACGAGACGGGCCATCGCGCCGACCGTCTCCTCGATCGGCACGGTGGGGTCGACGCGGTGCTGGTAGTAGAGGTCGATCCTTTCCTCGCCCAGACGCTTCAGGCTGGCCTCGCACGCCTGCGCGACGTATTCGGGCCGCCCATTGACGCCGTTGGCGCCGCCTTCGTTCCGCACTTGTCCGAACTTGGTGACGAGCACGACCTGCGCGCGCCGTCCCTTGATGGCGCGGCCAAGAAGCGTTTCATTGTGTCCCCAGCCGTACATGTCCGACGAGTCGAGATGGTTCACGCCGATGTCGATCGCGTGCCGGACGAGCTTCTCGGAAACCGCGTCGTCGGCGTCGCCATAAATCCCGGAGAGCGACATGCAGCCGAGGCCGACGGCCGATACCGACAACCCACCCGCGCCAAGCTTGCGCTGCTCGATAGCCTTCGATTCGGGCATGATCTCGCTCTCCTCAGTTATGTGCCAGCAAACCCGCCAAATCCGCGTCCGTCATGACCGGCGCCCCGTCGAGCCGAAAACAGGCGGCCGCGCGGCGGGCATCCACGCGGTAGAGCGGCGGGGTCGCGGTGGCGCAACGTCCGAGTGCTACCGGACAGCGATCCGCGAAATTGCAGGCCCCGGCGCCGGCATTCGATAGGGCCGGTGTTTCCTCCGCGCTCCAGTCGCGCGTCGTGCTCACCTGCGGGATCGAGCCGATCAGCAGCTTCGTGTAGGGGTGGCGCGGGTGCTTGACCACCAGCTCCACATCGCCCGCCTCGGCGACCGCGGCTCGATACAGGACCAGGATCGTGTCCGCCACCTGATAGGCCGTCGCGAGGTCATGGGTGATATAGAGGATGGAGATTCCCAGCTCTTCACGCAGCTTTTGCAGGCTGCCGAGGATGGTCGCGCGTAGCGAGGCATCCACCATCGACACCGGCTCGTCGGCCACGATCAGACGCGGGCGCAGCAGCAGCGCGCGTGCCACCATGATGCGCTGGCGCTGCCCGCCGGAGAGTTGGTGCGGGTAACGGCCGAGGATCTCCTCGGGCCGCAGGCCCACGCCGTGCAATGCCTCCTCGATCAAGAGACGTCCGGCGGCCTTCGTGCGCGCCAGCCGAAATCGGCGCACCGGCGTCGTCAGCACGTGATCGACCCGATAGAACGGATTGTAGACTTCGTATGGGTCCTGGAAGATCGCCTGCACGTCGCGGCGAAATCCGCGCCGCTCCGCCGCTTTCAGCGCGTGCAACTCGCGGCCGTTGTAAACGACCGTGCCGGTCGTCGGTTCGATCAGGCCAAGCAACAGGCGGGCGAGCGTGGTCTTGCCGCTGCCGCTCTCGCCGACGACGGCGGTGATCCCCGGTCGCGCCGGGTCGATCGAGAAGGAGAACCGCTCCAGCGCCGGCTTGCGCCCGAAGCTCTTGCTCACCTCGCGCAGTTCGACGATCGGGATCATGCGAGATGGCACGCCACGCTAGCGCCCGATCCCATCGCGCGGACCGCGGGCTTTTCGATGCCGCAGCGTTCGACCGCGATCGGGCAGCGCGGGTGGAACGCGCAACCGGAGGGCAGCGCACGCAGCAGCGGCGCGAGGCCGGGGATGCCGCGTAGCGTTCCCTTGCGCTCCAGCGACGGCAGGCTATCGATCAGCAGCCGCGTATAGGGGTGGCGCGGGGCGGTGACGATGTCGCGGATTGGCGCGACCTCCACCAGCCGGCCTGCGTACATGATGCCGAGCCGATCCACGAACTGCGCCATCAGTCCCATGTCGTGGCCGATCAGGATCACGGCCGCGCCCAACTCCTGCTGCACGCGCCCCAGCGTTTCCATCACTTGGCGCTGCACCACCACGTCGAGCGCGCTGGTCGGTTCGTCGGCGATGATGACCTTGGGGCGCAAGGAGATCGCGATGGCGATGCAGGCGCGCTGCTTCATGCCGCCGGACAGCTCGTGCGGGTATTTGTCGGCGACATCCGTGGGCAGGCCCACCTGTGCGAGCAGCGAGCGAATTCGCGCCGCCACGGCGCGCTTGTCGAGCCGGCTTCCGTGATCGACGAGCGCGTCCTCGATCTGCCGGCGGATGCGCGTGACGGGGTTGAGCGAGTTCATCGATCCCTGCGGCACCATCGCGATGCCGGCGAGCCGCAGCCGGCGCATCGCCTCCGCCGACAGGCCGGACAGCGGCAAATCCTCCAGCCACACCTCGCCGCCCTCGATCCGCCCGGGTGGCTTGATCATGCGCAGGATCGCGAGCGCCATCGTTGATTTGCCGGAGCCCGATTCGCCCGCCAGTCCGAAGCGCTCGCGCGGGCGCAGCGAGAAGCTCACCTCGTCCACCGCGCGCACCGCGCCGCGCGGATGATCGTAGGCAACGCGCAATTCCTCGACCCGCAGGACGGTCCCGCTCATGCCGCGCGTCGGAGCCGCGGGTTGGCGATCTCGTCGAGCCCGACTGTCAGGAAGAACAGGCCCAGGAACACGATCACGATCACCACCATCGGCGCCGTCCACCACCACCACCAGCCGTTGATGATCGCGGCGTTGAACGTCACCCAGTACAGCGTCATGCCGAGCGTCGGCGCGTCCACCGGGCCGAGCCCCAGCACTTCCAGCCCGATGGTGGCGAGGATCGCGGCGGAGACGCTGCTGACCAAGGTGGCGGCGAGATAGGGCAAGAGGTTCGGCATCAGCTCACGGAAGATGATCTCCGGCCCGCTCATGCCGTTCAGCCGCGCGATCTCCACATAACCGCGCTCGCGCAAGGTCAGCACCTGGGCACGGATGGTGCGCGTCGGGCTGAGCCAGGCGAGCGAGGCGACCACGATCGCCATCTCGTTCACCGTCAGCGTCCCCTTCAGCGACACCGCGATCAGGATCAGCACCAGCAGACCCGGCACGGTCAGTCCGATGTCGGCGATCCCGCGGATCACCAGATCCGCCGCGCCGCGATAGAACGCCGCCGTGAAGGCGAGCACGGCGCCGACGCCCACGCCGAAGAACCCGGCGATGAAGCCGATCTTCAGGGTCAGCGGCGTGCCCGCGACCATCACCGCGAGCAAGTCGCGCCCCGTGCGGTCGGTTCCGAAGGGATAATCCCATGATGGCGGACGCAGCACCGGAACGGACAGCGGCGCGGCGTTCGAGGTATCCACCACGAAGGCGCCCACGACCATGAACAGCACGAGGAAGCCGAGCAGCACGATGCCGACCAGCAGCGAGACGTTCCGGCGCAGATAGCCGCCCATCGTGTCAGGTCCGCCGGTAGGAGATGCGCGGGTCGAGCAGCGGATAGAGAATGTCGAGCATGAAGGTCGCGAAGCCGAGCGCGACGATGACGGTAAGGATGATGCCCTCGATCAGGAAGAAGTCGTTCTCCTTGATCGCCTGGAACAGCAGATCGCCGATCCCCGGATAGCCGAAGATCACCTCCACCAGCACCGCGCCCGAGAAGATCTGGCCTAGCGAGAGCGCGAGCCCGGTCGCCTGCGGCAGCATCGCGTTGCGCACGCAATAGCCGCCGAAGATGGTGCGGCTGGTGAGGCCCTTCGCCTCGGCGAAGGTCACGTAGTCCTCGCCCATCGTCGTCACCATCATCCCGCGCATCGCCAGCGCCCAGCCGCCGACCGAGACCAGCACGATCGACAGCGCGGGCAGGATGGCGTGGCGCAGCACGTCGGCGATGAAGTGCCAGGTCAGGCCCGGCACCGCGCCCGCGCTGTAGCCGCCGAAGATCGGCAGCCAGGGCAGCTTGAAGGCGAGCAGGTACATCAGGACCAGCCCAAGCAGGAAGAACGGGATGGCGTGCAGCGCCCATAGGGGGGGCATGATGAAACGCATCCAGCGCGGCGCGCCCGGCCACGCGAGCAGCGCGCCGAGGATCGTGCCGGCGGCGAAGGAGAACAGCGTCGTCGTCCCCAGCAACACGACCGTCCACGGCACCGCCTCGGCGATCATGCTCGCGACGGTGCGCGGATAGTTGGCGATCGAGTAGTTCAGCCGCCCATGCGCGATGTCGTCGAGATAGGTCAGATACTGCCGCCACAGCGGCTTATCGAGGCCGAAGCGGTGCTGGTAGACTTTGACCATGTCCTCGATGCCGGCATGCACGTAGCCGCCGAGCGCCGCCTCCTGCAGCAGCTTCGTCTCGACCGGATCCTGCCCGGATATCTTGGGCAGGAAGAAGTTCAGCGTAGCCGCCAGCCAGACGATCAGCAGGAAGACGCCGAACCGCTTGGCGACGTAGACGGCATGCATCGCGGCGTCAGGCCGGTTGTACGTTCCACAGCACGAGATTGTAGGTCAGGTGCCAGGAGGCGCTGTTGATGTAGGGGTTCTCCGCGTCCGGCCAGTTCTTCCAGCGCAGGAGGTCGGTCGGGATGCGGTGGTAGTTCTGCACGAGCTGGATGTCGGGCAAATCCGGCAACCAGATTTCCATCGCGGCGCGGAACAACTCCTTCAGCTTGGGGACGTTCTCCGGGTCCGTGATGTAAACCTCGTCGACGATCTTGTCGAAATCGGCGTTCTTCCAGCGGCTGAAGTTCACCAGATGAGCGCCCGGCACCGCGATGCTCTTGCCCTGGTAGAGGCGCAGCGTGTCGTACGGCTCGCGGATGCTGCCACCGTGGCCGTAGATAGAGCCGGTGTACTGGCCCTTCTGGAAGCGGCTGTCGAAATCGGGAGGCAGGGCCATGCTGGCGGCGATGCCGCGACGCTTGAGCATCTGCGCGAGCACCGGCCCCATCGCCGAGCCCGACGCGCCGAAGCCGATGATGTCGAGGGTGAGGGGCTTGCCATCCGGCCCCTGCCACATCCCGCCCGACTTCTTGAAGCCTTTGCCGGACAGCAGCGCGTCGCCCTTCTTCGGGTCGAAGTCGAGGGTATTGTATTTCGCGAGCAGGTCCTTCACCGCGTCGAAATAGGGCAGCAGCGGCTTGTAGGGCGGCATCGGCAGGGCGGAGACGGTCTCCGCGCCCAGATAAGCCACCTCGATGACCGTCTGGCGGTCGATGTAGTGGCTGATCGCCCAGCGCACGTCCTTATCGTCGAACGGCTTGACCTCGTTGTTGACGTAGAGCGAGAGCGGCCACCAGTCGACATAGCCCCACGGCGGCTTCTGCCCGGACCAGGTGGTGATCTTCGGGTTCTGCCGGATCACCGTGGGGAAGGTCGCGGGCTGCAGGCTGCCGCCGAAATCGACCTGGTCGGTGATCAGCGCCTGGGCCGATTCCTGCTCGCCCACGTAGGGCAGCCAGATGTTGCGCAGGATTTGCGGCATCGGCGCCAGTTTCTGGTCCGCCGCCCACCAGGAATCACGGCGGTCGAACACCTTCTGCTGCTGCGACGACGCCGCGACCTTCCACGGTCCGGTCGTCACCGGCCAGCCCTTGGCGAGATCGAAGTGCTTGAAGCTGGTCCAGTCCTGTCCCTGGAAGATGTGCTTCGGGACCATGTAGATGCCGATGTCGTATTTGTAGGTGGCGAAGAAGAAGAACCGCGGCGAGGGAATCTTGAACTTCAGCACCACCGTATTCGGGTCGGTGGCGGTCGCCTCGTCCAGCGCCTGGTTGACGTCGACGCCCCATTTCACCTTCGGCCCGAGATCGCGCAGCGTGTTGAACGTATAGGCCACGTCCTCGGCGCTGAACGGCGTGCCGTCGCTCCATTTGATGCCCTGACGGGTCTTGATCGTGAGCTGCTTGAAGTCGGGCGTGAACTTGTAGCTCTCGGCCAGCCACATGTACATCTTGTCGGCGAAGGCGCTGTAATAGGCCAGCGGCTCGTACAGCAGGTTCGGCCCGTTCTGGTGGTTGGCGCCGATCGCGTACGGGTTCCACAGGTCGTAATCGACCCAGCGCCCGTCGCGGCTGTTGATGCCGATCAAGGTCATCGTCTTCTCGCGCGGGATCGAGGCGAGCTGTGCCTGCGCGACCCCCGCCGGCAGCATCGCGGCAGCCGCTACCGCCATCCCGCCCTTGAGCACGTCGCGCCGGCCGGCGCCCGCGCGGATTGTCGTCTGCGTCATGGCCGCTTCCTTCCCCGTATCCGCGAGTCTCGCGCCTTCGCGGCCACGCCTGTCAAGGCGGCCGCGCTCACTCCACCGGATAGCGCCACGGCGCGGCTGGTTGGGTCGCTTCGGCGTCGATCATCCATTGCGGCAGCGACAATCCCTCCGCCACGTCGGTAAACGCCATGCGCACGCGCGTCCCGATCCCGACGCGGCGTACCTGATCGGGCGGCGCGAGCTTGCCGTCCGGCGTCACCAGGTTGCCGACCACGCGCAGCGCCTCGTGTTCGGTCGGCTTGCCCTTCTGCGTGTCGAGATCGACCAGCAGCACCAGATAGGGCGTGAACGCCTTGAACTGCGGTTGGATAGCGTGATGCACCTCCGTATAGGAATGCACCGCGCCCTTGTCCTCGACCGCCACCCAGGCGGCCTTCGGGCTGGCGCACCACGGGCACGCGGTGGTCGGCGGGTAGCGCAGTAGATGGCATTCCTCGCATCGCTGCAAGTGGAACTTGTGCGCGGCGCAGTGGCTGAAATACTCCAGGTTCTCGACGTCGAGATCGCTCAGCCGCAGCGTCATCCCGAGATATTCGGCGGTTATGGCCATGACAAGCTCCTCCGCTCAGCCGCGCCGCATGACCATCGCCGAGCCGGTGCCCGGCATGGCCCAGCCCAGATTCGCCGTGACCTCGACATCCTTGACCTGTCGGCAACCGCCCTCGCGATGATCGAACGTATGCCGGCGCTTGCCGTCCGGCCCCATAGGGCAGGAATCATCGACGTCGTGGCGCAACTGGCGGACGTTCTCGATCACCATGTTCATGCCGTGCGTATAGCCCTCGCACAGATGGCCGCCCGAGGTGTTGTTCGGCCGCTTCCCGCCGAGGCGCATGATGCCGGAGGAGACGTAATCCCCGCCGTCGCCCTTCTTGCAGAACCCGAAATCCTCCAGTTGCAGCATCGTGGTGAAGGTGAAGGCGTCGTAGGCGCCGGTGGCGTCGATGTCGTCCGGCCCGACCCCGGCGTTCGGCCAGAGGATGTCCTTCGCATAATAGCCGGCGACCGTGGAGATCGGACCGTGCTGGTAGTGCATGTCCAGGCGCGGCTTGTTGCACCGCCCGGCCACGGCGCGGATCAGCGCTGGCGTGTGGCGCAGGTCGCGGGCGCGATCGGCGCGGGTGACGATGACGCAGGTCGCGTTGTCGGTCTCCACGCAGCAATCGAGCAGGTGCAGCGGCTTGCAGATGAAGCGGCTGGATAGCACGTCATCCACCGTCATCCGCTTTGGATAGAGCGCCTTCGGGTTGTTCGAGGCGTGCTCGCTGTGGATCACCTTCACTGTCGCCACCTGCTCCGGCTTTGTGCCGTAATCGTACATGTGGCGCAGGAAACTCGGGGCGAAGGATTGCCCGGCGCTTTGCCAGCCGTACGACCGGCTGTGCAGCATGTCGCCGGCGACGGGGGGAGCGGAGCGCGCGCCTGTCCCGCCGATCCGCACCTCCGAATAACCATTCATGGCGCGGAAGATCGCGACGGTCTTGCACATGCCCGCCTCGATGACGCCGATCGCGATGCCGATCAGCGCCTCCGTCGAGCTGCCGCCGCCGAACACGTCCATGTAGAAATTCAGCCTGATGCCGAGATCGCCGGCGATCATCGGGGCGAAGGTCGAATCCACGCCCTGGTAGGATAGCATTCCGTCGATGTCGGTGTTCTTCAGCCCGGCGTCCTGCATGGCGTTGCGCACCGCCCAGGTGCCCAGCGCCCGCGTGGTCATGCCCGACCCGCGCGTGTAGGTCGTCTCCCCCACACCCACGATCGCGTATTTGTCGCGCAAGTATTTCGGCGTGGTGGCGTCCGTGTCGGCCGGAAGCGGCATGGTTTTTCCCCCGTTCGTTAAGGGAGCCTAGCCGCCAGCGTGGCGGCGGGCTAGCCTCGCCGCGGGAAACGAATGGAGCGCGCGATGAAGTTCGGCATCTTCTACGAGTTGCAACTGCCGAAGCCCTGGGCGCAAGACGACGAGCGCACGCTGTACCAGAACGCGCTGACCCAGGTGGAGCTGGCCGACAAGCTCGGCTTCGACTACGCGTGGGAGGTGGAGCATCACTTCCTGGAGGAGTATTCGCACTCCCCGGCGCCCGAGGTGTTCCTCGCCGCCGCCAGCCAGCGGACGAAGAACATCCGCCTGGGCCACGGCATCATCCAGCTGACGACCAACCATCCCGCGCGCGTCGCCGAGCGCGTTTCCTGCCTCGACCTGGTGAGCAACGGGCGGGTGGAGTTCGGCATCGGCGAGTCCGCTTCGGTCACGGAACTCGGCGGGTTCGGTCGCTCGATGGAGGAAAAGCGCGCGATCTGGGAGGACGGCGTGCGCTGCGTGATGCCGATGTTCACGCAGGAGGGTTGGCAATACGACGGCCCCTATTTCAAGTTCCCGCTGCGCAACGTGCTGCCCAAGCCGGTGCAGAAGCCGCTTCCGCCGATCTGGGTCGCGTGTTCGCAACTGGAGACGATCGAGATGGCGGGCAGGCGCGGGATGGGCGCGCTCGGTTTCCAGTTCCTCAGCGCCGACGCCGCCTTCGCCTGGGTCCATGCTTACTACAACGCGATCACCAAGCGGCTGGACAAGCTCGCCGATTATCCGATCAACCCCAACGTCGCCGTCGTCACGTATTTCATGTGCGCCGAGACCGATGAGGAGGCGCGGCGGCGCGCCGACGGGATCACCTTCTTCCAGTTCGCGCTCCGCTACTACAACAGCGCCTCGGGGCGGGAGCGCGCGAAGCCTGGCACGATCAGCCTGTGGGACGAGTACAACAAGTGGAAGAAGGAGAACCCGGAAGCGCAAGCCCGCGCCGTCGCCGGCGGGCTGGTGGGATCGCCCGAGACGATCAGGCGCAAGCTGCGCAAGTTCGAGACCTCGAACATCGATTCGGTGATCCTGCTCAACCAGGCGGGGCGCAACACGCACGCGCATATCTGCGAGAGCCTGGAGCTATTCGCCAGGGACGTGATGCCGGAGTTTCACGCCAACATCCCGGCGCACGAGGAATGGAAGCGGAAGGTCCTGGCGGGCGAGATCGAACTCGACGAGATCGACACCCAGCCGTTCCTCGACCGATTCGGTCCGAACTCCGTGCAGATCGCCGAGACGCATCACGCGGACGCGATGACGGCGGCGGAGTAGGGCCGGCTCGGGGCGTCCATGGGCACGCCGGTCGCCAACATGGATTTGCGGATATTTTTTAGCCATTTCAGACTTGCCAATGATCATGAAGTGTGCGTTAATCTTGCGTTACTCGGCCTTGCGCATGGGCGCCGGCTGAAGACGTGTTGAAAGGATTCATGCAATGACCTTAATGAGAACTCTCTCGATGACCGGAGCGGCGCTGGCGGCCGCGGTCATCGTGGCCGCCGCGCCGGCGCGGGCAACGACCACGGTGCTTACTTTCGAGGGATTGGGAGATGAGGAGCCTATCCTCAATTTCTACAATGGCGGCTTTGGCGGCAACGGCAGCGGCCCCGGCCCGAGCGATGGTATCACTTTCTCAGCCAACTCTTTGGCGATCATCGAAGGCAATGCCGGTGGCAGCGGCAATATCCAGGGTGAGCCTTCCCCGGTCACCGTCGCCTTCTTCCTGAGCGGCGGCGCCGACGTGATGGATGTTCCGGCCGGCTTCACCACCGGATTCTCGTTCTTCTATTCCGCAATCAATAACCCAGGCGTGATCAATGTCTGGAGCGGGCTGGATGATACCGGAACGCTGCTGGCGACGCTGGACCTACCGGTCACGCCGAGCGGGCCCTTTGGCTCGCCCCCCTGCGCGGCTAGCGGCAGTTTCTGCCCGTTCCTGCCAATCGGCGTGACCTTCCCCGGGACAGCGATGTCCGTCGATTTCGGCGGCACCGCCAACCAGATCGCTTTCGACAATATCACTCTTGGTTCAGGGACTCCCGTGGGGGCGCCGGAACCGGCTTCGCTGGCGCTGCTTGGCGTCGGCCTTCTGGGACTGGGCGCGGTCAGCCGGCGCAAGGCCTGACGCCCTAATCGTCCGACCAGGCTCGGCTGCATCGGCGTCCGCTCGCCGATGCAGCCGAGCAGGTCGCATGCCAGCGCAAGCAGCGGATGGCGCGCGACCGGGCGAAGCGGCATCCGTGGCGCCTGCAACCCGACAGGAGCCACCGATGAGCGACTTCCGCTGCATTCCGATCGCCACCGCGACGGCCGAGCGTTTCCGCGCCAGCGGGCGTGACGACCAGGACAACGACCTCCGGCGCCGTTCGCCCGGCCCGGACTCGAACTGCCCCTGCCGTCATTGCCTCCAGTACGCCAGGGCGGGTCAGGTCGTGCTGCTCGGTTCCTACAACCTGCCGCGTCCGACTGGTGTGTACTGGACGCCGAGCCCAATCTTCGTGCACGCCGATTCCTGTCCGCATTACGAGCGGATCAATGACATCCCGGAGATCGTGCGCGGCTCCCTGGTCTCGGTGCGCGCCTACGATGCCGAGGACCAGTGCCTCTACGACCTCGGCCAAGTCAGCGAGGGAACCGTGGTGGACGTCCCGCTTCGCCGCGCCCTCGACGATCCGAGGACTGCGTTCGTGAACATCCACACCGCGAAGCCGGGCTGCATGCTCTGCCGGGTCGAGCGGTGCTGACCGCTCGCTGAACCCGCGTCTTGCCGTCCGTCCCGCCAGGCGACAAGTTCCTGGCCACGGACAGCGGGATGCTCGGCATGGAGTTCGACCTCTTCGTCATCGGCGGCGGCTCCGCTGGGGTGCGGTGCGCGCGCATCGCCGCCGGGCATGGCGCGCGGGTCGGCGTCGCGGAGGAGCGGTTCTGGGGCGGCACCTGCGTCAATGTCGGCTGCGTGCCGAAGAAGCTGCTGGTGCAGGCGGGAGAATATGGCGGTTGGGCCGAGGATGCCGCCGGCTTCGGGTGGCAGATAAGGAAGGGGCCACACGACTGGGCCAAGCTGATCGCCGCGAAGGACAAGGAGATCGCCCGCCTGAACGCCGGCTACCGCCGCCTGCTCGAAAACGCCGGCGCGAGCATCTACGAGACGCGCGCACGCCTGCTTGACCCCCACACGCTTGACGTCGGCGGAGAGCGCATGACCGCCGAGTGCATCGTGATCGCCACCGGAGGCCATCCCGCGCGCCTGCCTCTGCCGGGGGCCGAACTCGGCATCATCTCCGACGATGCCTTCTACCTGCCGCGAATGCCGTCCCGCGTCGCCATCCTCGGCAGTGGCTACATCGCGGTCGAATTCGCCGGCATCTTCGCCGCCCTCGGCGCCTCGGTCGATCTGGTGTTCCGCCAACCGCTGCCGTTGCGCGGCTTCGACTCCGATCTGCGCAAGGCGACGGCTGAAGCGTTGACCCAGCAGGGCATCCGCCTGCATCCGGGCCAAACCCCGTCCTCCATCACGGCCCACGGCAAGGCGCGGCGGATGGAACTGGGTGATGGGCGGACACTCGACACCGACCTCGTGTTCTTCGCCACCGGCCGCCGCCCGGCGACCGAGGACCTCGGGCTGGAGGCGGCGGGGGTGGCGCGCAACGAAGCCGGCGCGGTGCTGGTCAACGAACATTTGCAGACCAGCCAGCCCCACATCTTCGCTATCGGCGACGTGACCGATCGGCTGAACCTCACCCCGGTCGCCACCGCCGAGGGGCACGCGCTGGCCGACAGCCTGTTCGGCCGCCACAAGCGCGCCGTGTCGCTGATCAACGTGCCGACCGCGGTGTTCTCCACCCCGCCAGTGGCGACCGTCGGGTTGAGCGAGGAAGCTGCGGCGCTGCACGGGCCGGTCGACGTGTACGTCTCCCGCTTCACCCCGATGCGCCACACGATCACCGGCCGCACCCGGGTGTCGATGTTGAAGCTGGTGGTGGACCAAGCGAGCCAGCGCGTGCTGGGCGCCCACATGCTGGGCGAGGACGCGCCGGAGATCATGCAGGGCCTGGCGATCGCCCTGGTGATGGGCGCGACCAAGGCCGATTTCGACCGCACGATCGGCATCCATCCCACGGCGGCCGAGGAATTCGTGACCATGCGAACCCGGACCCGCGTTGCCGGGGTGGCGAAGGCGGCCGAGTAAATCGGGCCGGTATGGAGGGGCGGACTCGCGGCGGTCGCGATTCTGCCCTAAGCCACGCGACGACAAGCGCGGGGCAGGAGCCCACGATCGATGACCCAGACTCCCTGGACGCCTGATTCCTGGCGTGCCCGTCCAATCCGTCAGATGCCCGCCTACCCGGACGCGGTGGCGCTCGGTGCGATGGAGCGCAAGCTCGGCAAATATCCGCCGTTGGTCTTCGCGGGCGAGGCGCGCCGGCTCAAGGCGTCGCTCGCCAGTGCCGCGGACGGTCGCGCGTTTGTCCTGCTGGGGGGGGATTGCGCTGAGAACTTCGCCGACTTCACCGCCAACGTGTTGCGCGACACCTTCCGCGTGCTGTTGCAGATGGCGGTCGTGCTGACGTTCGGGGCTAGCGTGCCCGTGGTGAAGATGGGGCGCATGGCGGGCCAGTACGCCAAGCCGCGCAGCTCCGATACCGAGACCAAGGGCGGCGTCACCCTGCCCAGCTACCGGGGCGACATCGTCAACGGGCCGGACTTCACCGAAGCCGATCGGCTCCCGGATCCCGCGCGCATGGAGCTTGGCTATTTCCAGGCGGCGAGCAAGCTCAACCTGCTGCGTGCCTTCGCTTCCGGCGGTTATGCCGACTTGCACGAGGTGCATCGTTGGAATTTGGGCTTCGTCGAGCGCAGCCCGCTGGCCGAACGCTACCGCGACCTGTCGCAGCGCATCGACGAGACACTTGCCTTCATGGCCGCGTGCGGCATGAGCGGCGAGACGACGCGCGACATGCGGGAGACGGACTTCTACGTCGCCCACGAAGCCCTCTTGCTGCCGTACGAGCAGGCGCTCACCCGTATCGATTCCACCACCGGGGACTGGTACGGTTGCTCGGCGCATTTCCTTTGGATCGGCGACCGCACGCGCCAGGCGGACGCGGCGCATGTCGAGTTCCTGCGCGGAGTGCGGAATCCGATCGGCATGAAGGCCGGCCCGACGCTCGAACCGGACGACCTGCTGCGCCTGATCGACGCTCTGAACCCGGCCAACGAGGCTGGCCGTCTGACGTTGATCAGCCGGATGGGGGCCGACAAAGTGGAGGCGAAGCTGCCGCCGCTGATCCGCGCGGTGCAGCGGGCGGGGCGCCAGGTGGTCTGGATCTGCGATCCGATGCACGGCAACACCACCGACACGGCCAATGGACGAAAGACCCGCAACTTCGATGCGATCCTGACGGAGGTGCGCCGCTTCTTCGACATCCACGCCGCCGAGGGCACTTGGGGCGGCGGCGTCCACGTCGAGATGACCGGGCAGGACGTGACCGAATGCACCGGCGGCGCGCATCGGCTGACCGAGGCCGATCTCGGCGCCCGCTATGAAAGCCTGGTCGATCCGCGGCTGAACGCCGAACAGTCGCTTGAACTGGCTTTTCTCGTCGCCGCCGAACTGAAGACGCGTCGACAGCAGGGCGGCGTCGCGGCGATCGCGGCGCAATAGGTCGTGCGAGACCCTCACCCGCCGCGCAAGCGCGCGGCGACCTCTCCCACGAAGAGCGGGAGAGGTGAAGCGTTACCGAATCCACCTCTCCCTCCGGGAGAGGTCGCCGCGTCCTCGCGGCGGGTGAGGGTGCGCGCATGACGGACGAGCTTTCCGGCGACATCGCCGCGCGGACCGATACGTACTTCAACCGCACCAAGCAGATCGCCGCGCGGTTCGGCGACAAGCGGGTGACCTACGCGGTGTTCCTGCGCCGTCCCGTTATCTCCGCCCCGCGGCTGATGGTCGAGTGGCTGCACCGCGTCGGCGTGGAGCGTCAAACGGAATTCGAGGTCGATCTGATGCACCAGGAAGGCGCCTGGGTCGGCGCCGGCGAGCCGATCGCCTATGTCGGCGGCAGCTTCGTGCAGCTCTCGGATCTGGAGACGCTGTTCCTCCAGAAGATCGGACCGTCCTGCGTTGCCGCCCACAATGCCTATCAGATGTGTCTTGCACTGCCCGAGGCGGCGTTCCTGGCGATGGAGGCGCGTCACTGCGCCGGGGCCGAGATGCAGGAGATGATGGCCTATGCCGCCGCGGTGGGCAGCGCCGCCGCCCAACTCGAGGGCGCCAAGGGTTTCATCGGCAACGCCAACGACGGAACCGCGCATTTCTTCGGCGCGACGCGCGGGTTTGGGACGATGCCGCATTCGCTGATCGGCTACGCCGGATCGACGGTCCGCGCCGCCGAGATGTTTCGCGAGACCTTCCCGGACCAAGCGCTGACCGTGCTGGTGGATTATTTCGGCCGCGAGATCTCCGACGGGCTCGCCGTCTGCGCGCGCTTCCCCGACCTCGCCGCCGAGGGGCGCCTGTCGCTCCGCCTCGACACCCACGGCGGCCGCTTCGTCGAACGGCTCGACCCAGCCGAGAGCTACGCCGTTCTCGAACGCAACGCGCCCGGCGCGATCCGCCGCTACCGCAGCGACACCGAGCTGCGCTACCTCGTCGGAACCGGCGTCTCCGCCGCCGCGATCTGGCGGCTGCGCGAGGCTCTGGACGAGGCCGGTTATCCGAACGTGCGGATCGTCGTCTCGTCGGGCTTCGTCGTCGACAAGTGCCGGGTGATGGCCGATGCGAAGGCACCGATCGACGTGGTCGGGACCGGCAGCTTCATCCCCGAGCGATGGAGCGAGACATACGCCACCGCCGACATCGTCGAATATGCCGGGGTTCCGATGGTGAAGGTCGGGCGGGAGTTCCTGCTGCGCCGTAACGGCGCCCGCAAGCGGCCGCCCGACGGCGCATGAATTCCGCCAACGCGGGACTGCTCGCAGGTTTCATCATCAACGTGCTCCAGTCCAGCGGCTACTGGGGCGTGCTCGGGCTGATGGCGATCGAATCCGCCTGCCTGCCGCTGCCCTCGGAGATCATCCTGCCGTTCGCCGGCTACCTGGTATCGACCGGGCGGCTGAACCTCTTTCTGGTGGCGACCGTGGGTGCGCTCGGCTGCAATCTCGGCTCCGCCATCGCCTACGAGGTGGGGGCGCATGGCGGGCGCCCGGCGGTGCGCCGATGGGGCCGCTACGTGCTGCTGACCGAGGCCGACCTCGCGCACGCCGAGTGGTTCTTCAACCGGTTCGGCGGTCCGGCGGTGTTCATCGGGCGGATGCTGCCGGTGATACGCACCTTCATCGCGCTGCCCGCGGGCATCGCGCACATGCCGCGCCTGCGCTTCCACGTCTATACGTTCGCCGGCTCCTGGCCGTGGTGCTTCCTGCTGGCCTGGGTCGGCATGAAGCTCGGCAACGCCTGGGCCACGAACCCGGCCCTGCACGACGTGTTCCACTATTTCGACTATGCGGTCGCCGTCATCGCGCTGATCGTGATCGCCCGTTTCGTCTGGTCGCGCTGGGGGCAGCAGCGCAGGGCGTGATCGCGAGTTGGCCCTCTCGTTAAACGCGTCGTGCCGTCACGCCGTCCCGCAGGCGGTACCACCACACGAGCGTGGCGAGGAATCGCGGCGCGAAGGCGCGTGCCGTGATCGGACGCAGCGGCGAGAGCGGGAATGTCAGCGTGCCCCGGTCCCCGCCAGCCGCCAGCGCGGCGAGGTCGCGACCCGCCAGCGATGCAGCGGCAATCCCCCGCCCACTATAGCCGAGAGCAGCAAACACGCCCGGTGCAAGCTCATGATAATGAGGGAACTGGTCTCGCGTCATCGCGACCCATCCGCTCCATGCCTCGCGCCACTCCGGCTTGCCAAGGAAGGGAAAGAGCCGGGCTATGCGGGCAGTCGTCTTCCGCCGGAACGCGTCCGATTCCGGGCCGAACGCGGGTCCGTCGCTGCTGACGTGGAGGCTTCCGTCCGCGAGCAGGCGCACGCCGGAAAACAAATCCCGCGTGTCGGTGAGTGGCTGGCGGCCGGGCAGGATCGCGGCCCGCGCATTGTCGGAGAGGGGTCGGCTCACCAGCGCGTGGCCCCGCATCGGGACGATGCTCTCGGAAAGCCCCGGCCAAATCCCATCGGAATAGGCGTTCGTCCCGATGATGACCGTCTCGGCGCGAAGTTCGCCGTTTTCGGTGCCGATCCGCCACAACCCGTCATCACGGGCGATCTTGCGAACTGGGCTGCGTGTGTGGATCTTGGCGCCCGCCAACTCGGCGGCGCGCGCCAGCCCGATTGCATAGGCAAACGGATTGAGATGACCGCCGCGCTCATCGAGGCAGCTTGCCTCGTAGGCGGAACTGCCGATGGCCGCTTGCGTGGCGCGGGCGTCGAGCATTCGCACCGGAGCGCCTCGCGCCTCCCAGTAGCGTGTCCGTTGCTCCAGCACGCGCCGGCCGGCGGCGGAATGCGCGGCGAACAGCAATCCCGTCCGCACGGCATCGCACGCAATTCGGTGTCGCTCGATCAACCCGAATGCGAAGTCCGGACCGCCCGCCGCGGCGTCGATGAGAGCGTTCCCGCGCTCCGGGCCGAAGCGCGCGATAATTCCAGTGTGATCATGCTTGAGATACGGCACGACCTGCCCGAAGGCGCGGCCGGAAGCGCCCCAGCCGATATCCTTCGCCTCCAGCACGGTGACGTCGCCGCCAGCCTCGGCGATATGCAGCGCGGCGGACAGCCCTGTGAAGCCACCCCCGATCACCGCTACGCCGACCTGACGTCGTTCGCGCAAGGCTCCGCTGGTGGATACCGGCGCGACGCCGCGCGTGTAGGTGTCCGGTGGCGGCCGCGTGTCGTCGAGCGGATTGTGCATTACTCGATCACGACAAGCTCGCGCGGTCGGGGCGAGAGGAGTTCGGCACCGGTGTCGGTGATCAGCACGTTGTCGATGAGGCGCACGCCGAGGCGTTCGTCATGGATGAACAGATTGGGCTCGACCGAGACGATCATACCGGTCTGTAGCGTGTAGCCGTTGCCGGCGAACATGTTGACGGGCTCGCCCCAGGAGGGTGGGAACCCGGCCGCCATGCCATAGCCGGTCGTATGCTGGCGATAGCGGTCGAGCCCGGCGTCGACGAAGACCTGCTTCGCCGCCTCGTGCGGGACGGTGGTGCGGACTCCGTCGCGCATCGCCGCGATGCAGGCATCGGAGGCACGGCGCACGGCCTCGTGCAGTTCGCTCAGCCGGCGGGACGGCGCGCCGAGGCTCCAGACTCGGCCAATCGTCGAGGTGTAGCGTCGGCAGGCCGCCGCAACCTCGACATGTCCTGGATCGCCGCGCCGCAAACGGCGTGTCGTCGGGGCGCCGAGAACCGTGCTGCATCGCTCCCCGGTGACAAGGTTCATCGTGCTGGCGGGCAAGCCACTGCCCGCTGAGAGCAACGTGTCGAACGCCGCCGCCGCCAACTCCAGCTCCATGCGCCCCTCCGCCACGCGGCCGAGCAGCGCGTCGAGCGCCTCGCCCGCGATGCGCGCGGACTCCCGGATGTAGGCCAGCTCGCGCGCCGACTTCACCAGCTTCAGATCGAGGACCAGCGTGCTCGGCTCGGCGATCAGCGCGTCGCCGAGCATGGCCTTGATGCGCTGGTAGTGGTGCGGGTGCAGATACCAGGAGGGCACCTCCATTCCGACGCGCGCGTTCCGCAGGCCGAGATCGCCCGCAAGTCGGGCAAAACCCTCCATCGGGTCCTCGGGTTCGCGTCCGTTCCAGCCGCGCACCTCGTCGGCGAGCGTGTCGTCCTCCAACTCGTTGCGGTCGGCCTCGCGGGCGAACATGACGAGGCGGCCCGGCTTGGCCGACAGCGGCAGGCATTGGAACGACGTGTAGCCCTTGGTATCGGAGCCAATCAGCCAGTGCAGCGACACCGGATTGATCACCAGCAGCCAGTCCAGCCCCGCCGCGGCGATGGCGGCACGGACGCGCTGTTGGCGGTCGCGAAACTCGGCTTCCGGAAAATCCTGTTTCGACATCGGCTCAGGTTCCTTGCTGCATCCGTGGTTCGGCCGCGTGGCGGCGCACTTCGACCTCCACCTCCGCCCAGACTTGCGCCTTCAGCGCGGCGAACTCGGGCGAGAGCTGTACCGCGACGCCGCGCGGCATCGGCAGGCGGTTCGCCAGCACCGCCTTCACTCGGCCCGGGCGCGCCGACAGCACCACGATGCGGTCGGCGAGGATCAGCGCCTCGTCGATACTATGAGTGATGAAGAGGATGCTCTTGCCGCTCGCGACGTGAATGCGCAGCAACTCCTCCTGCATGACCTGGCGCGTCATCGCGTCCAGCGCGGCGAAGGGTTCGTCCATCAGCAGCACCTCGGGGTCGGCGGCGAGGACGCGCGCCAGCGTGACGCGCTGCTGCATTCCGCCGGACAGCTCCGTGGGGTAAAGGTCCTCGAAGCCGGTGAGGTCCACCATCTCGATGAATTGGTCGGCTCGCCGGCGCCGTTCCGCGCGGCCGATCCCCTGCATCTTCAGGCCGAACTCGACGTTTCCGCGCACCGTCTTCCACGGAAACAGCGCATAGGATTGGAACACCATCCCGCAGCGCGGCTCGATCTTGGTGATCGAGCGGCCGCGCAACGTGACCTCGCCGGAGGTCGGCGGCACGAACCCGGCGAACATGTTGAGGATCGTGGACTTCCCGCACCCCGAGGCGCCCAGCAAGCACATCAGTTCGCCCTCCTCGACCTCGAACGAAAGATCGTCGATCGCGACGAGCGGGACGCCCCGGCCACCTGGGAACACCTTGCTGACGTGCCGTGCGGCGAGGATGCCCGCCATCAGCTGCGCCGGTGACGTTCCCAGGGGAGCAGCAGCCGTTCGATCCGGTTCGCGGCGAAATCGGCCACCAGGACGGTGATCGAGATGCAGACCATGCCGACGAGCACGAGCGGCAGATTGCCCCAGTCCTTGGCCTGCCAGATCAGGGCACCCAAGCCGTTCGACGCGGCGACCATCTCGGCCGACAGCACGCAAGACCAGGCGATCGCGAGCGTGATCTTGAGGCCGGTGATGATGCCCGGCAGCGCGCCCGGCAGGATCACCTCGCGCATCACCGCGATGTCGGACGCGCCGAGATTGCGCGCCGCGCGCACCAGCAGCGGATCGACGCGCCGCGTGCTCTCGACGGTGGAGATCAGGATATAGATCCAGGAGCCGAGAAAGACGATCGCGACCTTCTGGTATTCGCCGATGCCGAGCCAGAGGATGGTGAGTGGAATCCAGGTGATCGAGGGCAGCGGGCGCAGCAGCGAGATGAACGGGTCCATGATCGCCTTGGCGGGCCACCACACGCCCATGACGATGCCGAGCGGGACGGCGACGACAGCGGCGAGGAAGAAGCCAAGGAAGACGCGTTGCGAGGAGATCGCCACGTCGGCGATCAGGTCACCGCCGGCAGCCAGCTTCGTGCCCGCGCGTAGCACGTCGGCGGGCGAGGGCAGGAACACCGGAGACACCCAGCCGAGAGTCGTCGCCGCGTGCCAGGCGAGCAGGAACACGGCGATCGCCGCGGCATTGATGAGCAGGATCGGACGCAGCCGGGTCGTACGCCGTGGCGGGGAACGAGTTGCCTCGCCCCTCCCCCTAACCCCCTCCCGCAAGGGGAGGGGGGACTCTGCGTAGCCCCCGAAGCCGCTCTCACGGCTTTGGGACAAAGCTCGTGTTCTCCCATTTGCTGACGTCGGGCTCGGTGGGAATCTTGCCGCTCTCGCTCAGGATGTGGGCCAGGTACTGCATCTGCTCCGTCTGGACCTTCATGTGCTCGGGCCAGCCGGCCGAGCCGAAATACTTGAACGTCTTCATCGCCGCGAGAACTACCTCGGGCGACTTGCGGAAATAGTGGGCGACGGTTTTCGCCGTGTCGTCGGGATTGGCGTTCGCGTAGTCCGCTCCCTTGAACATGGCGGCGGCAAGGCCTTTCGCCGCCTCAGGATGCTGGGTGACGAAGCTGCGCGCGATGATGACGATATCAGGGGACGCCATCGTGTGAAACTTCTGACCGATCGGCGTGTCGCTGTCGAGACCGAGCAGCTTGCCGCCGGGCGCGGCGGTCTCCAGGCCGGCCAGCAGCGGCTGCCAGACGCAGGCGGCATCGACGTCGCCCTTGGCGAGCGCGGGCGCCATCTCGTCGGGCGGAAGGTTGACGAAGCGCACGTCCTTTTCGGTCATGCCTGCGTTCTGCAAAAGTCCATCCATCGTGATCTGGGCAGAGGTATTGGCGGCGACCTTGTGGCCCTTCAACTGCGCCCATGACGTGAAGCCCGGCCGCGCCCAGCAGCCCTCGTTGCCGGGAGAGTCGTCGATGTTGGCGAAATACCAGAAGCTGGTATCGCCGCGCGCCATGTCGGCGATCACCGCGATCCGGCCGAGATTGCTGAACGCCGCCGAGCCCGAGGCGACGGCGGCGATGCGATCGGACGAGCTGACGATCGCGCGGAGCGTGACGTCGACCCCGGCCTCCTTGAAGTAGCCCTTGTCGATCGCGACCATCAGGGGAATCTGCCCCCACCATGTCGCCGAGGCCGCCAGTTCGGCCTTGACCGGCTTCTGCTCCTGCGCCGAGGCGACCCCGATGGCCCCGGCGAGGGACACGGCGATGACGACCGCCAATCTCCGTATTGTTGGGTTCACGTTTCCTCTCCCTGATTTATTCGGCGGCTTCCCTCTGATCCGCGAAGTGGGGAATGACCTTCTCGCCGATCAGTTCGATCGAGCGCATGACCTGATCGTGGCTCGTCCGCCCGGCCTGCAACACGAAGATCATCTGGTCGAGGCCGGCCTTCTGCCATTTCTCCACCGCGCGGCAGACCGTATCGGGATTGCCGCCGATCGCCATGCCGTCGTCGATCAGCTCGTCGTTGGTGCGGCCGCGGAACTTCGCCAACACCTTTTCCAGCCCGCCGGCGGTGCCGAAGCGGACGTGATTGAGCACGGCGTCGTTGTCGCCGTTGTACCATCGAGCCGCCGCGCAAGCGACGTCGCGCCCGATCCGGTCGTCCTCGTGCACGCAGGCGAGCGCGAAGGCGGCGACCTGTTCATTCGGATAGGCGCCCAAGAAGCCGGAGCGGTCGCCGCGAATGGTCTCCCTGTAGCCGGCGATCGCCTGCTTGGACTCGGCGACCGAGTTCCGGGTGACGCCGATTACCCCGACCCCGAGCCGAGCGGCGTGCTCGTATGTCTCGAAATTGGACGCGGCGATCCACAGCGGGGGGTGTGGACGCTGCACCGGGCGCGGCACGACGTAGCGCGCCGGCAGGTCGTAATATTGTCCCTTGAAGCCCGGGAAATGCTCGTGGGCGAACATCGCCAGCACCGCGTCGGTCGCCTCGCCGGCCTGCGCCCGGGCCGCGGTTGCATCGACGCCGAGCGCCTCGACCATGTACTGCGTCGAGCCGCGACCCATGCCGAACTCGACCCGTCCGTTGCTGATCACGTCGAGCGTCGCCACCTTTTCGGCGACGATGAACGGGTTGTGCACGGTCATCAGGACAACGGCGAAGCCCAGCCGGATCGTCCGCGTGCGCTCGGCGATCGCCGCGAGCAGCATGTCCGGGCAGGGGCTGTGCCCGATCTCCATGAAGAAGTGCTGCTCGGTGGTCCAGAAATACGCGAAGCCCGCTTCCTCAGCCGCCACCGCTTGGGCGATCGCGTGCCGATAGGCCAGCACCTCCGCATTCTCGCCCCAGGGGCGCGGCATCTGGATTTGCGTCATCAGACCGAACTTCACGGACGGACTCCTCGTGGCGGACAGCGGCAGCATGGAGCCCGGCTGGCTTTGCGTCCAAGGCATAACGCCTATAGGTGTTATAACCAGGATGGATACGAGGGCGCTCCGCTACTTCCAGACCGTCGCCGAGTTCGCCAGCTACAGCCGGGGTGCCGAGTTCCTGCGCCTGTCGCAACCGGCCCTCAGCCGGCAGATCAAGCGGCTGGAGGATGAACTCGGCTCCGCGCTGTTCATCCGCCACGGCCACGGCGTCACGCTGACCGAGGCCGGGCGCATGTTGCTCGCGCGCAGCCAGGTGATCCTGCGCCAGATCGACCAAGCGCGGGCCGAGATCCGCGAGGGCGGGAGCGGGCTGGCGGGTGTCGTCACGCTGGCTGTTCCCCCGGCCGCCGGCACGTATCTGATTCCGGGCCTCGCCGAGCGCTTCGCCGCGTCGCATCCGAACGTGTTTCTGAAGGTGGTCGGCGGTTACAGTGGCTACATCCATGAATGGCTCGTGCGCGGCCAGGTCGATCTCGCTTGCGTGCACGACCCGCTCCCGCAGCGCGGCTTCGAAGCCGTGCCGCTGGTGCAGGAGCCGGTGTTCCTGGTCGGCAAATCGGGAACCCTCCCGCGCGGGCGCGGACCCGTCCGCACCACGGAGTTGGCGCGGCTGCCGATGATCCTGCCGAGCCGCCCCAATGCGTCGCGACGGTTGCTGGATGGCTGGATGGCCGAGCGGCGGTTGACGCTGAACCTTCGGATGGAGGTGGACGACCCCTCGATCATCCGGGCGCTGTTGCGGGCGGGCCGGGGCTTCTGCCTGCTCAGCCGCGGTGCGTTCGACACCGACCTGCGCGAGGGCGGGTTGGAGGCCCGGCCGCTGCGCCCCGCGGCGAGCTGGCAGCTCTCACTGGTTCTGCCGGCGCATGGCCCGCGCCCACCGATCGTGACCGCACTGGCGGACACCATCGTGGCGGTGGCGCGCGAGCTTACCGGAAGCGGTGCGTGGCCGGGGCGAGGATTGGCCTAACTCTCGCTCAGCTTACCGCGACGTCCTCCCAGAACCCGAAGCGTCCGCCGACATGCCGCATCGTCGGACGCGGCGCCTCGTAGGACCAGGCCGCCCGTTCGTGGCGGACGCCGTCGATCACCACGTCATAGAACTGGACGCCGTGCGGGCAGGCGCGATCAGACTCCGTCTTCGGGGCTTTCGCGAGCAGATCCATGCGGACCGCCGCGCTCGGGAAGTACTCATAGCCACCGGCCGCAACGATGTCGTCGCTCTCGGCGATCACGTGGTTATTCAGGGTTGCCTTCACGGTCTGATCCTCCAAGCACGATCAGTCAGGATCTCCAGAGGATGGACCATTGGGCGCGATCGCGATAGGGGCGAGGTCGTACGGCGCTTGCCTCGGGGGGCTTCATGACGTGGCGGATCGGCATCGACGTCGGCGGGACGTTCACGGACGTGGCTTTGGTCGAGGAGACCGGCGCGCGCATCGCGATCGTCAAGGTGCCGACGACGCCGCGGGATTTCGGCGCGGCGGTGATCGCCGGGATTCGCCAGGGCTTGCGGGACAATTCGATCGACGCGGCGGAGGTCTCGCTGCTGTCGCACGCCACCACCGTGGTGACCAACGCGCTGCTGGAGAACAAGGGCGCACGGGCCGGCTTCGTCGCCACGCGCGGCTTTCGCGACGTGCTGGAGTTGCGCCGGTCCGCGCGCAGCGACCTCTACGACCTGTTCCAGGACAGCCCTGCGGTGTTGGTGCCGCGTCGCTGGCGGTTCGAGATCACCGAGCGGATCGACGCCCAGGGCGAGGTGGTCACGCCGCTCGCCGAGAACGAGATCGCGGAGCTTGTCACGGCGATCCGTGCCGCCGACCTCCAGACGGTCGCGGTCTCCTTCCTGTTCTCGTTTCTGAATGACACCCATGAGCGCCGCGTCGGCGAGCGGTTGCGCGCCGCGCTGCCCGATGTCGGCGTGTTCCTCTCCTGCGACGTGCTGCCGGAGATGCGCGAATTCGAGCGCGCCAGCACCACTGCCGTCTGTGCGCGTGTCGGTCCGCTGCTGGCGAGCTATCTCGATCGGCTGCAACGGGCGACCACCGCGCTCGGGCTGCCGGCGTTGCATGTCATGGGTTCGAGCGGCGGGGTGGTGGATATCGCCGAGGCGCTGCGGATGCCGGCCATGGCGGTTGAATCCGGCCCCGCCGCGGGCGTCGTTGCCGCGGCCCTGGCCGGACGCCAGCTCGGTCAGCCGAACCTGATCTCCTTCGATATGGGTGGCACGACCGCCAAGGCGAGCGTGATCGCCAATGGCGAGGTCGCGGTGACGGCGGAGTACGAAGTCGGCGGCTCCGGCCATGTCAATCGCTGGCGGCACGGCACCGGCCATCCCATTCGCGTGCCGGTCATCGATCTGGCGGAGGTGAGCGCCGGCGGCGGCAGTGTCGCCTGGATCGACCCTGGTGGGGCGTTGAGGGTAGGGCCGCACAGCGCCGGCGCCGATCCTGGACCGGCCGCGTACGGCGGCGGCGGAACCCAGCCGACAGTGACCGATGCCGACATCGTGCTCGGTTATCTCGACCGACATTCCCTGCTCGGGGGTCGGCTGCCAATCGACCTCGCGGCGGCGGAGCGCGCGATCGCCGATGCGATCGGCCGGCCACTTGGCCTGACGGTACAGGAAGCGGCCGCGCGCATCGTCGAGGTCGTCAACGCCAGCATGTCCGACGCCCTGCGGATCGTCTCCATCGAGCGCGGCTACGATCCGCGGGAATTCAGCCTGATCGCCTTCGGCGGCGCCGGCCCGGTCCACGCCGCGGCGCTGGCTGCCGAGATGCAAATCCCCGAAGTGATCGTGCCGCCCGCGCCGGGCGCCTTCTCGGCGCTCGGGTTGGTGGCGAGCGATTTGCGACGCGACTATTCACGCACGCTGTACGCCGATCTCGGCGGCGTGGAGCCGGCGCGGGTCGCCGAGGCGCTCGCCGTCATGGAGGCGGCGGGCGGCACGATGCTGGACGACGCGAGGGTGCCGCATGAGCGCCGCGCGTTGTCGCGGCTGGCGGACGTGCGCTATCGCCGCCAAGCCTATGAGCTGACCGTGCCGATCGCCGACGGACCCGTGACCGCCGAGACGCTTGCAACGCTCGCGGCCGACTTCCACGCCAAGCACGAACAGACGTATGGCCACGCGAACCGGGCCGAGGCGGTGCAGCTGGTCAATTTGCGGGTGAGCGCGGTCGGGCGGCTGCCGGCCCTGACGCTCGCGCAGCGCGGGGATCCGTCGGCCGCGCGGGTGCGATCGCGCGACGTGTGGTTCGCCGAGACCGGCGTCGTCGAAACGCCGGTGCATTGGCGCGACGGCATCGCGACCCTCGGCGTCATCCCCGGTCCGGCGATCGTCGAGGCGATGGACTCCACGACCGTCGTCCCGCCTGGTTGGACCGCGCGGGTGGACGAGGCCGGTTATCTGCGCCTGGGCAGGAGCTGAACGATGGCCCGCTTGAAAACCGATCCCGCCCGCTTCGAGGTGGTGAAGAACGCGCTCTTCTCGGCGGCCGAGGAGATGAAGATCGTGCTGGCGAAGACCGCCTACTCGCCGCTTCTCAAGGTGGCCGGCGATTATTCCTGCGGGATTTTCGACGTCGCCGGCAACATGGTGGCGCAGGGGCCGGACCTGCCGATCCACCTCGGCTCGATGCCCGACGCGGTGCGCGCGGTGGTGGCGGCGTTCCCCGACGTGGCGCCGGGCGACGTGTTCATCCACAACGACCCGTATCAGGGCGGCTCGCACCTGCCCGATGTCAACGTGGTGGCGCCGGCGTATTTCGGCGATCGCCAGCTTGGCTTCGGCTGCGTGCGCGCGCACTGGCCCGATATCGGCAGCGCCACGCCGGGCAGTTATGGCGCCGTCACCGAGATCTATGGCGAGGGACTGCGTTTGCCGCCGGTGCGGCTGTATCGCGATGGCAAGCCCGATCCGGCGATCGAGGCGATCATCTTCGCCAACGTGCGCACGCCGGCCGAGCGGCTGGGCGACCTGCGTGCCCAGGTCGCCGCCAACCGGCGTGCCGGCGTCCGAATGGCGGCGCTGGCGGCGAAATACGGGGCCGACACGTTGCTCGCGATCATGGATGAGGTGCTGGACTATTCGGAAACCATGATGCGCGCGGCACTGCGCGAGTTGCCGGATGGCGACGCGGAATTCACCGATGTCTTCGACGGGGACGGCATCATCGCTCCCGGTGACGCCGACGACAGGACCTTCACCGTCAAGCTGAGCATCCGCAAGCGCGGCGATGCCATCGCGGTGGATTTCGCCGGCTCCGACCCGCAAGTCGCGGGGCCGATGAACGCGCCGCTGACCGTCACGGCGTCGGGCGTGTTCTGCGCGCTGAAGATGATCGTGGACCCGAATAGCCTGATCCCGCCGAATTCGGGCTGCTGGCGCCCCGTCACGGTCACGGCGCCAGCCGGATCGGTGGTGAACGCCCAGCTTCCGGCCCCGGTGGTGTACGCCAATCACGAGATGTCACACCGCATCGCCGACATGGTGATGGCGGCGATGTTTCAGATCACGCCGATGACCGTGATGGCGGGTTCGCAGGGCACCTCCGCCGTGATGATCTTCGGCGGGACCGATTATCGAACCGGCGAGCGCTATGTCAGCTACGAATCGATCAAGGGCGGGTTCGGCGCCCGGCCGGTGAAGGACGGCATCAACGCGGTGGCCAGCACGATCAGCAACATGATGAACACGCCGATCGAGATCCTGGAGATGAGCTTCCCGTTGCGCGTCGAGGAATATTCCTTGACGCCCGACAGCGGCGGCGCGGGAACCTGGCGCGGCGGGCTTGGCGTTCGCCGGGTCTGGCGGGTGCTGGAGCGGGATTCCCACGCGGCGGTCTGCTGCGAGCGTACGGTCACGCCGCCCTTCGGCCTCGACGGCGGGAAGCCGGGCGCGCCCGCCAGGCTGACATTGACGTTGCCGGACGGGAGCGAACGGCGCCTGACCAGCAAGGGCGGCTTCATCGCGCCGGCCGGTTCGCTGGTCGAGGTACGGGCGCCCGGCTCGGGCGGCTATGGCCCGCCGGCGGGGCGCGACAAGGCGCGGCTGCGCGCGGACCTCGCGGACGGCTACGTGACAAGCGCGGCGGCGCGGCGCGACTATGGTACGGCGGGCTGACAGGGGGGATTTCATGCGGAACACCGAGGAGATCTGGCGCCTCGTGGATGCCAGGAAGGCCGCGTTCGAGGCGCTGAGCGATCGCGTCTGGGGTATGCCGGAGGTCGCCTACACGGAGCACCGCTCCTGCGCGGAACATATGGCGATGCTGGAGCAAGAGGGTTTCCGGGTCAGCACGAACGTCGCCGGCATCCCGACGGCGGTGATGGGGGAGGCGGGCGAAGGCGGCCCGGTCATCGCCATCCTCGGCGAATATGATGCGTTGCCCGGGCTGAGCCAGGAAGCCGGAGTGGCGGAAAAGCGCGAGGTTGAGCCGAACGGGGCCGGGCACGGTTGCGGACATAATCTGCTCGGCTCGGCCTCCCTGCTGGCGGCGAGCGCGGTGAAGGATTGGCTCGCGGAACACCAGGTGAAGGCACGCGTGCGCTATTACGGTTGCCCGGCCGAGGAAGGTGGAGCGGCGAAAGGCTTCATGGTGCGCGCCGGCGCGTTCGCCGATGTCGATATCGCGATCTCCTGGCATCCCGCCGCCTTCGCCGGCGTGAACGAAGCGAAGTCGCTCGCCAATACGCGGATCGACTTCACCTTCCTGGGCCGCGCGTCGCACGCCGCCGCGGCTCCGCATCTCGGACGTAGCGCGCTCGACGCGGTGGAGCTGATGAATGTCGGTGTGAACTACATGCGCGAGCACATGCCGTCCGACGCGCGCATCCATTACGCCATGCTGGACGCCGGTGGGATCGCCCCGAACGTGGTCCAGGCGCGCGCCGTCGTGCGCTATCTGATCCGCGCGCGCGACCTGCCGGAGCTACAGCGGTTGATCGCACGGGTGAAGAAAGTGGCCGAGGGCGCGGCCTTGATGACCGAGACCTCGGTCAGCCACGCGGTCGTCAGCGCGGTGTCCAACCTGCTGCCGAACGTGCCGCTGGAGCGGGCGATGCAGGACGCCCTGACCCGGCTCGGCCCGCCGCCGTTCGACGACGCGGACCGCGCGTTCGCCGCCAAGATCCAGGCGACGCTCAGCGAGGAAGACATAGAGGCCGCGTTCCGCCGCGTCGGCGAACCGGTGCGCGACGGCCTTGCGCTATGCGACGCCATACTGCCGCTGGACACGCCACGGGCGGCGATGATGGGATCGACCGACGTCGGAGACGTGAGCTGGGTGGTGCCCACCGTGCAGGCGCGCGGCGCCACCTATGCGATCGGCACCCCGGGCCACTCCTGGCAGCTCACCGCGCAAGGCAAGACGCCGGCGGCGCATAAGGGAATGGCGCATGTCGCCAAGGTGATGGCCGGCACCGCCGTCGCCGCGATCGAGGACGAGGCGCTGAGGGAGCGCGCGAAGGCCGACCATCAGGCGCGTGTGCGGGCCAAGCCGTACGAGTGTCCGCTGCCGCCCGACATCGAACCGCCGATCCACATGTCGCGCTGATTTTGGGCACGCCGGATGCGCATGGAGGCGGACGCACTGCTCTCCGTGCGCGACCTGCGCGTCCACTTCCACGGCGACAGCGGGATCGCGCACGCGGTCGAGGGCGTGTCGCTGACCGTGGCGCGCGGCGAAACGGTCGTGCTGATCGGTGAATCCGGTGCCGGCAAGTCCGTCACCGGGCTCGCGATCATGGGCCTGCTGCCACGCACACCGGATATCGCGATCACCGGGGAGATGGCGTTTCGCGGCAAGGATGGTGAGGTGCGCGACTTGCTCCGCCTGCCCGCCCGCGCGATGCGCCGCATCCGCGGCAACGATATCGCGATGGTGTTCCAGGAGCCGATGAGCTGCCTGAACCCGGTCTATACGATCGGCGAGCAGATCGCCGACGCCGTCATGCTGCATCAGGGAAGGAGTCGGAGTGCCGCACTCGATACGGCCGAGGAGATGCTGACGCGTCTCGGCATTCCCGACCCGAGGGCGCGGCTCGCGTCCTATCCGCACCAGATTTCCGGCGGCATGGCGCAGCGGGTCATGATTGCGATGGCGCTGTCGTGCCGCCCGGCCCTGCTGATCGCCGACGAGCCGACGACGGCGCTCGACGTGACGGTGCAGGCGCAACTGCTGGAGCTGATCAAGGCGTTGCAAGCGGAGATCGGCATGGCGGTGCTGTTCATCACCCACAATCTAGGCGTGGCGGCAGAGATCGCCGATCGGATCGCGGTGATGTACGCGGGCCGTATCGTCGAGCAGGCGCCGACGCAGGCGATCTTCGCTGCCCCGCGGATGCCCTATACCGCCGGGTTGCTCGCCTCCGTCCCGCGGCTCGTATTGGACGAGCGCGACATGCGCCTGGAGGCAATCCCAGGCGAAGTACCGAGCCCGCTTCTGCATCCGGCCGGCTGCGCGTTCCATCCGCGCTGCGGGCACGCGGTAGTGGGCCTGTGCGACGCGGCGGTGCCGGCGCTCGAACCGTGCGGGCCGGAGCACGCGGTGCGGTGCGTGCGCTGGCGCGAGTTGGCGCGATGAGCGTGCCGCTGCTGCGGGTGGAGGGATTGCGGAAGTGGTTTCCGGGGGGACGCGCGCGGCTGCGTGCGGTCGACGGCGTCTCCTTCACCATCGAGCGCGGCGAGGTGCTCGGGCTGGTCGGTGAGTCCGGTTCCGGCAAGACCACCGTCGGGCGCACCGTGCTGCGCGTCCATGAGCCCGACGAAGGGCGGATCGAACTGGACGGCACCGACATCGCGCATCTGTCCCGCCGCGCGTTGCGCCCGCATCGGCGGCGGATGCAGTTGGTGTTTCAGGACCCGTTCGGCTCGCTGAACCCGCGCATGACGGTGGAGCAGGCGGTTGGCGAGCCGTTGTTGATCCAGGGGCTGGCCGACGGTCACGCGGCGCGGCGCGAACGGGTGGCGGAACTGTTGCGTACTGTCGGCCTGCCGGCGGAAGCGATGGGGCGCTATCCGCACGTGTTCTCCGGCGGTCAGCGCCAGCGGATCGGCATCGCCCGCGCGCTTGCCTCCGAGCCGGAGCTGCTGGTGGCCGACGAGCCGGTCTCGGCGCTCGACGTCTCGATCCAGGCACAGGTCGTGAACCTGCTGCTCGACCTGCGCGCGCGGCTCGGGCTGGCGATGCTGTTCATCGCCCACGACCTCGCGGTGGTGGAGCACGTCGCCGACCGCATCGCGGTCATGTATCTCGGTCACATCGTGGAAGTGGCCGAAAGCCGCGAGTTGTGCCGCCATCCGCTGCATCCTTACACGGAGGCGCTGCTATCGGCGGTCCCCGTGCCGGAACCGGGGGCGAAGCGGACGCGCATTCTGCTGACGGGCGAGATCCCGAGTCCGGTCAACCCGCCGTCCGGCTGCGTCTTCCGCACCCGGTGCCGTTACGCGCTGCCGGCCTGCGCGGCGGAGCCACCGGAGTTGCGCGAGGCCGCGCCCGGGCACCACAAGGCGTGCATCCGCGACGACATCCTGTAGCGGCGCGACCCCACCTCACCCCAACCCTCTCCGCCCAGGCAGAGAGGGAGCAGAAAGGCCCGCCGAGCTCCTCCCTCTCCGCCTGGGCGGAGAGGGCCGGGGTGAGGTGGGATACGCAGCGATGAGCTCCACGGGCGGAGAGGGAGTTGGCGGCATTGCGTGCGCGCGTCATAACCCTGCAAAACCAAGGGGAGATCCGTACCATGCGCGTCATCGCAACATCCTTGATGCTCCTCGCTCTCGGCTCCGGCGGTGCGCTCGCCGCCATTGGCGACAGCGCGACGCAGCCGCTCACCATTGCCTTCAACGGCGGCGCGGTGACGCTCGATCCGATCATGCGCGCGGAAAGCACCACCACGGCCTGGCAGGGGGAGATTTTCGATCCCATTACCATCGAGGGCACGCATGGGGAGCTTCTGCCGCGCATCGCCGTCAAGTGGGAAAGCGTCAATCCCACCACTTGGCGGCTGACGCTGCGCCAGGGGGTCAAGTTCCAGGACGGCACGCCGATGACCGCCGACGACGTGGGCGAATCGATCCTCGACACTGGCCGCAACCCGAAGTCGCAATTCCGCGAATTGGCCAACGACGTGAGCGGCTACAAAGTGGTCTCTCCGGATACGATCGACGTGACCTTCAACAAGCCCGATCCGGTGTTTCCGCTTCACCTCGAGGGTATCCCGGTGATGCCGGAGGCGCTGATCAAGAAGGAGGGACGGCAGGCGTTCGCGAACCACCCGATCGGGACGGGGCCATACAAGTTCGTCTCCTGGCTCGCCGACGATCATCTCGACCTTGTGGCCTCGGACGTGTTCTGGGGCGACAAGCCGGCGTTCACCTACGTGCATCTGGAGAGCATCCCGAATTCCGCGACGCGGCTTGCCTCCCTGGTGTCGGGTCAGATTCAAGTCGCCGAGAAGATCGATCCCTCCGACTTCAAGCGGGTGAAGGACAGCGGGAAGGCGTACATCACGCTGACCCCGGGCCAGCGCACGATGTACCTCGCGATGGACTACTGGCGGGAGACCGGTTCGCCCGGAATGCCGGCCGGGGCGAAGAATCCGTTCATGGATCCGCGTGTGCGCGAGGCGGTGTGGATGGCGATCAACGTGGGCGCGATCAAGAACAAGCTTTTCGACGGCGCCGTCGACGTGGCCGCGCAATTCACCCCGCACGGGGTCGAGGGGTTCGATCCGGCCCTGACGCCGCCCTACAACTTGGCCGGGGCAAGGAAGCTGCTGGCCGAGGCGGGATATCCCAACGGCTTCACGGTCCGGCTGGACGGCCCCAATGACCGCTATCTGGAGGACAGCCTGGTGGAGCAGGCGATCGGCGGATTGCTGCAGCAGGCGGGCATCAAGGTTCAGGTCAACTCGATCCCCAAGGCGGTGTTCTTCCCGCAGGTCGATAAGGGTGACTTCACGATGTATTTCGCCGGCTGGGGCAGCAACAACGCGATTACCACCTGGGGGGCGGTGTTTCACTGCCGCGACGAGAAGGCTGGGTTCGGCGTCACCAACCGTCAGCACTTCTGCGACCCGGAGGCCGACGCGGTGATGGCCAAGGCGGCCAGCGAGTTCGACACCGCGGCCCGTACCAAGCTGATCCAGCAAGCGTATCATGAAGCGGATCGCGTCAAATACGCGTACCTGCCGCTGTACTATGAAGACGTCATCGCCGGCGTGGCGAACGACATCGTCTACACCTCACGCCAGGATGAGCAGATATTCGCGTGGCAGATGACGCGGAAGAAGTGACTTCCGGGGCGCGCGACCCCTCCCCCAACCCCTCCCGCAAGGGGAGGGGAGGAGTACGGAGCGTGCGGGTTCTTTCTTCTCCCCCTCCCCTTGCGGGCTAAGGCGGTCACACATCGCCGAATCGACTTTACAGGGGACGGAGTTTCCGAATCGATGCCGTGCTCGGAGCCGGAGGGGTGGCG
>JBAWFF010000318.1:0-1916 GCA_049591635.1 Acetobacteraceae bacterium
ATGCCGATCCCGGTGGTCATCACCGCGTTCGGCGACCGCACCTATAGCTACATCACCAAGACCCCGCCCAACACGTATTTCTTGAAGAAGGCCGCCGGCTTGGAGAAGGGCGCCACGGCGCCCGGCAAGGGCGGCACGGTCGGTTCGGTGACGATGGATCAGCTGCGCGAGATCGCGGCGACCAAGATGAAGGACATGAACGCCGGCGACGTCGATGCGGCGGTGCGGATGCTGATCGGCTCGGCCCGCTCGATGGGCATGACCGTGGTGGAGGGCTGAGCCATGAAGCAGGGCAAGCGCCTGAAGGCCATCGCCGCCACCGTCGATCGCGCGAAATCCTACCCGCTCGACGAGGCGATCAGCCTCGTGAAGGCCAACGCGAAGGCGAAGTTCGACGAGACGATCGAGATGTCGATGAACCTCGGCATCGACCCGCGGCACGCCGATCAGATGGTGCGCGGCCTCATCAGCCTGCCGAACGGCACCGGCAAGTCGGTCCGGGTCGGCGTGTTCGCCCGCGGCCCGAAGGCCGAGGAAGCGACGGCGGCCGGCGCCGACGTGGTGGGCGCGGAAGACCTCGCCGAGAAGGTGCAGGCCGGTGAGATCGCCTTCGACCGTTGCATCGCGACCCCGGACATGATGGGCGTCGTCGGCCGGCTCGGGAAAATTCTTGGCCCGCGTGGGCTGATGCCGAACCCGCGCCTCGGCACGGTGACGATGGACGTGAAGGGCGCGGTCAGCGCCGCCAAGGGCGGGCAGGTGGAGTTCCGCGCCGAGAAGGCCGGCATCATCCACGCCGGCATCGGCAAGGCAAGCTTCGAGACGGCGCAGCTGACCGAGAACGCGCGCGCGCTCGCCGATGCGATCATCAAGGCGAGGCCGGCGGGTGCGAAGGGCACCTACCTGCAAAAGGCCGCGCTCAGCTCGACGATGGGCCCGGGCGTCCGGGTGGATGTATCGAGCCTTACGTAACGGAATACGTCCGCTCCTGGTCGGGGCGGGCGGGCAGGGGGCATACGCGCTCCCGAACCTGTCCGAGACCGCACGTCACTTTCGGGTGCCAAGGGGCTTCGGCCCGCGCGCGCAAGACGGGAGCCCGTTGGTCCTTAAGGGGGCAACTGGTGGTTCCGACTTTCTCTGGCAGGCGAACCGGGCCAACCCAGGATAACCCTGGCGCGGCCTTGAGCAACCCGGCCCTGGCGGTCCAAACGCCACCGGCCTGAGACATGGAGACGTCAATGGACCGCGAACAGAAGCGGGAATTCGTCGCCGGCCTCGCTCAGGTGTTCGCCGAGACGTCCATGGTCGTGGTCGCCCGAAATCAGGGGTTGACCGTGGCCGAGGCAACGGATCTGCGTCGCCGAATGCGGGCCGCCGGCGCGACCTTCAGGGTCACCAAGAACCGGCTGGCGACGCTTGCCCTGGAGGGCACGCAATTCACCGGCATCGGCCCCATGCTGCGCGGCCCGACCGCGCTCGCCTGGGCGCGCGATCCAGTGGCGGTGTCGAAGGCGGCGGTCGATTACAGCCGCGGCAACGATAAGCTGGTGGTCATCGGTGGCTCGCTCGGCAACCGGGTGCTGGACGTCGAGGGGGTGCGGGCGCTCGCCGCCTTGCCGAGCCTCGACCAGCTCCGCGCGCAGCTGGTCGGCCTGATCGCCACGCCCGCGACGCGGGTCGCCGGGGTGCTGGCCGCCCCGGCCGGGCAGATCGCTCGGGTGTTGGGCGCCTTTGCCCGCAAGGATGAGGAGCAGGCGGCCGCGTGAGGCTCGCCCGCTTGAATGGAACCAACCAAGGGTTAGATTAGGGGTCACACGAAAATGGCGGAACTACAGAAGCTTGTTGAGGAGCTGTCGGGCCTGACGGTGCTCGAGGCGGCGGAGCTGTCGAAGCTTCTCGAGGAGAAATGGGGTGTC
>JBAWFF010000319.1:0-5430 GCA_049591635.1 Acetobacteraceae bacterium
CTGGTCGGCGGCGTGGCCCTGCGCCACCGCCGCCCCGACCGCGCGTTCGAGCGTCGCGCCGAAGCTGTTGGCGTCCCCGCCCGCGGCACCGGCGTCGGTGCGCTGATAGGCGTCCGCGGCCGCCTGCGGGGTGACGGTAATGGTCGGGATGGCAGCCGGACTGACGGCGATGGGGGTCATTCGAGCATCCCGATGGTGCGCGAGAGCATCCCGCGCGTCGTCTGCATGACCGCGACGTTGGCCTGGTAGGATCGTTCGGCGTCGCGCATGTCGGCCATCTCCACCAGCGCGTTCACGTTGGGAAGCTTGACGTAGCCCTGCGCATCGGCGGCCGGGTTGGCCGGATCGAAGCGCCGGGGAAACGCGGACTCGTCCTTGCCGATCTCTCGTACCGAGACCGTTTCGGCGCCAAGCTCACGGTCCATCTTGTCCGCGAAGCTGACGGTCTTGCGTTGGTAGGGATCGGCGCCCGGCGTCGATCCCGTGCTGTCCTGATTGGCGAGGTTCTGCGCGATCACGGTGAGCCGCGTGGTCTGCGCCTGCATCCCGGCGGCCGAGATCGTCAGCGATTTCTCAAGCTCCATGATGTCTCCTTAGCCGCCGGGCTGGCCGAGCGCCGTGCGGAACATGCCGAGATAGGATTTGTAGATCGCGGTCACCAGCGACTGTGTCGTTTGCGTATCGGCGACCTTCGTCAGCTCCTGGTCGAGCGACACGGCGTTGCCGTCGGGCTCCCGCCCGGCCGACTTCGCGTTCCCGGCGAGCAGGTCGGGATCGACCGTGCCCGCGAGATGGGCGGGATCGGTGCGGGCGAGGTCGGCGCTGGCGGTGCCCAGCGCGGCGCTGAACGGGGCGACATCGCGAGGATGCCACCCTGGCGTATCGGCATTGGCGACATTCTGCGCCAGTACCGTCTCCCGCCGGTCCGCCCAGGCGAGCCGGCGTTCGGCGAGATCGAGCAGCGGAATGCTGGTGGGGTCCATGCCGGGAGGGTGCTCCTCGGCGATGAAGGCGCGGTTAACGCCGACGTGCGATCGGCGGAAACGCTTGATTAACCCGGATACGCTTGAATGATCGTCATGAGCGAGGTCCCGTTCGCACCCTTCCGGGTGGCCACCAACGGGCTGGCCGAAATGCCGGCCTTCCCCGACACGCCGTTCGAGCGCGTGCGCTCCGGCGCCGCCGCGCTGCGGCAGACGGCCGCGCTCGCGCGAACCTTGGCAGCCAGCGGGCGAGCGATCGACCTGACCGGCCTCGACGGTCAGGTCGGCCTGGTCTGCGCCAGGGCGCTCGACCTGCCGACGGCGGAGGGATCGGGAATGCGCGGCGACCTCGAAGGGCTTCTGACCGAGATCGACTCGCTGGCCATCGCGATGCGCCTCTCGCTCGCCCCAAGCTAGACTTTCGCATCCCCAAGGCACGGCAAAACGCCGCGCGATGCCAACCGATCTCACCTCGATCCTGACCGCCGCCGTCGCGCTTGCCGCGGTATTGGGCCTGATCTGGCTCGCCGGACGCTTGGCGCGGGCGGGCGGGATGGGGTTGCGGCGCCCGAATGGCGCGAAGGGCCGCGTCCTGGCGCTGGAGGAAAGTCTCGCGCTCGATCCGCGCCGGCGGCTGCTGCTGGTCCGCTGCGAGGGGCGCCGGATCCTGCTGATGACCGGTGGCACCGATCTGGTGATCGGGTGGCTGCCGGCGGACCCACCGGCCTGATGCGGGCGCGCTGGGTGCTGTTGGGTGCGCTGACAGCCATTCTGGTGCTGGCGCCGGTGGTGGCGCTGGCGCAGTCCTTCAGCCTCGACCTTGGCGCCGGGGGGACCGCGGGTGCGACCAGCCGGCTGGTGCAGATCACCGCCTTGATCGCGGTGCTGTCGCTCGCTCCCAGCTTGCTCGTGATGATGACGGCGTTCACCCGTATCGTGATCGTGCTGTCGCTGCTGCGCAGCGCGCTCAGTACGCAGGGCACGCCGCCCAACGTCGTGCTGATCGGCCTCGCGCTGTTCCTGACCTACTTCGTGATGCAGCCGGTACTTGATCAGGCCTGGACCACCGGATTGCTGCCGATGAGCCAGGGAAAAGTGCCGGAGATGGAAGGGCTGCGCCTCGCCGCCGCGCCGTTCCACAAGTTCATGACCGGGAACGTGCGCGCCGCCGACCTAAAGCTGTTCCTCGATGTCGGCAACATGCCGATGCCGGCGAACGCCGACGCGGCGCCGTGGCGGGCGTTGGTGCCGGCGTTCCTGGTGGGCGAACTGCGCCGCGCCTTCGAGATCGGGTTTCTGCTATTCCTGCCCTTCTTGGTCATCGACATGGTGGTCGCCAGCGTGCTGATGAGCCTCGGGATGATGATGCTGCCACCGTCGGTCGTGTCGCTGCCCTTCAAGCTGATCTTCTTCGTGCTGGTCGACGGCTGGCGGTTGGTGGCCGGAAGCCTGGTGCAGAGCTTCCATTAGGCGCCGGTCAGCGCCGCCGGCAGCGTGACAGCTCGGCGGATCAGAACAGGTCCGCGAGCGCCCGCGTGTGCCCAGTGTCGATGCTCGCCTCCACGCTCATGCCGGCGCGTAGTTCCGGATCGCCCGGCTTGCGGTCCACCCGAATGCGGACCGGGATGCGTTGCACCACCTTGACCCAGTTCCCCGACGCGTTCTGTGCCGGCAGGATGGCGAATTCCGCGCCGCTGTTGGGGGCGATGCTCTCCACCACGCCCTTCCAGGTCCGGCCCGGGTAGGTGTCGATGCTGACCTCGGCGTTGTCGCCGGGCTTCACCCAGGTCAGTTCGGTCTCCTTGGGGTCGGCCTCGATCCAGACATGCTCGGTTGAGACGAGACCGAACGCGGCGGTGGCGGCGGCGAGGTACATTCCCGGCTGTATCGTATTGACCTCCGTCACCACACCGTCGAAGGGCGCGCGGATAACGGTATCGGCGAGCTGGCGCGCCGCCTCGTCCACCTTCGCCTTGGCGGAGAGGAAATCGGGCAGCGTCGTCACCTCGCCGTCGGCGCGGCCGCCGAGGCGGGCCAGCTGTACATCGGCCTGGCTACGCAGCGAGGCCAAGCCATGCTGATCGGCGGCGAGCTGGAAGCGGGCATTGTCGTACTCTGCACGCGTCGCGCCGCCGTTGTTCACCAGTGCCGCGGCCCGATCGAAGCGGGCCTGATCGCTCTGGACCGCCGACTGCTTCGCCTCCACGTCCTGCAGCATCCGCTGATAGTCGCGCTGCATCGCGACCAGCCGGAGCGCCGTCGCGCCGAGGTCGGCCCGCGCGCCGGCGAGCGCGATCTCGAAGCGGCGCTGATCGAGGCGCAGCAGCGCGTCGCCCTTGTGCACGACTTGCCCGTCGGTGACCGGCACCTCGGCGACGATGCCGGAGACGTCCGTCGACAACGCCTCCTTGGCCGCCTGCACGTAGGCGTCGTCGACCGAGACATAGCGCCCCCCGTTCAGCCAGAAGACCACGGCACCGACGCCGACGGCGAGAATGCCGCCGAGCATCAGCATCGGCCCGATCGCGAGGCGACGCGTTCGCGCGCGTGGACGCGCTATCACGTCCGGCGCGGCGACGACGCCGGGCGCACGGGCGTGGGTCGTGGCTTGCGACATCAGGCGACCTCCGCCGCCTCGCGCCGCGCTTCCTTGGCCACCTGGGCGGAGCGGAGGAGATTGGCCTTCATCGTCTCGAGTGCGCCCGTCATCGCATCGAGCGTAACGTCATCGACCCCGTCGGCAAGCATTCGGATGATCTCGGCGCGTTGGTCGTCGATCTCGCGCAGCATGGGGACGGCAGCTGGGCGCAGATGCAGGCGCCAGATGCGACGGTCGCGCGGGTCGGGTCGGCGTTCGACCATGCCGCGGGTCTCCAGCCGGTCGATCAGGCGCGCGACGGTGATCGGCTCGACCTCCAGCAGTTCCGCCAGCTCCTTTTGCGACAGGCCGGGCTGGCGTTCGAGGCGGATGAGGATGGCCCATTGGGCACGGGTCATGCCGTGGCAGCGCGCCCGCTTGTCGGCATCGACCCGCAGCAGGCGCGCGACGTCGTGCAGAAGGAACAGGAGTTCGTGGTGGAAGTCGGTCACGGCAGGAGCTTTGCAATCACGCTCTATTATAAGCCGCGTTATGATAACGCCGCCAGCCATACGCCATGCAATTTCCGCAGAACGGACCCTCGCGGTGGCGGGGGCTGACGGGGGTTCGGGGGCGGCTACCCACGGGATCGTTGACCCCATTGCGCGGTTGCGGCTAACCCCGGGCAAACCTACGGGATGCGGGCGCCGATGAAGCTGCTTCTGACCGGCGGGTGCGGGTTCATCGGGTCCGCCGTCGTCCGGTACCTGATGCGCCGCACCGACCATGTTGTCGTCAACGTCGACAAGATGACCTACGCCGCCTCCGAGGCGGCGCTGGAGGAAGCGGGCGGTCATTCGCGCCACGTCCTGGTGCGTGCCGATATCGCCGACGCCGACGCGCTGCGCGCGGTGTTCGCGACCCACAGGCCGGACGCGGTGATGCACCTTGCTGCGGAAAGTCATGTCGATCGCTCCATCGACGGGCCGGGCGCGTTCATCCAGACCAACGTCGTCGGCACTTTTGTTCTGTTGGAAGAGACGCGGCGCTTCTGGGCCGCTCTGCCGGCCGCGTCCCGTGCGGCGTTCCGCTTCCACCACGTCTCCACCGACGAGGTGTTCGGCGCGTTGGCGGCCGGCGACCCGGCGTTCACCGAGGAGACGCGCTACGACCCGCGCAGCCCTTATGCCGCGTCGAAGGCGGCGTCGGATCACCTCGCGCGCGCCTGGTTCCACACCTACGATTTGCCGGTGATCGTCAGCAACACGTGCAACAACTACGGGCCGTGGCAATTCCCCGAGAAGCTGATTCCGCTGATCACGCTGAACGCGTTGGAGGGCAAGGAACTGCCGGTCTACGGCGACGGCTCAAACCAGCGCGACTGGCTGTTCGTCGATGACCATGCCAGCGCGCTGGTGCGCGTGGTCGAGCAGGGCACGCCGGGCGCCACCTACGCGATCGGCGGCCGCCAGCCGCGCGGCAACCTCGATGTGGTGCGCGCGATCTGCGCGCATCTCGACCGCCGAGCGCCCGACCCCGCCGGCCCACGCCAGAGGCTGATCCGCTTCGTGACCGATCGCCCCGGCCATGATTTCCGCTACGAGATCGATCCCTCACGGACGGAATCGGCGCTCGACTGGCGCGCCCCGCATGATTTCGAGACCGGGTTGGCGCGTACGATCGACTGGTATCTCGACAACCGGGCGTGGTGGGAGGGCGTGCGCGCGGCGCGCTATGCCGGCCAGAGGCTCGGCGCCGGCGTGGCCGCATGAAGGGCATCATCCTCGCCGGCGGGTCGGGAACACGACTGCATCCGGCGACGCTCGCCAGTTCCAAGCAGCTTCTGCCGGTCTATGACAAGCCGATGGT
>JBAWFF010000320.1:0-1716 GCA_049591635.1 Acetobacteraceae bacterium
GGAACGTGTAGCGCAGCACGTTGTCGAAGCCCGGCATCGCCTGGACCTGCGCGACGATGTGGAGGGACTCGTCGTAGAGGGCGAAGTCGTGGTTCACGTCCTTGCTGGTGACGTGGAAATCGACCGGTTGATCGACCCGCACCTGGGTCGGCGTGATCCGCCAGTCCCATTGCTCGCCGAGCACATCGACGCGCTGCGCCGGGACGGCCAAGGCGGCGGCGCGGGCGACGCCGCGATAGGGCAGTTCGCCGAGGGTGCGCCAACTGGCGCCGGTCATGGCGACGGCGACGATCACGAACAGCCAGGGGCGCAGGCGGTAGGCCGCGGCGGCCATCGGCCGATAGTCCTCGACCGGGCTCGCGGCGCGATCGGCCACCCAGATGAAGATGCCGGCCACCACGGCCATCAGCACGATCGAGACGACCCAGACGACGTCCTGCACCATGCGGCCCCCGAAGCAGCGCATTGGATCGGTGTTAATCACCGCTTCCGGCGACGCTAGGGTCGGAACGATCGGCGGGTCAAGGAAAAAGATGTACTGGCGATGAATTTTCTGTCGGGGCCGCTCGACAGCGAGGGTGCTCGCTGGCGATAACCGGAAATGACCGAGCTTCTCCTCCCCAATCCCGTCGGCATCGCGCATGCCGCAGCGCTGGTGCGCTCCGGCGCGCTGGTCGCGTTCGGGACCGAGACGGTGTACGGGCTGGGGGCGGACGCGACGGACGCGCGGGCGGTGGCCGCGGTGTTCGAGGCCAAGGGGCGGCCGCGGTTCAATCCGCTGATCTGCCATTATCCGAGCGCGGCGGCGGCGTTCGCGCAGGTCGCGGCGGACCCGATCGCACGGAGCCTCGCGGCTGCGTTCTGGCCGGGACCGCTGACGATGGTGCTGCCGCGCGCCGCCGGGTGCGAGGTGGCGTTGCTGACCGGCGCCGGGCTCGATACGCTGGCGGTGCGGGTGCCGGGCCATCCCGTGGCGCTGGCGCTTCTGGAAGCCGTTGGGCGGCCGGTCGCGGCGCCGTCGGCCAACCGCTCGGGCGGGGTGAGCCCGACCACCGCGCGGCATGTGTTCGATGGGCTGGACGGGCGGATCGCCGCCATCCTCGATTGCGGGCCCTGTCCGGTCGGCGTGGAATCGACGGTGCTCGACCTGAGCGGAGCGCCCGTCCTGCTGCGCCCGGGCGGGGTGACGGCGGAGGCGATCGAGGCGGTGATCGGGCCCCTAGGGCGCCCCGGCGCTGCGGGGCCGCTACGGGGGCCTGGGATGCTGGCGTCGCACTACGCGCCGGCGCTACCGGTGCGCCTCGACGCGGAGGCCGGCGGTCCCGATGAGGCGCTGCTCGCCTTCGGTGGGTATCCGCGCGGGGCCGGGGCGGTGTTCTCGCGGAGCGAGACGGGCGATCTGGCGGAGGCCGCCGCCAATCTGTTCATCGGGCTGCGCTGGCTGGACGCGGAAGGCCGGCGGCTCGGGCTGCGCCGGATCGCCGCGATGCGGGTGCCGCGCACCGGGCTGGGGGCGGCGATCAACGACCGGCTGGAACGCGCGGCGGCACCGCGGCGTTCCTGATTCTCGCGAGAGAAGGAGCCGCTCGACGGCGCGTTGCACAAGGTGCAACAGGCGTTCCTCGATCATGACGGGCTTCAGTGCGGCTATTGCACGCCGGGCCAGGTTTGCTCGGCGGTGGGGATGATCGAGGAGGCGCGATCCGGTCATCCGAG
>JBAWFF010000321.1:0-1504 GCA_049591635.1 Acetobacteraceae bacterium
GACACGGGCCCCGGCCGCGCGCGCCACTGCCGCCGTCCCGTCGTCGCTGCCGCCATCGACGACCAGCACCTCATCTGGACTTGCCCCGACGGCGCCTAGCGTGGCGGGCAGGCTGGCCGCCTCGTTCAGCGTGGGGATGACGACCGAGAGCGACATTCCTGGTTTGTTCTTGACGGCCGAGATGTGGTTTGCAAAAACTACCATCTTGAACGGAGGGGGAACAATGGGCCTGCGGCAGACCGCTGAGGAGGACCTCACCGACCGCGACGCCATCGCCGCGCTCGACCGCGCGGGTGCCCCCGAGCCGGCGCCGACCGCCGCGCCGTTCTCGCTGCGGCGACGCGGGCGGGGCGCGACCACGAATCCGGCGGTGCGGTTCGACGCCACCGCGGCGCATCCGTTCGACGATGGCTGGGACACGCTGGCCGCCGAGTTCGGCGAACTGCCGCCGCTGCCCACCAGCCTGATCCGCGATGCCTCGCGCTCCGTCATCAGCTGGAACACCTCGCCCGACATCGGCTTCGACCGCGCCGTGAACCCGTATCGCGGCTGCGAGCACGGCTGCATCTACTGCTATGCCCGCCCGACGCACGCCTATCTCGGCTATTCGCCGGGCCTCGACTTCGAGACCAAGCTGATCTTCAAGCCGGAGGTCGGGGAGCTGCTGGAGAAGGAGCTTCGCAAGCCCGGCTACGTCGCCCGCACCCTGGCGCTCGGCACCAATACCGACCCGTACCAGCCGGTCGAACGCACCCTGAAACTGACCCGTTCGGTGCTGGAGGTGTTGGACAAGTTCAACCATCCGCTCAGCATCGTCACCAAATCGGCGGGCGTGCTCCGCGACCTCGATATCCTCTCCGGCATGGCCAAGCGCGGACTCGTCCGCGTCTCGGTGTCGATCACGACGCTCGATCCGGCGCTCGCGCGCAAGATGGAGCCGCGCGCGGCCACCCCCGTGCGCCGCCTGCACGCGATCGCCGAACTTGCGCGCGCCGGCGTCCCGGCGGGGGTCATGACGGCGCCGATGATTCCCGGGCTGAACGACGCCGAGATGGAACGCATCATCGAGGCCGGCGCCCGCGCCGGCGCGCGGCACGCCGGCTACGTTCTACTCCGCCTGCCACTGGAGGTGCGCCAGCTGTTCGAAGATTGGCTGGCCGAGCACTTCCCCGACCGCGCCCGGCATGTGTTGAGCCTGATCCGCCAGACCCGTGCGGGCGGGCTGTCGGACCCTCGGTTCCATCACCGCATGGCCGGGGAGGGCGCTTATGCCGACCTCCTGCTGCGCCGCTTCGCCCGCGCGGCGAGCAAATGGGGGTTGAACGAGGCGCGCGAACCGCTGGACTGCTCGCAATTCAGCGTGCCGGGAGGGAAGGCCGGGATGGCGGAGGCGCAGCTGTCGCTGTTCTGACACACCTCTCCCGCCCTCGCGGGAGAGGTCGGCGAGCAAAGCTCGCCGGGAGAGGTCCTTCCGCCCAAGTACCCTCACCCGCCGCGCGATAGC
>JBAWFF010000322.1:0-2132 GCA_049591635.1 Acetobacteraceae bacterium
CGCCGGTTCGGTGACGGCGGCGCCGGCGGGGACCAGGCGCGCCGCGCAGCCACCGAGCAGCAATGGCGCGGCGAGGCAGGCGGCGAGGATGCGGCGGAGGGTGGAAAGCACGGGCGGCATGGCTTATCATCGCCCTTACCCTGCCCCTAGAGGAATCGCGAGCCCATGCCGGACGGCGCCGTCATCCCGACCCCGACCGAGATCATCCATGTGGACGACCGCGTCGTCGCCTGCGACGGCGGCGGCGGGGCGCTTGGCCATCCGCGCGTGTTCCTCCGTATCGAGGATCAGTCGGTCATGTGCCCCTATTGCTCGCGTCTGTTCCTGTTGAACGAGGGTGCCGGCTACGCCTCAGGACATTAATATCGCCGGCGCGGAGGTCGTCGAGGTCCCGGCCGCGCCGCCGCACCTTCTGCTGATCGACGGCTCGGGGTTCGTTTTCCGCGCCTTCCATGCGCTGCCGCCGATGACCCGGCCGGACGGCACGCCGGTGAACGCGGTGTTCGGCTTCACCAACATGCTTGCCAAGCTGCTGCGCGAGCAGGTCGGCACCCATATCGCGGTCATCTTCGATGCCGGGCGGGTGACGTTCCGCAACCGGATGTACGGCGACTACAAGGCGCATCGTCCGCCGCCGCCCGATGATCTGATCCCGCAATTCGGCCTGATTCGGGAAGCCACCGACGCCTTCCGCGTGCCGGCCATCGAGTTGGACGACTGGGAGGCCGACGATCTGATCGCCGGCTACGCCCGCGTCGCGAGCGAAATCGGCTGGCAGGTCACCATCGTTTCCTCCGACAAGGACCTGATGCAGCTCATCCGGCCCGGCGTGGCGATGCTGGACCCGATCAAATACAAGCCGATCGGCCCCGCCGAAGTGATGGAGAAGTTCGGCGTCGCGCCCGAGAAGATGATCGAGGTGCAAGCGCTGATCGGGGACACGACCGACAACGTACCGGGCATCCCCGGCATCGGTCCGAAGCGCGCCGCCGAGCTGGTGAACGAGTACGGCGATCTGGAGTCCGTGCTCGCCGCCGCCGCCGCGATGAAGCCGTCGAAGCGACGCGATTCGCTGATCGAGCATGCCGAAAGCGCGCGGCTGTCGCGTGAGTTGGTGCGGCTGCGCGAGGACGTCCCGCTTCCGGCGCCCCTTGAGAGCCTGGCGGCCCGCGACCTCGATCGCGGCAAGCTGGGCGACTTCCTCCGGCTGCAGGGCTTTCGTAGCACGCTGGTGCGCATGGGCCTGGAGGACGAAGCCCCGGCGGCCGAGGCGGCGGCGCCCGGGCGCGCGCTGCAAGCCGAGCTTGGTCTGGTCACGCGGCCCCGAACGGCCGAGCGGGCCGACCAATCCGGATTTGGGCCGTATGAGACCGTCGTGGACCTGGCGGGACTTGCAAGCTGGGTGGAGGCCGCGCGCGCCGCCGGCATGGTCGCCATCGATACTCTTTGCAGCAGCGCCGCCTACCCGATGCGCGCCCGGCTGATCGGCGTGGCGCTGGCAACCGAGGCAGGCCGCGCCTGCTACGTGCCGCTCGCTCACGCGGGCGTCGCCGATCAGGTGTCGGTGGCGGATGCCGTGGCCCTTCTGGCCCCGATCCTGACCGACCCCGCGACCCTCAAGATCTATCACGACGCCAAGTTCGCCATGATGGTCATGACCCGCGCCGGCTTTCCGCTGGCCGCGCCGGTCGATGATGCCATGCTGATCTCCTACGCGCAGGAGGGCGGCCTGCACGGCCACGGGCGCGACGAACTCGCCCGTCTCCATCTTGGCCACACTCCGATCAGCCTCGACGGGGCGACCGGAACCGGCCGTGGCCGGCTGGCCTTCGAGGCGGTGCCGATCGAGCGGGCGACGGCTTACGCGGCCGAGAACGCCGACGTGACGTTCCGCTTGTGGTGCGCTCTGCGGCCCCGGCTGCGGTTCGCCGGCGCGCTCGCGATGTACGAGCAGATGGAGCGGCGCCTGATCCCGGTGTTGCTGGCGATGGAGGGCGCGGGGATCAAGCTCGACGCCGACGACCTCCGCCGGATGTCGAAGGAGTTCGAGGGAAGGATGGCGGCGATCGAACGCGACATCCACGTCCTCGCCGGCCGGCCCTTCAATCTCGGCAGCCCCAAGCAACTGGGCG
>JBAWFF010000323.1:0-3747 GCA_049591635.1 Acetobacteraceae bacterium
TACCGTATTCACACATCCGACGCGGACGGCTCAGCTCCCTCTCCGCCTGGGCGGAGAGGGTCGGGGTGAGGTGGGGGAGAGGCGAGTTCGCGAAGCACGCGCCGCAAGACTCCATCCAGGTTCTCGATCACCTCGTTGTTCCAGAACCGGATGACGCGATAGCCGTGCGCCGCAAGCTCGGCCGATCGGGCGGCATCCTCCGACGTTGCCGCGGCGTGCTGACCACCGTCGAGTTCGATGACCAGCTTACGCGCGGGGCAGGCGAAGTCGGCGATGCGCCGGCCGATCGGATGCTGACGGCGGAACTTCCAAGGCAGCGCGCTCTCGCGCAGCGCGCGCCACAGGCGCTGCTCGACGACGGTGGCTTCGCGGCGCAGCTTGCGCGCGAGGACAGTTCGCGTTCGTAGGGTCGCCATGGCGTATCCCACCTCTCCCCGGCCCTCTCCGCCCAGGCGGAGAGGGTGAAGGGTCCCGTGCGATGATGCGGAGATACGGCAAACGATGTGTGAAGTCCGGCATTGCCGAAGCGCGCCATGCGGGGCAAACAGAGGCCATGTCGTCCGAGAAGCCGCGTGTCGCGTTGTTCGTCACTTGCCTGGTCGACCTCTGGCGCCCGACGGTCGGTTTCGCCGCGATCAGGCTGTTGGAACAGGCGGGCTGCCAGGTGGAGGTGCCTCGCGCGCAGACCTGTTGCGGCCAGCCCGCCTACAACACCGGCGACCGGGCGACGGCGCGGGAACTCGCGCGCGGCATCATCGAGGCTTTCATCGGATACGACTACGTCGTGGTGCCGTCAGGCTCGTGCGCGGGGATGCTGTCTCGGCATTTGCCGCATTTGTTCGACGACGATCCCAATCTGCGCGCGCGCGCCGATGCGCTGGGCGCGAAGACGTACGAGCTGACCGGTTTCCTGGTCGACGTGTTGGGGGTGACGGCGCTGCCCCGACAGCCGGATGCGGGAACCGTGACCTACCACGATGCCTGTTCCGGCCTGCGCGAACTGGGGATCAAGGAGCAGCCGCGCCGCTTGCTCGCCTCGATCGGGGCCACCGTCGCGGAGATGGCGGAGCCGGAAATCTGCTGCGGCTTCGGCGGCACCTTCTGCGTGAAATATCCCGAGATTTCCGTCCGCATGGTGGCCGACAAGGCGCGCGACATCGCCGCGACCGGTGCCTCCACGGTGCTGGCGGGCGACCTCGGGTGCCTGCTGAACATCGCCGGACGCCTCACCCGCGAGGGCCGCACCGTGGCCGCGCGCCATGTCGCCGAGGTGCTGGCCGGCATGACCGCCGATGTGCCGCCGATCGGGGAGCCGGCGCCGCGGTGATGGCTCGTTGGGACCCCTCCCCTAACCCCTCCCGCAAGGGGAGGGGGACAAGTAAGGAGCACATCGCTTTCTACTTCCCCTCCCCTTGCGGGAGGGGTTAGGGGAGGGGTCAACTCGCGGCCTGGGCGGCGCGGAGTTTGCGGGCCTGGTCGAGGATCTTGTTCTCGATGTCACCGGTGGTGATGGGGCTCACGGGGGCGTCGACCCATTGGCCGTTCTGCAAGGTCTGGCGAAAGATCGACACGCGCAGCCCGTCGGAGCGCAGTTCGCGGCCGAGGATGTAGGCGGTGGCCTTGAACCGCTCCCCCTCGGTGCCGGGCGGGGTGTACCAGTCGGTGATGATGGTGCCGCCGAACGGGTCGGCGGAGGCGAGCGGCATGAACGAGAGGGTGTCGAGGGCGCCGCGCCAGAGGTAGGCGTTGACGCCGATGCCGGTTCCCTGGTCGCCGCCGGTCCCCTTGGCGCCCTTGGCGGTGCCGAAGGTCAGCCCCTTGTCGCCGAACACCGAACCAGCGTTCGCTCCCTGATCCGGGCCGAAATAGCCGGCCGTTTGCGGGGCGGGCTTGACGTTGGCGCCGCACCCCCCGAGCAGGACGGCGGCGGCGGCGAACGAAAGGAAAATCAGCAGCCGATTCTTCACTTTGGAACCTTCACGCGAACGCGGCGTCTCTAGCTGTTTGGCGCCGACCCGTCAAAACAGAAGCGGCGGGGATGTACCCCGCCGCTCGCGCATCAGTCCGAAGCGAAGTCGTTACCAGCGAACCATCCCGCCAAGGGCGATCGCCGTGAACTTCACGTTGTTGGCGTCGGGGCCGACCGTGCTCGTCCCGAAGTTCCAGCCGCCCTGGTAGCGCTGGCCGTAGGTGGCGGACAGCCAGCCGAGCAGGCCGGGTGCGATGACGTAGGTGCCGCCCACGTTGATGCCGCCCTCACGCCGCTGCGATCCCAGCAGACCGTTGGGGTTGCTCGGGCTGGTGGGCCCGGTCGCGCCCTGACTGAGCACGTTCATGTACGAGGCGCCGACCGTCATGGGACCGGCCGTGTATTGGGCGCCGACGATGTAGGCGACCATGTTGGCGCCGCCATCCACCTTCAGGCCGACCTGGTTGTTGGCCGGGCCCGTCAAGAAGTTGCCGCCGACCCGGAAGCCGCCGAAGTTGACCGCGACACCGGTCATGAGGAGGCCCAGGTTATCGTAGTTGGTGGAGGGAGCACCGATGCCGCGGGTCACCGAGCTGGACCCCATATAGCCCAGCATTGCGTAGATGCCCGCCGGACCGAAGTTGCCCTGATAGCGTCCCGCGGCTTCGTAGGTATTGCGGCGGCGGGCGATTTCCGTGCTGACGACACCCGTCGAGAGCTGCGGGGAGGCAGGAAGAGCGTCATTGATCGCGTCGTTGAGGGGGTTGTCATCCGGCTCGAAGCTGGCGGCGAAGTCGAAGCCGGCGATCTGCGGCGACAAATAGACGACCTTCGACGTCGTGTATTCGTTGCCGATGCCGGTGGGGAAGGGGAACACCGGCGTGCTCGGGTTGCCGATGTCGTTCAGGTCGTCGTTCCAGCCACCGTCGTTGTAGGTCTGGAAGGTGGTCACGCCGCCTTCCATCAGCCCCATCGGGCCGTCGTCCTGGCCGAAATGGACCGCGCCCCAGTTGTCGCCGCCGAGATAGGCGAACGCACGCCGGACATACAGTGTCTGAGAGGCCGTCGCGCCGGAGGCACCGCCGCTTGTCGTCGACGCGCTGGCGGTGCCAGCGTTCACGCGGATTTCGACGGAGGCGCCGTAGCGCAGGCCGGATGTCGTGAGGCCGTCGACGCCCTGATAGAATCGGGCGTAGCCGATCGTGCCGTAGGGCTGCGACTTGCGGCTGGCAACCGCCTTGCCGTCCACGAAGGTGGTGATGCTCTGGGTCGAGGAATTCTCCGCGAAGCCGTAGAACACCACGCGGCCGTTGAAGCGCACGACGACGCTTCCAGGTGTCGGCGCGGGCAGCGGACCCTTGGTGTAGAACCCCTGGCCGCTGAGGTTGGAGTTGGCGCCCGCGATGCCGCTGGGCGCGGTGGGAACCGGCGCCTCGGTCCAGGTGGGGGGCAGCGGCACGGCCGTATTCACCGTGGTTTGCGCCATCACCTGGCCACAAGCGGTTCCGCCGATGACGGCCGCGCTCGCCAGCAGAAGCTTACGCATTCAATATCCTCCTCATTTGGCCGGGCGTTACGGACGCTGTTGTGGCGACCGCGCGACCTTCGGGAAGCATATTGCAGACTCGCGCCTACCGCCGCAACGGTCTGGCGTCGCTTCGCATGGCGATCGGGAAACACTGTGGCCTGGACGCAACACCGGCCTCGGCGGCCAGGGCGCCGATCGCGCCGGCGCCCGCGCAGAACCGGGGCGGCAGGCGGCGCGCGCTGCGTCCCTC
>JBAWFF010000324.1:0-12005 GCA_049591635.1 Acetobacteraceae bacterium
CCGATGGTGCAGGGCGCGATGCTGATCGTCACCGCGCTCATGGTCGGGGTGAACATCGCGGTCGATATCCTCTACGCCTTCCTCGACCCGAGGGTGCGCTACGATGCCGCCTGACATCGCCATCGGCCTCGAGACGCTCGCCGAGCTGGATGACGAACCGCCGCGCCGGAATCCGGCAGCGGCGGCGTTGCAGCGGCTGTTGCATCACCGGCTGTTCCTGACCGGCCTCGTCCTGTTCGCGATCATCGTGCTGCTCGCCGTGTTCGCGCCGCTGATCGCGCCGGCACCCCCCGACAAGATCGACATGAGCGCGAGCTTTGCCCCACCCTCCTGGGCGCGCCCGTTCGGCACCGATAATTTCGGCCGCAGCCTGCTGTCGCGCGTCGTCTACGGCGCGCAGCTCTCGATGCTGATCGGCGCCGCCGTCGTCGCGATCAACGCGGTGTTCGGCACGCTGATCGGCGCATTGGCGGGGTATTTCCGGCGCATCGACAACATGGTGATGCGGGTGAATGACGCGCTGATGGCGTTCCCGGCGATCCTGCTGGCGATCGCCGTGACCGCGGTGCTCGGCCCGTCGATTACCGACGTCATCATCGCGCTCGGCATCGTCTACACGCCGCGCACCGCGCGCATCGTGCGCTCCTCGGTGATCGTGTTGCGGGAGATGGAGTATGTGCAGGCCGCGGTCGCGGCCGGGGCCGGGCATTGGCGCATCCTGCGCCAGCACATCCTGCCCAACGCGATGGCGCCGCTGATCGTGCAGCTGAGCTTCCTGTTCGCCTACGCGGTGCTGACCGAGGCGACACTCTCGTTCCTCGGCGTCGGCGCGGTGCCGCCGACGCCGACCTGGGGCAACATCATGGCCGAGGGGCGGCAATACATGACCGACGCGCCCTGGATCATCGCCATTCCCGGCGCGGCGCTGGCGATCACCGTGCTCGGGCTGAACATGCTCGGTGACGGCCTGCGCGATGTGCTCGACCCGCGGCTGCGGTTGCAGGAGTGAGGGTGGGATTTTCGACGCTTGCGAATCAGCCGTTGATGAGGGCGATGGCCTCGGCCGGAGTGATGATGGGAATGTCGGCATAGGTGCCGAGAGTGAGGAGATCGGCGTCGCCAGAAACGATCAGGTCGGCTTGCGATGCGACGGCCAGGGCAAGCAGGGCATCGTCATCGGAGTCGCGGCTGACAGGCGCTGGCAGGGGCGCCGGATCGACGATCTCGACCAGTCGCCGCAGCGCGGCGAGCACCCGGGTGGGGTCGGTATCCGACCGGGCCAGGATCGGCCTGAACTTCGGACGGAGGATTACCTCGCTGAACTCGGCGAGCAGCGCCGGGCTGCTTATGAGGGTCAGCGCGCCGGTGTGGACCTGCTCGATCAGCGCGTGCGGTGTCCCGTGCCAGAGCAGGCCGGACAGCAGCACATTGGTGTCAATGACCGCTCGCACGCCGCCGACGCTCGGCGCGAACAGCCTTCACCTCCGCATTGATCTCGTCCATGGGTATCGTCTCGATTCCGGCCTCGCTCACCCGGTCGGCGATCCTCAGCAGAAAATCCGCGGCTTGCCGGCGCGCGAGCGCGTCGGTGAGCAGCCGTTCGAGAGCCTCCGAGGTGAGAAGCCCCGCCTCGCGAGCGGCGTTCGCCGTTGCGTCGGGCAGTTCGATCTGAATCTTCTTCATTGCCCCTCCTTCGAGCCCTCTCTAGCCCAGCGGCGAGGCCGCCGCTAGAGATTGGCGATGCAGCGAGATCAGACGCCGGACGACGAATGAGCCTGCTCGAAGTCACCAACCTCACCACGTCCTTCGCCACCGCGCGCGGCGAGGTCACGGCGGTGGAGGATGTCAGCTTTTCGCTGGAGCCCGGCGAGGTGCTCGGCATCGTGGGCGAGTCGGGCAGCGGCAAGAGCGTCACCGCGTTGACGATCATGGGCCTGCTGCCGCGGCCGCCGGCGCGCGTCGCGGCCGGCGAGGTACGCTTCGAGGGCGAGGTGCTCACCACGATGTCGGAATCGCGCTTGCGCCGCATCCGCGGGCCCGGCATGGCGATGGTGTTCCAGGAGCCGATGACCTCGCTTAACCCGATCTTCAGCATAGGCGACCAGATCACCGAGACGCTCGCCGCGCACGAACGCGGCTCCGCCCGTTCCCGGCGTGATCGCGCGGTGGAACTGCTGGACCGCGTCGGCATCCCCTCGGCGGCGGCGCGGCTCGGCGACTATCCGCACCAGCTCTCCGGCGGGCAGCGCCAACGGGTGATGATCGCGATCGCGCTCGCCTGCCGCCCACGCCTGCTGATCGCCGATGAGCCGACGACCGCGCTCGACGTGACGATCCAGGCGCAGATCCTCGATTTGCTGCTCGATTTGCGCGACGAGTTCGGCATGGCGATCATCGTCATCACCCACAATATGGGGGTGATCGCGGAGACGGCGGATCGGGTGCTGGTGATGTACGCCGGGCGGATCGTCGAGCAGGCGCCGGTCGGGCGGCTGTTCGATGCACCGATGCATCCCTACACGCGCGGGCTGCTCGCCTGCGTGCCGACCTTGGCCGACGATCGCGATCGGCTGACGGCGATCGCCGGCACGCTGCCCGACCCGCGACGCCGGCCCTCCGGCTGCCGTTTCGCGCCGCGCTGCCCGCATGTCATCCCCGCCTGCGAGGCGGCGCTGCCGCCGCTCGCCACCTATGATGTGGAGCACCAGGCGGCGTGCATCCGCGTCCGCGAGCTTCTCGCCGCATGACGCCGCTCATCGAGGCCGACGGCCTGGCCAAGCACTACGCGGTCGGCCACCGTTCGGCGCTGACCCGCCATCGGCCGGTGCTGCGCGCGGTGGACGGGGTCGGGATCCGTATCAATCCGGGCGAGACGCTGGGCCTCGTGGGCGAATCCGGGTGCGGAAAATCCACGCTCGGGCGGCTGCTGATCCGGCTGATCGAGCCGACCGCGGGGACGATCCGCTTCGCCGGCGAGGACATCACGACGCTTCGGCACCAGGCGATGCGCGAGAAGCGGCGCGCCATGCAGATCATCTTCCAGGACCCGTACGGCGCGCTCAACCCGCGCATGAAGGTCGAGGCGATCGTGATGGAGCCGCTGCTGATCCACGGCGCGCGCGCCGACGCCGCGACGCGGGAGACGGTGGCGCGGATGCTCGATCGCGTCGGCTTGCCGGTGCGCGTGCGCGAGCGGTTTCCGCATGAGTTCTCCGGTGGGCAGCGCCAGCGCATCGGCATCGCGCGCGCGTTGGCGCTACGGCCGCGCTTCGTGGTGTGCGACGAGCCGGTTTCCGCGCTCGACGTGTCCGTGCAGGCGCAGATCGTCAATTTGCTCCGCGATCTCCAGCATGAGCTGGGGCTGACGTATCTGTTCATCGCCCATGACCTCGCGGTGGTGAAGCACATCTCCGACCGGGTCGCGGTGATGTATCTCGGCAAGATTGTCGAGCTGGCCGACAAGCGGGCGCTGTACGCGGCGCCGCTCCACCCTTACACGCAGGCGCTGATCGCCGCCGTGCCGGGAACCCATCCCGAGGACCGCGCGGCGCGGCGCGCCAAGCGCGTCGGGATCGCCGGCGACATTCCGAGCGCGATGCATCCGCCGTCGGGGTGCCGGTTCCATACGCGGTGTCCGTTCGTGATGGACAGGTGCCGCGAGCAGGAGCCACGGACAGTCGAGGCGGCGCCGGGGCATTACGTCGCGTGCCACTTGGTGGGGTGAGGCGGCGGTCCCGCCAGGACACCGATCATTCTGCCGGCCTCACGGCGGCAGCAGCGCGTCCACCAGCGCCTCGATCTCGGCGGCCACACCGTCTTCGGCGAGTGCGGCGCGGATGGCGCGGCGCTTGGCGACGAAGTGCTGTGTGTCGGTCAACGGCACGGACGCCGCCACCTGCTCGGCGCGCAGCGCGGCGGCGGCGAGATCGCGGTGCAGCGCCTCCGCGTCGTCGTATTCCGGGATCGGCAGCGTCCAGACAAGATTGTCGAAGTCGCGCTTGGTGCCGGCTTCGCCAATGCCCTGTAGATCAGAAATCTTTGCTACCACGGCCGCACTGTTGAGGATCGCTGTCAGATACGCGGCCTCTCGTGGTGAATGCGCGTTGGTCCAATAGGCTTTGTGGTCAACGATAGCATCGTTGGCGAGAAGCGTTGCCGCGCTCAGTCGTGTACCCGCCTTTGTGTAAAGGACCCGGCTGTTCGCGGCGGGACCCGACTGGCACGACAGCAAACGCATGTGATCAATGCGCGCCGACAAGGTCATGCGCGGCTGACCGTCAGACGCTTTGTTAGCGTGCTCCGCCCACTTCGCCTCGATGTCCGCCAGCCACGCGGCGAGATGCCGATCGCCGGCTCCTCGCGCGGCGACGGAATCCAGCACCCTCGCTCCTCTCAGCGGGATAACCGCTGTCACGGTCTCCAGCATACGGAAGGGTGCGACGGTTTCACCAAGAGCCAATTGGCGCAGGAACTCCCCTTCGACCGGCCCGCGTGGCGGCTCAACGGTCGTCCAAGGGCGCTTGTCGAGCCGTCCCGCCCGCCCCTGCATGATCGGCGCGTGGGCTGACCGACCGACCCTGCTTGCCGGCGCTGGATCAACGATGAAGAACCGGCGTGGCACGATCGTCGCGCCCTGACGGAATCGCGCGCGATACGGCGACGCACCCACCAGAGTCCGAGGACGCGGCCACGCGATGCGGCTCCGCGTCAGCACCCGCGCCGCCTCGGCCTCGCCGGCATCGCGGTGGATCAGGCGGCCCTCCCAACGATCGATTTCGGCCGGGTGCGGGCCGGCCATCTGCTGGCGGCCGAACAGCACGCAGGTGCTCGTCGTGCTGCTGCCGGACTGCGCGCCGAAGATCGGCCACACCCGCTCCAACGCCCAGGCGCCGGTCAGGCGCACGCGCGCCTCGCCCATGCGCCCGGCGCGAAGGCCCGCGAATACCGGCGCGTTCAGCACGGCGTACGGCAGCACGAACGCGATCCGTCCACGCGGCTTGAGGTAGCGCTCCGTGCCGCGCGCCCAGAACAGCGCGCACATGTCCTGCTGCGTCGCCAGGCTGCCGCCCACCCACAATTCGTAGCCGCGCAGTGCCTGGCGCAGCCGATCCTTCATGCCGGGGCTCAGGTGGCGATAGACGATCCACGGCGGGTTGCCGATCAGCACGTCCGCCCGCTGCTCCGTCCGCGATAGCCAGACCGGGCGGGCAAGGTTGCGGAACACGAACGTCCAGATGCCGTTACGGCCGGCGCGATAGAGCGCCTGAAGTTGCGCGAACGTCTCCGCCAGCGCATCCGCGTCGGCGGCCGAGGCGCCGTCGATCCGCCGCAACGCATTGGCCACCGCCTCTTGCGTCGCGCCATCGGCGAGGCCCCGGTTAAGCTCGTCCAGGCCGGATTCAAAAGTAGCCTGCTCCTCGGCAAAACCGAGCGGGATGCGGAGCGGCCGAGCCTCGCCAGGCACCTCGATCGTCACGTCCGTACGATTGACGAAGCGGCGCAGGTTCCATTGCATGGCGTCGCCCAGGAACACAGGCACGGTCAATTTCGGCGGCCGGCCCGAGAGCAGTCCTCCCAACGCCAGCAGCCAAGTGACCCGCGCCAGCGTGACGGCAACGGGATGCACATCCATGCCGCGCACCTGTTCCGCGCAGGCTTCGACAATGCGCCGTTCGGCCCAACCCGCGGCCCGCCCTGCCGTGATCAGCCGGCGCATGGCATGGAACAAGAACGTTCCCGATCCGCAGGCCGGGTCCAGCACGCGCTGCGTGAGCGGCTTGTCCACCGCTTCGGCGACCACGCGCCCGGCGGGCCAGTCGGGCGTGTAGTATTCTCCCAGGTCGTGCCGCTGGTCCGGATCGACGAGACTTTCGTACAGCACCTTCAACACGTCGGTCTCGACATCGGTCAGTCTGAACCGAGCGGTCTGCGCCGCCACCTGCCGCACCAGATCGGCCCCCGCCGGCAACTTCAGCGGCCAGTCGAAGAAGTCCGCTTCGACCGCGCCCAGGATGCCCTCGTCGGCGAGGGCGCGACCGGACAACAGCCGCTCCGGGTCGTTCACCGGCAGGTCCAACACGCGGGCCGCGATCGTCTTGACGACGATCGTCAGATACGTGTGCTGGAGGAACAGCGAATCCTCTCCGACGTCCGCGCCGTACGCCTCGCGCAGCAGGCCGTCCCAGAGGTCTCGTTTGAGCCGCACCTCCGGGTCGGGCTTCAGCGCGGCCCACAGCGTGTCCAACGTCAGCCGGGCGCGGCTGAACGTCAGGCTTCCCCGGCCGAACGCCTGTGCGACCGCGCGCGCCTCCGGGAGCAGGTCGGCCCGGTCGGACAGCAGCGGCTCCAGCCACGCCATCAGTTCATCCGGCCGCTCGGGGTCGGCCGCGTAGCGCCGCAGTTCCTTTAGCGCCCCGTCCACCAGTTGGTAGCCGATGAACGTGGCGCCATCGGTCGCGATGCCGGTCACCGGCCGCGGGTTGGCCGATCGGCGTGCGGCATCCGCGAGGTAATCAGGCATCCGAGCTTCAACGTCCGCCTGTTCCCGTCGCAGGTCGGTCTTCAGCTCGATCACCGTGGCACCCCACATCGTGTCGATGCGGCCGCTGTTGTCGAGCAGGTAGACCTCGTGCGCGATCTCGTCGTACTTGGCACCGAAGCCTTCGCGCAGCAGCTCCGTCATGTGGCCACGCAGGGCTTCGTGTCGGGGGCGCGCCGCTATGGTACGAACGAGTTCGGGAAGCTTGTCGCGGCGCCAGATCACGGCGGCATGATGGGCGGCCCGATGATCCCCGCCAAGGGCTGTTCCGACTCGGGATGCGCTGCTATCGGAGAGCGATGAGAGCCGCCTCCGCTCAGCCTGGTCTTTTCGACTGCGACCCGCTCGCCGACGACGCGTTGGCGGAGTCGGCGCGCGTGCGAATGCGGGCGATGATCGAGCGGCTCCGCGCCGTTTCCGCGCCGCCGTGGAAGGACCAGATGGCGGCCATCCTGGACGACGGTGCCTTCCAACGCGCGATGCAACTCGTGCCGATCGAGGAGGCGCGGTCGCTGTGGGCCGAGTTTGACACGCACATGGAGCGGCTCTACGCGATTTGGCTGGAGGCCCACCCGGCGCCGGAAGGCTGACCGTCCGGGCGGGCGGTTGCGTCGGCAACCACGGTGGCGGCGTCGAGGCGCCGCCGGGGCATTACGTCGCTTCCCACCTCATCGCATGAGACGCCGCGACCCATGCTGATCGCTCGTACCCTGCCGGACCTTCGCGCGAGCCTGACGGCGCCCGGGGGCCGTCGCAAACTGGCCCTGGTGCCGACCATGGGGGCGCTCCATGCGGGCCATCACGCGCTGGTCGCCGCGGCGGTCGCGAGCGGCGCGCTGGTCGTTGCGTCCATCTTCGTCAATCCGTTGCAGTTCGGACAAAACGAGGACATCGCCCGCTACCCGCGCGACGAGCCCGGGGATCTGGCCAAGCTGCGGGAATGGGGGTGCCAGGTCGTCTGGCTCCCGGATGTCACTACGATGTACCCGGAGGACGACGCGACGACGATCGTGCTCGCCGGTCCCGCCGAGGGCTGGGAGGGCGCGGCGCGGCCGGGGCATTTCCGTGGCGTCGCCACCGTGGTGGCCAAGCTGTTCGGCCAGGTCCGTCCCGACACGGCGTATTTCGGCGAGAAGGACTGGCAACAGCTCCAGGTCGTCCGGCGCATGGTGGACGATCTGCATCTCCCGGTGGAGGTCATCGGCGTGCCGACCGCGCGCGCCGATGACGGGCTGGCGCTGTCATCGCGAAACCAGTTCCTGACCCCGCGGGAGCGGGGACGCGCGCCACGCCTCTATGCCGTGCTGACGGAAACCGCCCGCGCGATCGCCGCCGACCGGCCGATCGCCCGCACCCTCGATGCCGCGCGCGAGGCGCTCGGTCGCGAGGGTTTCAGTATCGACTACCTCGATCTGGTCGACGGCCGCTCATTGACCCGGCTGACGGCGCCGCGACCGGACGCCCGGCTGATCGCCGCCGCGCGCCTCGGAACGGTGCGCCTGCTCGACAACGTGCCGATCGGGTAGCGACAAGCCCTCTGGACAGAGATACGGAATTTCCGTATAGATGGTGATGGCTCCGCGAGGTGACTTCGAGTGGGACGATGCCAAGGCGGCGACGAACCTCGCGAAGCATGGCGTCTCGTTCGTTTACGCCACCCGCGTGTTCCTCGATGCTGCGGTAATCCATCTCGACGCCTCGCAGCCCAGAGACGGAGAGACCCGCGGCAAGGCCGTGGGCATGATCGAAGGGCGGGTCTTCACCGTCGTTTACACGGTGCGCGACGGCGTGACCCGGCTCATCTCCGCCCGCCGCTGCAACATGAAGGAGAGCAGGTCGTATGGCCCGATTCAGCATCGATCCGAATAATCCGCCCAGGCCAAGTGAAGCCGAACGAGCGCGACTCGACGCGATGACTGACGCCGAGATCACGGCCGCCGCCGCCGAGGACGCCGACAATCCGCCATTGTCGGACCCGGAACTGGAGCGCGTCGCAGCCGCTCGCATCGTCCGCCAAGTGCGCGCCCGCACCGGCCTTAGCCAGCGGCGCTTCGCCGAAGCCTATCGTATCAACGTGGGTCGACTGCGCGACCTGGAGCAAGGACGCACACAGGCTGACAGCGCCCTGCTCGCCTATTTCGCGGTGATCGAGCGGGAACCCGAGGCGGTCGAACGTGCCCTCGGACGACCGGGGCGACCGGCCTAGTCATGCCGCCTTCGCCATCTCCCGCAGCACGTAGTGCAGGATCCCGCCGTGGCGGTAGTAGTTCACCTCGTCGACGGTATCGATCCGACAAACGACTTGCACGGTGTCGGTCTTGCCGTTCGGGCGATGCACGATCAGCGACATCTCCTTGCGCGGGATCAGGTTGTCCAGCCCCATGATGTCGATCGTCTCCTCGCCAGTGATGCCGAGGCGCTTGCGGTCCATCCCCTCGGGGAACACCAGCGGCAGGACACCCATGCCGACGAGGTTGGAGCGGTGGATGCGCTCGAAACTTTCCACGATCACAGCCTTGATGCCGAGCAGGAACGTGCCCTTCGCCGCCCAGTCGCGTGAACTCCCGGTGCCGTATTCCTTGCCGGCGAACACCACCAGCTTCACGCCCTCCTTCTTGTAGCGCATCGCCGCGTCGTAGATCGGCATCTGCTCGCCGGACGGCAAATGGCGAGTGACGGCGCCTTCGACGCCGGGCACCATTTCGTTCTTGATGCGCGGATTGGCGAAGGTACCGCGCATCATCACTTGGTGGTTGCCCCGGCGGGAGCCGTAGCTATTGAAGTTCGCCTGCGTCACCTGCCGCTCCAGCAGGTATTCGCCGGCCGGCGAGCTTTTGCGGATCGAGCCGGCCGGGCTGATGTGATCCGTCGTGATCGAATCGCCCAGCACCGCGAGGATGCGCGCGCCCTTGATGTCGGCGACCGGCGCGGGATCCATCGTCATGCCCTCGAAATAGGGCGGGTTCTGCACGTAGGTCGAGCCGTCCGACCAGCGATAGGTCTCGCTCGCTTCCACCTGCACCGCCTGCCACTGCTTCGGCCCCTTGAACACCTCGGCGTAGCGGCTGACGAACTGCTCGCGCGTCACGTCGGAGCGCACGATCGCGGCGATCTCGGCGTTGGTCGGCCAGAGGTCGCGCAGATAGACCGGCTTGCCGTCCTTGCCCGTGCCGAGCGAGGCGGTGGTGATGTCCTCGGTCATCTTGCCGAGCAGCGCGTAGGCGACCACCAGCGGCGGCGAGGCCAGGTAGTTGGCGCGCACGTTGGGATGGATGCGGCCCTCGAAGTTGCGGTTGCCCGACAGGACGGCGACCGCCACGAGGTTGTTGTCCTCGATCGCGTCGGCGATCGGCTCCTCCAGCGGGCCGGAATTGCCGATGCAAGTGGTGCAGCCATAGCCGACGAGGTTGAAACCGAGCGCATCGAGGTCGGCTTGCAGCCCGGCCTTGCCGAGATAGTCCGTCACCACCTGCGACCCCGGCGCAAGCGAGGTCTTCACCCACGGCTTCGGCGTGAGGCCCTTCGCGCGGGCCTTGCGCGCTACCAGGCCGGCCGCCACCAGGACCGAGGGATTGGAGGTGTTGGTGCACGAGGTGATGGCGGCGATCACCACGTCGCCGTGGGTGAGCTCGTAGTTCTTGCCCGCGACCTTGGCGGAGACGCCGAGGTCGTTGGCGGGGACGCCGAGGCTCTTGGTCAGCTCCGACTTGAAGGCCGAGGCCGCGTCCTTGAGGTTGACCCGGTCCTGCGGGCGCTTCGGGCCGGCGATGCTGGGCTGCACGGTCGAGAGGTCGAGCTCCAGAGTGTCGGAAAACACCGGCTCCGGGCTGGAGGTTTCGCGGAACATGCCTTGCGCCTTGGCGTATGCCTCGACCAGCGCGATACGATGCGCATCGCGCCCAGTCAGGCGCAGGTAGTCGAGCGTCACTTTATCGACCGGGAAAAACGCGCAGGTGGCGCCGTACTCGGGCGACATGTTGCCGATCGTCGCGCGGTCCGGCAGGGCCAGGTCATCGAGGCCGGGGCCATAGAACTCCACGAACTTGCCGACCACGCCCTTGCGCCGGAGCATCTGCGCGACGGTCAGCACGAGGTCGGTCGCGGTCGCCCCCTCGGGGAGCTTGCCGGAGAGGCGGAAGCCAACCACGTCGGGGATCAGCATCGCGATCGGCTGGCCGAGCATGGCGGCCTCCGCCTCGATCCCGCCGACGCCCCAGCCGAGGATGCCGAGCCCGTTGACCATCGTGGTGTGGCTGTCGGTGCCGTAGAGCGTGTCGGGATAGGCGAGCGTCTTGCCGTCCTCGGTCGCGGTCCAGACGCACTGGCCGAGATATTCGAGGTTCACTTGATGGCAAATGCCGGTGCCGGGCGGGACGACGCGGAAATCGTCGAACGCCTCCTTGCCCCAGCGCAGGAAGCGGTAGCGCTCCCCGTTGCGCTCGAACTCGGCATCGACGTTGCGTTGCAGCGCATCGGGCCGCGCGCTGACATCCACCATCACCGAATGGTCGATCACCAGATCCACCGGGATCAGCGGGTTCACCTTCTGCGGATCGCCGCCGAGCTTGGTGATGCCGTCTCGCATCGCGGCGAGGTCGACAACAGCCGGGACGCCGGTGAAATCCTGCATCAGGATGCGGGCGGGACGGAACGGCACCTCGCGATCGGAATGGGCGCCGTTGAGCCAGTCGGCGATGGCGCGGGCGTCGTCGATCTTGTAGCTGCCGCCGTTCTCGAACCGCAGCACGTTCTCCAGCAGGATCTTCAGGCTGACCGGCAGGCGCGCGATGTCGCCCAACGTCTTCGCTGCGTCGGGCAGCGAGAAATACTCGTAGTGCTTGCCCTCGACGGTGAGTGCGCGGCGCGTCTTGAGGCTGTCCTGCCCGGTGGCTTTCATCGCTATCCGTCCTTGGTTGAAGGACGCCCCTGTTGTATCGGGATATGGTATTGGCGCCGGGCTTAAACCACACCGGCCGGGCCGTCCACCGGCCGCCAACGCGGGCGAAACAGCGTGTTGCAAGCCGAAAGCGTGGCGGCATTCCGGGGTGAGCGTCTGGTGCTGCGCGATGTCTCCTTCACCGTCGAAGCGGGCGGCGCGCTGGTGTTGACGGGGCCGAACGGGGTGGGCAAGTCGACGCTGCTGCGGGTGCTCGCTGGGTTGCTCCGCCCGGCCGCGGGCCGCGTCTTGTGGCGCGGGGAGGACATGCGCGGCGAGGTCGGGACGTATGTTGCCTATGTAGGTCATCAGGACGCGGTGAAACCCGGGCTAACGGTCGCGGAGAATTTGCGGTTCGCCGCGCGCATCGCCGGCGGCTCGGTCGATGCGGGGCTGGCCGCGCTCGGCATCGCGAATTTGGCCGAGTTGCCGGCGCGGATGCTCTCGGCGGGCCAGCGCCGCCGGCTCGCGCTGGCGCGCCTCGCGGTGACGGGGGCGCCGATCTGGCTGCTCGACGAGCCGACGCTGGGG
>JBAWFF010000325.1:0-2805 GCA_049591635.1 Acetobacteraceae bacterium
CGCGGTGAAGCCGAAGATCACCGACAAATGGGACTATTTCGACGTGAAGGGCGAGGTGCCCAAGTCGGCCGCCGAGCTCGACGCGGTGTTCGGCGATTCCGGCTGCAAGATGCCCGCGACCTGACGCGAGGCGCCGCGCGGTGTTCGACCCCGCGCTGCTGCTGACCCAGGCCGCCAACGGCCTGGTGCTCGGCGGTCTGTACGTGCTGATCGCGATCGGTTTGTCGATCGTCTTCGGCCTGCTGGGGATCGTCAATTTCGCGCACGGCGCGTTCTTCGCCCTCGGCGCCTATTTCGGCCTGACGCTGTATCAGCAATTCGGCTGGCCGGCGGTGGTCCTGGCGCCGATCGGCGTCGGGCTGTTCGGGATGGTGGTCGAACGCCTGCTGATCCGCCATCTCTATGACAAGGACCCGCTGATCAGCCTGATCGTGACCTTCGCCTTAGCGCTGCTGATCGAGGCGCTGACGCGGGTGATCTGGGGCGGGCTGGGGATTCCGTTCAACCCTCCCCAGGCGTTCTCGGGCGTGTTCATCTGGGGCCCGGTGCTGATAACCCGCTTCCGCGCCTCGGTGTTCTTCGCCACCATCCTGCTGCTGGCCGCGCTGTGGGCGTTCATGCGCTTCACCCCGTACGGTCGCATCCTGCGTGCCGGCTCGCGCGATCCGGAGATGGTGGGATTGCTCGGCATCAGGCTGCCGATCGTGCTCACCTCGGTCTTCGGCCTCGGCTGCGCGCTGGCCGGCGTCGCCGGCGTGCTCGCCGCGCCGCTGTGGACGGTGACGCCGGCGATGCAGGAGAACGCGATCATGCCGGCCTTCGTGGTGGTCACGATCGGCGGCCTCGGCAGCTTCGCCGGTGCCATCATCGCCGGCCTCCTGGTCGGCGTGGTGACGACGCTCACGGTGCAGTTCGATCCGGCGGCGTCGGGTGCGGTGATGTACGTCTTCATGGCGCTGATCCTGCTGGTCCGCCCACGCGGGCTGCTGGGCGAGCGGTGGGAGCGGTTCGAGTGAGGGCCGTCAAATCGTCTTCGCCCTTCACCTCTCCCGCGTCGCGGGAGAGGTCGGCGCGCTTCCGCGCGCCGGGTGAGGGTGGCGCGGCACAGGCCCTCACCCGCCGCGCACGCGCGCGGCGACCTCTCCCGCGCGGCGGGAGAGGTGTAGGATGGCTTTGGGCGCCCGACCATGCCTGACAGGCGGGAGCGCGGAAGCGAACGCGTCGCGGCCGTTCTGCGCCACCCCGTCCTCTGGGTCGCCGTCGTCCTCGCCGCGCTATCGGCCTTCTGGCGCCTGACCGGCGCGCCGGAGGGGCTGATCACCGAGATCGCCATCTACACGCTCTACGGCGCCGGAGTGAACCTGCTGGTCGGCTACACCGGGCTGGTGCCGTTCGGCGCCTCGGTGTTCTTCGGCTGCGCGACCTACGCGACCGCGATCTCCATGCTGCGCTTCCTCGACAACGAGATCGCCGGGTTCGTCTTCGCCATCGCGTTCTCCCTCGTGCTGGGACTGGGCATCGGCCTCATCATCCTGCGCCGCCGCGGCCTCTATTTCTCGCTGCTCACACTCGCCTTCTCGCAAATTGCCTTCGAGGTCGCGTTCAAGTGGACGGCGCTGACCGGCGGCGAGAACGGACTGCAAGGCGTGCCCCGGCCGCTGATCGCGTCAAGCGCCGCGTTCCACGTCTTCACGGTCATCACCGTGACGCTCGGCATGTGGTTGCTGTGGCGCATCGCCCACACGCCGTTCGGACGGACCTTGCAGGCGCTGCGCGACAACGAGCAGCGGGTGCGCGCGCTCGGCTACAGCGTGTTCCGCCTGAAACTGACCGCCTTCGTCGTCATGGCCGGGGTGCTCGGCTATGCCGGCGCGCTGCTCGCCTTCATGCTGCGCGGTGCGTACGCCGATAACCTCAGCTGGCAGCACGCGGGCGACGCGCTGCTGATGACCGTGCTGGGCGGCGTGCATCAATTCCTCGGTCCGCTCTGGGGCGCCATCGCGTTCGTGCTGCTGCAAGATAAGCTGTCGCAGATCAGCGAGAATTGGTGGCTGTATTTCGCCCCCATCATCCTGGTCTTCGCGCTCGGCTCGCCGGAGGGCATCCAGGGCCTCGCGCAACGCCTGCTGCGCCGCAAGCCGCGCTGGACACTCACGAGAAGCGGCATCCCGCCGCGCCCGGCGGTCATCGCGCCGTGGCGTTCGGGCGGCGTCGCGCAGGCCGTCGACGGGCCGGTGCTGTCGATAATCGGGCTATCGAAGCGGTTCGGCTCGCTGGTGACGGCGCAGGACGTGAGTTTCGACGTCGATGCCTGCCGGCTGCACAGCCTGATCGGACCGAACGGCGCCGGCAAGACGACGCTGTTCAACATGCTGACCGGGCGGCTGCGCCCCAACGGCGGCGCGATCCGCTTCGCCGGGCGCGACATCACCCGCGTCGCCGAGCACCGGAGGGTGCATCTCGGGATGGGACGGTCGTTCCAGATACTGAGCGTCTTTCGTACCCTCACCGCTTTCGAGAACGTGCGCATCGCCGTGCAAGCGCGCAGCCCGCACGGAAGCAGCCTGTGGCGCGATGCCTATAAGCTGGAATCGATCAATGCCCAGACCTGGTCGCTCCTGGACGCGGTGGGCCTCGCCGATCGCGCCGGCGAATCGTGCGAAAGCCTCGCGCATGGAGAGCGCCGGCTGCTCGAGATCGCGATCACGCTGGCGACCGACGCCAAGCTGCTGCTGCTCGACGAGCCTCTGGCGGGCCTCGCCGAGGCCGATCGCGAGGTCGTCGGGCGGCTGATCCGCGACTTGT
>JBAWFF010000326.1:0-2146 GCA_049591635.1 Acetobacteraceae bacterium
CGCCCACCTCGCCGCGCCGTTCGCCGGCTCGGCGGCGGATGCCGGCGCTTTCGGCACCCTGCCGCCGGCGCTGTGGATGCTGCTCCCCGGCCTGCCGCTCTCGGCCGCCGCGATCGGCTTCCTCACCGCGCATGCGACGGTCCGCCGCTGGCTGCGGCGGCTGCCATGAGAAGCCTCGCCTACACGGTCTACCGGCGCGTGAGGCAAACCCGGACCATGCGGCCGGTGCTCCTGGTCCTCGCCGTCCTTGTCCTGGCCTGGCTCGGCGGCTTCGCCTGGTTCGTCCACCGCGCGGACCGTCCCGACCCGGCGCCACCCGTCGCCGATGGGATCGCGGTGCTGACCGGCGGGGCCGATCGGGTACGCTCCGGGCTGCTTCTGCTCGCCGAACACCGAGCGGATCGCCTGCTGGTGAGCGGCATCGGCGGCCATGCCGGATTCGCCGCCCTTGCCCGGCACGCCGGGATCGACCCGGCGCCGCTCGCCGCCCAAGTAACGCTCGGGCGGGGCGCCACGTCGACCCGCGGCAATGCCGCCGAGATCGCGGCGTGGGCGCGGGCCAACGAGCTGCATTCGCTGATCGTGGTGACTGCTTTCTACCACATGCCGCGGGCCCTGGCGGAGATCGGCCGCGCCCTGCCCGACGTGACGCTCTATCCGGCGTCCGTCTCGCCCGCCGACGCGGACGAAAGCCTCACCGCACTGCGCCTCCTGGCCGACGAATACATGAAATACCTCGCCACGAAGGTCGATCTCTCCGCGTTCGGCCCCTCCGCTCCGCCCCGGCTCTCGCCCGCGCATTCGGAAGTCGGCGAATGATCCTGGCACGGTCCGCTCTGTTCAACCTTTATTTCTTCGCCGTGACGGCGGTGCTGTGTGTGCTCAGCGTCGGTTTCCGGCTGTTCGCGCCCGGGCGCATCCTCGTGATCCCGGTGCTCTGGGCGCGCTGGGTGCTCGCCGGCCTGCGCGCGATCTGTCGTATTCGCATCGAGGTGCTCGGGGCGGAGCGGCTGCCGCGAGGCGGAGCGGCGCTTATCGCCTCGCGTCACCAATCGGCGTTCGACACCGTGGTCTGGCTCGCCCTGCTGCCGCGCTGCTCCTACGTCGTCAAGCAGGAGCTGGCGCGCATCCCGCTGTTCGGCGGGATGATGGAGCCGGCTGGCATGATCGTCGTTGATCGCGCCGCCGGCGCCGGCGCGATGCGCCATCTCATGCGCGAGGCGGAGCGGGCCGCGCGCGAGCAGCGCCAGATCGTGATTTTCCCCGAGGGAACGCGTAGCCCGTCGGGGACGATGGGTGCGCTCCACCCGGGCATCGCCGCGATTGCCGCGCGGACCCGGCTGCCGATCATTCCGGTCATCACCGACTCGGGCCGCTTCTGGGGCCGGCGTGCCTTCCGCAAGATCCCGGGTACAATCCGGATCGCCTTGCTGCCGCCGATCCCGCCCGGCGGCACGCGGGACGCCCTGATGGCGAAGCTGGCGTCAGCACTCTCCAGCGCATTGCCGGAGCCTGTGGACAAGTCTGGGGATTGAGGGCGGCAGCGGCTCTCCTGCGATCGTATGATCGGTCGATTAGATATTGAATTATAAGGGTGTTTTATCGAAATACGGTCAAATTCGCTGTGCAACGCGGGGCTGGGGATCATCGGCGGACGGCAGCCGGTGGGCGGTCTGGGTTCAGGAGAGGCAAGTGAATGCGGCGTCGGTTTGGAATTGGCGTGTTGGGGCTCCTCATAGCACTGGTCGGCGGCTACTCCGTCTGGTGGTACGTGCTGGCAAGCCAGCTGGATTCCGGGTTCACCGCCTGGGCAGCCGCCCGCCGGGCGGAGGGCTGGACCGTTGATGTCGGATCACGCCATCTGGGCGGATGGCCGCTCGCCGCCAGCCTCGATTTGGCCGACGTGCGGCTGCGTGGCGGCGCTCCGTCCCTGCCGGTCGCGTTCACGTGGGACGCCGCCGGCCTCGACTTGCGGGTGGCGCCTCTCGCCCCCGCCACCCTTGTCGTCCTCGCCCGCGGCGAACAGGACATCGCCTTGCAAGGCGGCCCGGCGCTGGCCCTGAACGGCGGGACTCTGCGCGCGCGCGTCCCTCTCGCCCGCTCCGGGCCGCCCTGGGTCGTGGACGTCGATGCCGAGGGCCTGCAC
>JBAWFF010000327.1:0-17517 GCA_049591635.1 Acetobacteraceae bacterium
CGCGCACCTTCTCCGCCATGCCGCCGATATCGGAGCACAGCACCGGGCGGCGGTTGCGCAGCGCCTCCTCGATCACCAGCGGCGCGTTCTCCCACCAGATCGAGGGCACCAGCACGGCATCGACGCCGCCCATCAGCGCATCGACCTCCTCGTGCTCGTACGGGCCGTGGAAGCGCACGTTCGATCCCGGCGCGGCCAGCCGCTTCTCGAGGTCGGCGCGGAACACCTCCGGCTGATTGCGGTAATCGCCGAACACCGCGAAGCTGATCCCCGTGCGGCCCTCGGCGGCCAACGCCTCGGCGGCGCCGAGCAGCACCTCGATGCCCTTGAGGCGCGAGATCTGGCCGAAGAACCCCACGAGCAGCGTATCGCCCGCCTGGCGTGATGGAGGCACGGCGCGGGCGGCGGGCAGCAAGTTCTCGACGACCGCCGTCCGTTCCCCGGGCACGCCCCATTGCACGTAGCGCTCGGCGAGGAAGGCGCTCGGCGCGATGAACTGGTCCACCCGGTCGAGGAAGCCCTGGATATAGCGCCGGCGGAGGAAGAAGTCGGCGGGCGGGATCTCGGGAAAGCACGCCGCGCACCGCGCCTCGCCGGCGCGGCGACACAGATGCAGGTCGGGGCGGGTGACCATCTGGCCGAAATGATGACAGATCGCCAGGAACTCATGCAGCGTCAGCACGATCGCGGCGTTCGGCAGCACGCGCCGCGCGATCTCGAACGCCTCGACGCCGAGGCTCGCATAGTGGTGGAAGTGCACCACATCGGGCGCGAGTTCGGTCAGCAGGCGGGCGAACTCGCGCGGGAAGCGCGGGTCGCGGTTGGCGAAGTTGAACCAGTTGAAGGCGCCGGGCGCGTACAGGAACTCGCGGTCGGAGAAGGGCTGGGTGATGGTGAGCTCGGCCCCCTGCCCCGCCGGCGTTCCGCAGCCGAGGAACCACGCCTCGTGGCCGCGTTCGCGCAGCCCCTCGAACAGATGAAACGCCGCGTTCTCCGCACCGCCCTTGCCGATCTCCGGGTGACCGTGCGAGGCGACCAGCACGCGCGGGGGGGCGTTCTTGCGGCGCCGTTCAGCCATGACGGTCGGCGCTGGAGGCGAACCAGCGGTTCTGATGCAGCCACGCGTTGTACAGCGTCATGTTCATCCGCCAGCGCTGCGCCGCGCCGACCTGGGAACGCCGCTCCAGATGGTAGAGGCGCACCGAAGGATCGACCGCGCAGCCCAACCCGCGCGCGGCGAGGCGCCGGCACAGGTCGGAATCCTCGAAATCGCCGATGACGTAGTCCTCGTCGAAGCCGCCGAGTTCGTCGGCCTCGGCCCGGCGCAGCATCATGCAGGCGGCGGTGATCGCCGGGGCGGGCAGCAATTTGGTTCCGGCGCGCGGCTTCATGCCCTTGCGCGGATGCAGCGGGAACGTCCAGTTCCCGAACTCCGCCAGCCGCTCGTATTCGATCCCCTGGTGCTGCACGGTGCCGTTCTCGAACGTCAGCAGCGGGCCGACGGCGCCCAGCTTCGGATCGGCGTCGAGCCGCGCGGCCAGCGCATCGAGCCAGCCCGGCGTGTCCGGAAAGACGTCGGAGTTCATGAAGCACACGAATGTTCCGCGCGCCTGGGCGAGTCCGACATTGTTGGCCGTCGCGAAGCCCATGTTGCGGTCGAGCAGGGCGAGGCGCAGCGCCACGCCGAAGCGGGCATGGACGCTGACCGCCAGTGCTTCGAGTTCGCGCCGCTTGTCGGGATCGTCGAGCACGTAGATCAGCTCGGTGTCCTCCACGCCATGACGCGCGAACAGCGCCGCCTGGTATTCCAGGAAGTCGATGCGCCCGTACAGCGGCACGATCACGCTATGGCGCGGTGCCGGCGGCGGCGCGCCCAAGGTCACGATGCCGATGCGTGGCCGGCGCGCCATCCGCTCGGCGTTCAACGCACGCACGGCGGGGCCGATCACGGCGTCGAAGCCGGCCGCCAACTGGTCGTAGCGCAGGTCGAAACCCGACAATACGCGCCTGATCGCCTCGATCCCGCCGAGCGCTTGCACGGCGACCGGCTTGTAGCCGATCTCCCCCCGCGTGGTTTCCACTTCCAGATAGAACGGATCGGTGCCGGACGGCGGCAACGCGAGGTAGGTGATGAAGCCGCACTCCATCTCCGCCCGCCCGGCGCCGAGCGCGCCGACCACGTCGGGGCGGGCGATGCGAAGCGTGTTGGCCTCCGTCATCGCCGCGGCCCGGGCACCGGCACGCAGCCGAACCGCGGGCGGGGCGTCCGCCGCCATCCAACCCATCAGGACGACCCCCTCGCCGGGGCAGGCGATCGCCGCGTCGAGTTCGAGCTGCACGACGTCCGTTAGGGCGGCCAGCGTGTCCTCCCCGCTGAAGCCCTTGCGGGCGAGCCGCTCCAGCAGGATCGCCCGGCTGTCGGTCGCGCCGCCCGCATGGCTCAGTTCGGCGAAGACGCGCGTTCCGACATCGACGCCGCGCAGATGCTGGCAATCGCCGGGGACCGTCATCCCCGCGACCTGCTCCCCGGTCGTCACGTCCAGCCAGATGAGCCTGCCCATGAACCGGCCGGGCGAGGGAAAGTGCAGCACGATGCCGGAGCCGCGCTCGCCGAGGTCCGGGCGGTGGAAATAGGTGATCGTGCCGGGTCCAGTCAGCGTGCCGGTCTCGAAATCGACTCGCACCTCCACGGAGGCCGCTGAGTCGGGAGGAATGTATAGCGCCTCGATCCAGCCGACGAAGAACCAGGCGCCGGAGCCGGTGTGGAACCCGTAATAGTCGACGAGCCCCTGCCAGGATCCGCGCGGACCCGATTTTCGCGCCTCCGGCGCCCGCGCGACCTCTGCCTCCTCGACGTCTGCCGTCATCGCGCGTCTCCGTCACCGGGCGGGGCGCCCCGGCCGGCGGTGAAGCTGGCCCTGAACTATTCGTGAGTGTCTCGTGTAGCCAGATGCGCTTCCGCGCTCAAGCCTTTTCGGGCGCGCGCTTGCCGGGGGGAGCGGGGTTTGCCATAACCGCCTTGAGTTATTCGGCGGCGCACAAGATGCGGCGATTCGGGCAGCCGAGGCCCCGACATCTTGCGCTCCGCTCGCGAAGGAGCGGCGTGTGCCCGACGGCGGACAGCACTTCCCGGCGCTTGTGCTGAACGCGGATTTCCGGCCGCTGTCCTATTTCCCGCTGTCGCTCTGGGCCTGGCAGGACGCGGTGAAGGCGGTGTTCCTCGACCGCGTCTCGGTGCTGAGCGAGTACCCGACCCGGGTCCGCTCCCCCAGCATGTCGATGCGCCTGCCCTCGGTGATCGCGCTGAAGGACTACATTCCGTCGGCGCGGCGCCCGGCGTTCACCCGGTTCAACGTGTTCCTGCGCGACGGCTTCGGCTGCCAATATTGCGGCGACCGGCTGCCGACGCACGATCTGACGTTCGATCACGTCGTGCCGCGCAGCCGGGGCGGGCGGACAACGTGGGAGAATGTCGTCACCGCGTGCGGGGACTGCAATTTGCGCAAGGGCTCGCGCCTGCCGCGCGAATGCGGGATGGCGCCGCGCGCCCATCCGCGCCAGCCGACGACGTGGGAGTTGCAGGACATGGGGCGGGGGTTCCCGCCCAACTACCTGCACGAGAGCTGGCGCGACTTCCTGTATTGGGACAGCGAACTGGAGAGCTGAGGGTCGTCGGCGGCCGCGCCTACCCTCAACCGTCATGCCCGCGAAGGCAGGTACCCACGACTTTCCCGGCGGCCAAGGAAGACGTGGATGCCCGCGTTCGCGGGCATGACGGTGTCGTGATACTGGCGCCAGCCTGAGCCTCGCGTCTTCCATTGGTCAATCGCGCCTGTTTGTTTGATCGCGCTTGTCCAGGTTCGGCGAGCCTGGGACAGTGCGGCGAAACAGCCGGTGGTGCGCGATGGATGATGGCCCATGCTGACGAGCGGCATTCGCGGTCAGGTCGACCAAATCTGGAACGCGTTCTGGACCGGAGGCATCTCCAACCCGCTCGAAGTCATCGAGCAGATCACCTACCTGCTTTTCATCCGCCGGCTCGATGAGCTGGATATGCTCGAGGAGCATAAGGCCAGGCAACTCAACCGCCCGATGGAGCGGCGGGTCTTCCCCGAGGGTGCCGATTCGCGCGGCCGGCCCTACGACGATCTGCGCTGGTCCTGGTTCAAGGGCCGTAGACCGACCGAGATGTTCACCATCCTGGGCGAGCATGTGTTTCCGTTCCTCCGCACCCTCGGTGCCGACGGCTCCAATTATGCGCACCACATGAAGGATGCGCGCTTCACCATTCCGACGCCGGCGCTGCTGGCGCGCGTGGTGGACATGATCGACCACGTGCCGATGGAGGACCGCGACACCAAGGGCGATCTGTATGAGTACATGCTCGGCAAGATCGCGACCGCCGGGCAGAATGGGCAATTTCGCACGCCGCGCCACATCATCCGCCTGATGGTGGAGATGACCGCGCCGACGCCGAGGGACGTGATCGTGGACCCGGCCTGCGGCACCGGTGGCTTCCTCGTTGTCGCCGGGGAATACCTGCGCGAACGCCATCCCAAAGTAGAGCGCGATGCCGCACTACGCCGGCACTTCCATCACGGCCTGTTCCACGGCTTCGACTTCGACGCCACCATGCTCCGCATCGGCAGCATGAACATGCTGCTGCACGGCGTGGAGAATCCCGACATCCGCTACCGCGACAGCCTCGCGCAGGACCACGCGGAGGACGCCGATGGCTACACGCTGGTGCTGGCCAATCCGCCGTTTGCCGGCGCGCTGGACGCCGAGACGGTGGCGAAGGACCTGACCGCAATCGTCAAGACGCGCAAGACGGAACTGCTGTTTCTTGCGCTGTTCCTGCGCCTGCTGAAGCCGGGCGGGCGCGCGGCGGTGATCGTGCCGGACGGTGTGCTGTTCGGATCGAGCAAGGCGCACAAGGAACTGCGCCGGATGCTGGTCGAGGAGCAGAAGCTGGACGGCATCGTGTCGCTGCCCTCCGGCGTATTCCGCCCCTATGCCGGCGTCTCCACCGCCATCCTGCTGTTCACCCGCACCGACAGCGGCGGGACGGATGGCGTGTGGTTCTACGACATGCGGGCGGACGGGTTTTCCTTGGATGACAAGCGCAACCCGCTCCTGGAGGACGCGAAGCTGGGGCCGATGCCGGAGGCAGCGCTGAGCGAGGAGGAGTACGCGAAGAACAACCTGCCCGATGCGCTGGCGCGGTGGGCACAGCGGGACGGAGCGGAGCTTGAGCGGCCGCGCACGGCGCAGAGTTTCGTGGTGCCGAAAGCAGAGATCGCTGCGGCGGGGTGGGATTTGTCGCTGAACCGCTACAAGGAGGCAGCGCGCGACGAATTGGCGCATCGGACGCCCAAAGAGATTTTGGCGAATTTGCGAACGCTGGAGACGGAAGTCTCCGAGGCGCTCGCGGCTCTCGAGATGATGCTCTGATGACCGAGTGGCCGAGCGTTGCGCTTGGAGAAATTTTCGACATAGCACGGGGCGGCTCCCCGAGGCCGATAGACCAATTCATTACGGATGACCCGGACGGCATCAACTGGATTATGATTGGCGATGCCTCTCGAAGCTCGAAATACATAACGCAGACGAAAAAGCGGATAAAGCCAAGCGGTGCGGCCCGTTCCCGCCGGGTCCGTCCCGGAGACTTTTTGCTGACGAATTCAATGAGCTTTGGTCGTCCGTATATTATGCGGACGTCGGGGTGCATACATGACGGCTGGTTAGTTCTGAGCTCACGAAACGGCAGCGTGGATCAGGACTATTTCTACCACCTTCTCGGGTCGGAAGAAGTCTACGGCGAGTTTTCGAGACTTGCGGCAGGCGCAACGGTCAAGAATCTAAACATAAATTTGGTCCAAGGGGTGGAAGTGAGGCTGCCCCCGCTTTCCGAACAGCGCCGCATCGCCGCCATCCTCGATCAGGCCGACGCGCTGCGGGCGAAGCGACGGGCGGCGCTGGCGCAACTCGACGAGATGGCGCGGGCGATCTTCGTGGAGATGTTTGGCGATCCGGCCACCAATCGGAGGCAATGGCCGCTCGTTCGGATCGGCGACCTTCTCGCGTCGGCCAGCTATGGTACCAGTGACCGGGCCGGCGCCGAAGGCTCAATACCGATCCTGCGCATGAACAACATCACGTACGACGGGAAGCTCGACTTACGCAACCTGAAATACATCGATCTGAACGGCGCCAGCAGTGAGCGGCACACAGTCAAGCGTGGCGACATTCTTTTCAATCGAACGAACAGCCCTGGCCTCGTGGGCAAGACCGCGATATTCGACCGTGATGGCACGATGGCGTTTGCGGGTTATCTTGTAAGATTACGTACGAGCGAACTCGCTTCGCCCGAGTACATAGCGGGCTTTCTTAATTCGAGCTATGGAAAGGCAGTTCTGCGCACAATGTGCAAAACCATCATCGGAATGGCCAACATCAACGCTAAAGAGGTTCAGTCGATTCAAATTCCCAAGCCGCCGCGCGCCCTTCAGGATTGCTTTGCAAGTAGACTCGAGAGCCTTTGCAAGCTCCGCGAGACATTCACACGATCTGCTGCCGAGTTCGACGCCCTCTTCGCGTCCCTCCAACACCGCGCCTTTCGCGGAGAACTGTAACCATGTCGCAGTTCGGCTTTCTCAATTCCGAATGGCCGGACATCCACGACGCCGCCGATAGCGCCGAGCGCGCCGTCCTCTCCGATCCCCGCGCCTCCGCCTTCTACGCCCGCCGCGCGCTCGAACTCACCCTCGCCTGGCTCTACAAATTCGATCGCCGGCTGAAGCTCCCCTATCAGGACAACCTCAGCGCCCTCATCCACGAACCGAGCTTCCGCGCCTCCGTCGGCGAGGCAATCTTTTACAAGGCGCGGTACCTGAAGGACGTCGGCAACAAGGCCGCCCACGGCGACAAGCCCGTGCCCGAGGCCGAGGCGCGGACGGCGGTACAGGAGCTGTTCCATCTCGGCTTCTGGCTGGCCCGCACCTACGGACGCGGCGCCAAGCCGGCGGACGGCATCGCCTTCGATCCGGCGAAGCTGCCCAAGCCGATGGTGCAGCTCGCGAAACTCACGCTCGACCAACTCCGCAAGCGCACCGAGGAACTGCGCGCGAAGGACCAAAAACTCACGGAGGTTCTGGCGGACCGCGTCGCACTCGATGCCGAGTTGCAGCGCCTGCGCGAGGAGATCGCGGCCGTTCGACTCGCCAACGCCGCGCGGCCGGACACCCACGACTACGCCGAGACCGCGACGCGCGATCACTTCATCGACCTGCTGCTGCGCGAAGCCGGCTGGGACCCCGACGGCGCAAACGTCACGGAATACGAAGTCTCCGGGATGCCCAGTCCCACCGGTCAGGGCTTCGTCGATTACGTCCTGTGGGGCGACGACGGCAAGCCGCTGGGACTGGTGGAAGCCAAGGCAACCCGCCGCGACGCGCTGGCCGGTCAGCAACAGGCGAAGCTCTATGCCGACTGCCTGGAGACGATGACCGGCCAGCGCCCCGTCATCTTCTGCTCCAACGGGTACGAACACTGGATCTGGGACGACACAAGCCACGCTCCGCGCGAGGTGCAAGGCTTCTATAAGAAGCCCGAGTTGCTACTGCTGATCCAGCGACGCACGACGCGACGCACGCTTGCCGATGCCGAGCCGGACGGAAACATCGTCGAACGCTACTACCAGCGCCGCGCCATCCGCCGCATCGCCGAGGCGTTCGAGGCGCACAATCAGCGCAAGGCCCTGGTCGTCATGGCAACGGGCGCCGGCAAGACGCGCACGGTGATCGCGCTCGCCGACCTGCTGATGCGCTGCAACTGGGCCAAGCGCATCCTGTTCCTCGCCGATCGCACCGCACTGGTGAACCAGGCGGTGGGCGCCTTCAAGAAGTATCTGCCGTCAGCCGCGCCGGTGAACCTCGTCACCGACAAGGCGGCCGAGGGCCGCGCTTTCGTCTCCACCTATCCCACCATGATGGGCCTGATCGAGGACCGAAACGGCGCGCAACGCCGCTTCGGCGTCGGGCATTTCGACCTGGTGATCGTGGACGAGGCCCATCGCTCGATCTATCGCAAATACGGCGCGATCTTCGACTGGTTCGACAGCCTGCTCGTCGGCCTCACCGCCACGCCGAAGGACGAGATCGACCGCAATACCTACCGGCTGTTCGACCTCGACGGCGGCGTGCCAACCGACGCCTATCCGCTCGATGCGGCGGTGAAGGATGGGTTCCTGGTGCCGATGCGGGCCGTCTCGGTGCCGCTCAAGTTCCAGCGTCAGGGCATCAAGTACGACGACCTCTCCGAGGAGGACAAGGAGACGTGGGACGCCCTCGAATGGGCCGAGGAAGACGGCACGCCCGACCAAGTGGAAGCCGAAGCCGTCAACAGATGGCTGTTCAACGCCGACACCGTGGACAAGGTGCTGGCGCATCTGATGACGCACGGCCTGCGCGTCGAGGGCGGCGACCGGCTCGGCAAGACCATCATCTTCGCCAAGAACCACGCCCACGCCGAGTTCATCCAGGAGCGGTTTGACGCCAATTATCCGAAGCTCGCCGGCAGCTTCGCGCGCGTCATCGACTTCAAGGTGGACTACGCGCAAACCCTGATCGACAGCTTCGCCAACGCTTCCAAGGCCCCGCATATCGCCATCAGCGTCGATATGCTCGACACCGGCATCGACATCCCGGAGGTCGTGAACCTCGTCTTCTTCAAGCTGGTGCGCTCGAAGACGAAGTTCTGGCAGATGATCGGCCGCGGCACCCGGCTCTGCCCCGACCTGTTCGGGCCGGGCCGGGACAAGCAATTCTTCCAGGTCTTCGATTTCTGCCAGAACCTTGAATATTTCAGCCAGGACGTGCCGCCGGTGGAGGGCGCCGTCGGCGACAGCATCTCCGCGAGGCTGTTCAGGACAAGGCTCGATCTGGTCGGCGTGATCGACCATCGGCATCGCGGCGGGACAGCGCACGAATCGGAGGTGCCGCTACGGGCGGATATCGTCGCATTGCTCCACGAGGAGGTCGCGGCGATGAACGTCAACAACTTCATCGTCCGCCCGAAACGCCGGCTGGTCGAGACCTACGCGAAATCGGAGGCCTGGGCGGAACTGAGCGACGACGCGCGGCATGTCCTGGCCCGTGAGATCGCCGGCCTTCCGTCCGAACGCGACCCCGAAAAGCTCGAAGCCAAGCAGTTCGACCTGCTCATGCTCAACCTGCAACTTTGTGCGCTCGGCCATCTTCCCGGCCTCGAGACGCTGAAGGATCGCGTGACGGGAATCGCGGCGGCGCTCGCCGAGCAGCCGAATATCCCGGTCATTTGCGAGCAACTGGCGCTGATCGAGGACATCCAGACCGAGCAATGGTGGCAGGATGTGACGGCCGGCATCCTGGAGAACGCGCGCAAGCGCCTGCGCGGCCTCGTGCATCTGATCGAGAAGCGCCGGCGAGCGCCGATCTACACCGATTTCGCCGACGAGATTGGCGACGGCACTGACGTCGCCTTCGAGACGTTCGCTGCGCCCGACGAATTCGCGAAGTTCCGCGCCAAGGCTCGGCACTTCCTGCGCGAGCACCAGGATCACGTGACGATCCACAAGCTGCGGACGAACCGGCAACTGACGCAAACCGACCTCGACGAACTGGAACGCATCCTTCGCGACAGCGGCATCGGCACGGAAGACGATTTGGAGCGGGCCAAATCCGATTCCGAGGGCCTCGGCCTGTTCGTGCGATCGCTGACCGGCATGGACCGCGCCGCCGCCAAGGAGGCGTTCGCCGGCTTCCTCGCCGGACGGGCGCTGACCGCCAACCAGATCGAACTGGTGAACCTGATCGTGGACGAGCTGACCGAGAACGGCGTCGTCCAGGCGGCCCGGCTTTACGAACCGCCCTATACGAACCTCAACCCGCTCGGCGTCGAGGGGCTGTTTGGGAACCGCGGGACTGACGAGGTGATCGCGGTCCTCGACGAGATCCGGCGACGGGCGGCGGCCTAGCCGGGGAGCGCGGCATGTCCCGGACCGTGTACACGCTGCGCCGGCGAGAGGTCGCTCGATGTACACGGAATCCGTTCGCAAGCGCTAAGGATATACACGGATTTGAGCCGCGCGGCTGCGCGATGTACACGTTTCCGCGCCGGGTGACGGTCGGATGTACACGAAAATGGGCCTGGGGATGATACCGACTGCCGCGCACGCTGACTTGTTCCGACCCCTCCCCCTAACCCTCTCCCGCAAGGGGAGGGGGGACTGTTTGGGGCCGGCGGGATGAGATCGCCGGACCGCCGCTTCCCGATCCTCGCCGCCTGCCTCATGGCGACGTTCATGCCGGCGGTCGAGAGCACGATCGTGGCGACCGCGATGCCGACGATCGTCGCCGATCTCGGCGGGTTCGGGCTGTTCTCCTGGGTCTTCACCATCTACCTGCTGACCCAGGCGGTCAGCATCCCGCTCTACGGCCGCCTCGCCGACGTGCACGGCCGCAAGCCGGTGTTCTTCTTCGGCGCGGCGCTGTTCCTGGCCGGCTCCGCGGCCTCCGGGTTCGCCTGGAACATGGTGGCGCTGATCGCCTTCCGCGCCGTCCAGGGCCTCGGCGCCGGCGCGGTCATGCCGAGCGCGGCGACCATCCTGGGCGACATTTACGCGCCGTCCGAGCGGGCGCGGGTGCAGGGGATGGTGTCCTCGGTGTTCGGCATCTCCGCGGTGATCGGGCCGTCGCTCGGCGCGTTCCTGGTCGAGCACGGCGACTGGCCGGTGGTGTTCTGGGTCAACCTGCCGATCGGCGCCGTCGCCGTGCTGATGATCGGGCTCTTCCTGCACGAGGAGGTCGAGCCGCGCCGCCATCGCCTCGACGTGGCCGGCTCGCTGCTGCTGCTCGCCGCCGTCGGCGCCCTGATGCTGGCCTTCGTCCAGGGCACGGCGCTGTCGACGCTGGCATGGTGGGGCGCGATCGGCGCCGGCCTCGCCGCGTTGGCGGCGCTGCTGGTCAATGAGCGCCTGATCGCCGAGCCGATGCTGCCGCTCGAACTCTGGCGCCATCCGGTCATCGTCGCCGGCAGCCTGGGAAGCTGCGCGGCCGGCGCGGTGATGATGGGGGTCGCCGCCTACCTGCCGACCTACGTCCAGGGCGCGATGGGGCGGAGCGCGGGCGCCGCCGGGCTGGTGCTCGGCGCCATGTCGGTCAGCTGGGCGCTCGGCTCGATCGCCTCGGGCCGCATCATGCTGCGGACCTCGTATCGCACCACGGCGCTGATCGGCGGCGCGTCGCTGCTCGCCGGCTGCGTGCTGCTGCTGGGGCTGACGCCCTCGCGCGGGCCGGCCTGGGCGGCGACCGGGGCGTTCGTCATCGGGATCGGCATGGGGCTCTGCAACACCACCTTCATCGTCTCGGTCCAGGCGGCGGTGCCGTGGCGCCAGCGCGGCGCCGCGACATCCTCGATCATGTTCCTGCGTTTCGTCGGCCAGGCGCTCGGGGCCGCCGGGTGCGGGGCGGTGCTGAACGCGACCCTCCGTCCGGCCGACCCTGGCGGTCGTCTGGCCGAGCGGTTGCTCGACCCGGCGGAGCGCGCGGGGCTGGGGGCGGACCTCGACCGGATGGTCGATCTGCTCGCCGCCGGGCTGCACAACGCCTACCTGCTGACCTGCGCATTCGCCGTCGTCGCGCTTGCCCTGGCATTGATTATTCCGCGGCGGCTGAGCCCGGCGGGGCATCCTCCTCCTCGTCATAGCCCAGCAGACGCAGCGCCCGCCCGCTGATCCCGCGCCCGGCCATCGCGTGGATCAGCGCCTCCTCGCGCCCATGCGTCACCCAGACCTCGCTTGCGCCGGTCTCGTCGATCGTGGCGTTGAGCGCGTCCCAGTCGGCGTGATCGGAGATCACCAGCGGCAGTTCCACCCCGCGCGCCTTGGCCCGCTGGCGCACCGTCATCCAGCCCGACGCGAGCGCGACGACCGGATCGGATAGCCGGCGCGCCCAGCGGTCGGCGATGGCGCCAGGCGGGGCGAGCACGATGGCGCCCACCAGATCGGCCTTCGCGGCGGCGGTGGCGGGGCGCAGCTCGCCCAGGCGCACGCCGCGCGCCTCATAGACGGCGCACATCGAGACCAGCGCGCCATGCAGCCAGATCGGGCGGTCCCAGCCGGCCTCGCGCAGCAGCGCGATCACCCGCTGGGTCTTGCCGAGCGCATAGCAGCCGACGAGGTGGGTGCGCTCGGGAAACACCGACAGGCTGGCGAGCAGGCGGGCGATTTCGTGGCCGGCCGGCGGATGGTGGAAGACCGGCAGGGCGAAGGTCGCCTCGGTCACGAACACGTCGCAAGCGACCGGGGCGAAGCCGGCGCAGGTCGGGTCAGGCTGGCGCTTGTAGTCCCCGCTCACTACCACCCGGCAGGCGGCGTACTCCATCACCACCTGGGCGCTGCCCAGCACGTGCCCCGCCGGCTCCAGCCGGACCCGCACGCCGCCGATGTCGATCGCCTCGCCGAAGCCGAGCGCCCGGGTCGATCGTGGCGCCCCGTCGCCCATCCGCGCCGCCATCAAGGCAAGCGTGTCGGGGGTGGCGAGCACGTTGGCGTGGCCGGGGCGGGCGTGGTCGAAATGGGCGTGGGTGATGACCGCGCGGTCGGCGGCACGGGTCGGGTCGATGAAGAAATCGCCCGGCTCGCAATAGAGGCCCTGCGGCAGGACCTTCAGCCATGCGGCGGGGTTCGGCATGGCGCGGCTCAGAACACTTTCAGGCCGAGATGGCGCTCCATCGGGCCGAAATCGCGATCATCGTGCAGCAATTCGTGGCCGTGGCGGATGCACCAGGTCCCGATGACCACGTCGATTCCCGTGCGGATCGTGAACCCGAGGCCGCGAAGGATGCGGTAATTCCGCGCCGCCTCCTCGGCGAGAGAGGGGTCCATGAGTGCCACGATCGGGAAGTGCTCGAATTCCTCGCGGAGGCGCACGGCGTGCGCTTCATTGCGCGCGCCCATCATGATCTCCATCAAGATGAGGTCCCCAACGACGATGCCCACGAAGGCCGGGTCCAATCCGCGCAGCTTGCGGACCGGCTCGGTTTGCTCGTCCCGGAGATTGGCGATCCAGACAGACGTGTCTACGAGGATCGGCCTCACGGGGCCTGAGGACCCATGGTATCAAGGTCGCCCTCCCAACCCATCCCGCGCATGTCCTCGATAGCCTCTCTCTGCCGGTTGTTCCGGACCAATCGGCGCAACGCCTCCTCGACGGTGGCTTTTTTGGTGGAAAGTCCCGTTATCGCCATCGCCTCGGCGATCAAGGCGTCGTCGAGATCGATGTTCGTTCGCATTGTGATCTCCTGTGTGTATGCGATGCGCTGTCCTATACACCCTTGGCTCGCTTGTCAAAGTGCGCATCGGCGGTCCTATGATGCGGGCAAGAAATCAACCGGAGGAAACCGCATGTCGCGCCGCAGTCGCTTGCTCGCCGCCACCTTCGCGCTTGGCATGTTCGCGTTCACCGCCCGCCCCGCGACCGCGCAGCAACCGCTCACCATCGGGTTCGCCATGTCGCTCACTGGCGGCCTAGCCCCGAACGGCAAGGCGGCGCTGCTGGCGATGCAGATCTGGGCCGAGGACACCAACGCCAAAGGCGGGCTGCTGCATCGGCCGGTGAAGCTGATTTACTACGACGATCAGAGCAATCCCGCGCAAATCCCTGGAATCTATACGAAGCTTCTCGACGTGGACCGGGTCGATCTGGTGGTTGGGGGGTATGCGACCAACATGATCGCCCCTGCCCTGCCGGTCATCATCGCCCACCAGCGGACCTTCATCGGGCTGCTCGGCCTCGATGTGAACTCGAAGTTCCACTATCCGAAATACTTCTCCATCGCCCCCACCGGTGGCCCGCATCCCAAGCAAAGCTTCTCGCAGCCGTTCTTCGCGGTCGCCGCTGCCATGCAGCCCAAGCCGGTCCGCCTCGCCCTGGTCGGCGCGGACGCGGAGTTCCCGAAGAACGCGCTCGACGGCGCGCGGGATCTCGCGAAGGCGGACGGGTTCAGCGTGGTCTACGACCGCTCCTACCCGCCGAGCACCGCCGATTTCAGCCCGATCATCCATGCCATCGCGGCGACCAGGCCCGACGTCGTCTTCGTCGCCTCCTACCCGCCCGACACCGTGGGCATGCTGCGGGCGGCGCGCGAGGTCGGCCTGAAGGCGCGGCTGTTCGGTGGCGGGATGGTCGGGCTGCAATCGACCTCGATCAAGATGCAGCTCGGCGACTTGCTCAACGGCGTCGTCGACTACGATTTCTGGCTGCCGGTGGCCCGCTTCGCGACTCCCGACGCGATGGCCTTCCTCAAGGAATACCAGGCGAAGGCCGCCGCCGCCGGGGTCGATGCGCTGGGCTATTACCTCCCGCCGTTCGCCTACGCCGACATGCAGGTGCTGGCCGACGCCGTGGAGGCGACCAAGGGCACCAACGACGACAAGCTCGCCGACTACCTGCGGACCCACGAGTTCCAGACCGTGGTCGGCCCAATCAAATTCGGTCCGGGCGGCGAGTGGACCGACGCCCGCGTGCTGGAGGTGCAGTTCCAGGGCGTGACCGGCCATGATCTGGCGCAGTTCAAGGACCCGAAGACGGAGGTGATCCTGTCGCCGTCGGAGTACAAGTCGGGCACCCTGCGCGCACCGTACCAGGATGCGCAGCATTGACCCGCTTTCCGCGCGGCCTCGCCGCCTCGCTCGCGGCCGCCGGTCTCCTCTGCCTCACCGCCGCCGCGCCCGCCGCGACGCCGCTGACCATCGGTTTCGACATGTCGCTGACCGGCTCGATCGCGCCGAACGGCAAGGCGGCGCTGCTGGCGATGCAGATCTGGGCCGAGGACATCAACGCCAAGGGCGGTTTGCTCGGCCGCCCGGTCAAGCTTCTGTATTACGACGACCAGAGCAATCCCGCCCTGGTCCCGCAGATCGTCACCAAGCTGCTGGACGTGGACAAGGTCGACCTGCTGATCGGCGGCAACGGCACCAACCTCGTGGCGCCCGCCTTGCCCATCGCCATGCAGCGGAACCTGACATTGATCGGGCTGTTCGGCCTCGACGTGAACAGCAAGTTTCACTACGACCGCTACTTCTCGATGATCCCAGCAGGCGGCCCGAACCCGGCCGAGAGCTTCGCCGAGGGGTTCTTCGCGGTGGCTGCCGGCCTGTCGCCGAAGCCGGCGACCGTCGCCCTGGTCGGCGCGGACGCCGAGTTCGCGAAGAACGCCGTGAACGGCGCCCGCGCGGCCGCCCGCAAATACGGGTTTCGCGTCGTCTACGACCGCACCTATCCGCCGAGCACCGCCGACTACAGCCCGATCGTGCGCGCGATCGCCGCGACGCACCCCGACCTCGTCTTCGTCGGCTCCTACCCACCCGACACCGTCGGCATGATCCGCGCCGCCCACGAGGTCGGATTGAAGACGCGCATGTTCGGCGGCGGGATGGTCGGCCCGCAAGCCGCCGCCATCAAGACCGAGCTTGGCCCGCTGCTGAACGGCATCGTCGATTATGATTTCTGGCTGCCGGTCGGTGCGTTCCGTACGCCCGAGGCGATGGCGTTCCTCGCCAAATACCAGGCCCGCGCGCCCGCCGCCGGCGTCGACCAGCTGGGCTATTACATCGCCCCCCTCGCCTACGCCGACCTCCAGGTGCTCGGCCAAGCGGTCGAGGGCATCGGCGGCCTCGATCAGGCGAAGCTCGCGGACTACCTGCGAACCCACGACTTCCATACCGTCGCCGGCGACATCAGCTTCGGTCCGAACGGCGAATGGGCGAAGCCGCGCGTGCTGGAGGTGCAGTTCCAGGGCGTCGCCGGCCACGACCTCGCGCAGTTCAAGGATCCGAAAAGCGAGGTGATCCTGTGGCCGGAGGAAGCGAAGTCGGGGACGGTGCGGGTGCCGTACGAGGATGCGCGGCACTGAGACGGCCGGCGCGCCCGCGGCACGGCGTGACGCTCAGGGCGTGCCCGGCCCATGGGCCAGCATGACAGCGCCGCGGATCATGTCGGCGAAGGCCCGGTCGAAGCCGACGCCGCTGATCCGCCAGTCGTGCTCCACGCCGTTCAGCCGCACCCGCCAGACCCCGACCCAGCCGAGCGCCTTCACGCTCCACGACAACGAGCCGGTGATCCACAACCGCGCCGGAGGCGGCGTCCCCAGCGGCGCGGGAAAGCCGACCAGCCCGACGCCCCAGGCGGCAAGATCATCCTCGGTGGGAAAATGAACACCGACGCCGTCGTCGCTGGCGAGGCGAACGATGGCCTCCCGCATCTCCGCGCCGCGCGTGGTTTCGGCCGACAGCAAATAAGGCGTCTGATCGCGGCGCACGATGATCACCGGCACCAGCAACGGCCGCGCCCCGCGCCACGGCGCGAGGCCGAGCCCGGCCAACGCGGCGTCGATCTTGGCGGGGTTGAACCGGACCGTCAGCTCCTGGGAACGGTCGTAGGTTCCCTGGTCGTCATGCGGCAGAATCCAGGCCCTGGGGTCGACATAGGTGAAGGAGTCCACCAGCGTCTCGGCATGCGCGGCGAGTGCCGCGACCCTCGGATCGTCGCGCAAGCCCGGCGCGCCAGACACCTTCACCAGCACGTCCGTCAGGCACTCGGCGAAACCGAGGGGCCGCTGGCGCATATCGGTGCCGGTGACGACGGCGGTGGACTGGTAGAGGGCGGGGTTGTCCTGGGCGCGCGCTGTCGTCGCGAGCGCGAGGAGGCTGAACAGCAGGACTGGGAACGGCAGGCGGATCATGGCCATGCGCAATCCTACACGGCCGCGCGCCGGGGTCGCATCGGGTTTCTTGTCTGCTCGTGCAGCCTAATGTCGCCTTGTCCTGAGAACGGCGCCGGGTCTAACTCGAGGGCCACGCCAGCCTGTTGCATAGCTGGACAACCACGGGGCGACGAAAGCTGGCGATGCCACCAAGACGCAAGCTGCTCCAGACTGCCCCACCCCAAGGCGATAAAGCCGTCGCGGCGATTTGCGCCGTCGTCCGCCGCATCCCCAAGGGCTGGGTTGCCACCTATGGCCAAGTCGCCGCGATGGCCGGCCTGCCGAAGCACGCCCGCCTTGTCGGCCACGTCCTCCAGCGCCTCGACCCGGCGACCAATATTCCCTGGCATCGTGTCGTCAACGCCAAGGGCGAGGTGTCCTATGCCTTATCCCGCAACGGCGGCGACGCCTATCAGCAGCGCTTACTGGAAAAGGAAGGCGTCGAGTTCGACGACAGGAACCGCTTCAACTTGGAGCGATTCCGCTGGCTCGATTAGAAATGGCGGGGCTGAACTGCCACCTGCCGGCGCGGATCAAGCCACGCACCACTGGTCATCATTGGTTGCCGATAACTGGTTATGTGAAGGCCTAAGGGTCTGTTGATAAATAACCGAATCGCGGTGTGATTTTGCGCCGAGGGGGATTCCGGCGCGGCTGAAGTGTGTACTAGATTCGGCGCATGGTTGACGAGGCCGCCATCCAACTGCGCTACGA
>JBAWFF010000328.1:0-2607 GCA_049591635.1 Acetobacteraceae bacterium
GGGGACTGTATATGCGAGTCTCCCCTCCCCTTGCGGGAGGGGGTTAGGGGGAGGGGGAAGCCGGGCAACCTCGCGCCTCAGGACCCCATGCCCTCCAGCAACGACATCCGCGCGACCTTCCTCGACACCTTTGCCCGCAACGGCCATCAGGTGGTCGCAAGCTCGCCGCTCGTGCCGCGCAACGATCCGACCTTGCTGTTCACCAATGCCGGCATGGTGCAGTTCAAGAACGTCTTCACCGGCCAGGAGAAACGCCCCTATTCGCGTGCCGCCACTGCGCAGAAATGCGTGCGCGCCGGCGGCAAGCACAACGATCTCGACAATGTCGGCTACACCGCGCGCCATCTCACCTTCTTCGAGATGCTCGGCAATTTCAGTTTCGGCGACTATTTCAAGGAACAGGCGATCGCCTACGCCTGGAACATGCTGACGCGCGATTTCGGCTTGCCCGCCGACCGCCTGCTGGTGACGGTGTACGCCGAGGACGAGGACGCCGCCGCCTACTGGCGCAAGATCGCCGGATTGCCCGAGCAGCGCATCATCCGCATCGCCACCGACGCCAATTTCTGGCGCATGGGCGACACCGGCCCGTGCGGCCCGTGCTCGGAGATTTTCTACGACCACGGCCCCTCGGTTCCCGGCGGGCCGCCCGGCAGCCCCGAGGAGGACGGCGATCGGTTCGTCGAGGTCTGGAACCTGGTGTTCATGCAGTTCGAGGAGGGGCCGCCCGGTACCCGCGTCGCGTTGCCACGCCCCTCGATCGACACTGGCATGGGCCTCGAACGCTTCGCCACGATCCTGCAAGGCAAGCACGACATCTACGACACCGATACGCTGCGCGCGCTGATCGAGGCCTCGGCCGAAGCGACCGGGCAGGACGCGGACGGGCCGCACAAGGTCGGCCATCGGGTGATCGCGGATCATCTTCGCAGCACGTCGTTCCTGATCGCCGAGGGCGTGCTGCCGTCCAACGAAGGCCGCGGCTACGTGCTGCGCCGGATCATGCGCCGCGCCATGCGCCACGCCACCATGATGGGCGCGAAGGAGCCGGTGATGTGGCGGCTGGTCCCCGCCCTGGTGCGCCAGATGGGGGTCGCTTATCCCGAACTCGCGCGTGCCGAGACGCTGATCGAGGAGACGCTGCGCCTGGAGGAGACACGGTTCGCGGCGATGCTCGAACGTGGTCTGCGCCTGCTGGGGGATGAGACGTCGCGGCTGGGCGAGGGTGAGACGTTGCCTGGCGCCGTGGCGTTCCGCCTGCACGACACGTACGGTTTCCCGCTCGATCTCACGCAGGACGCGCTGCGCGAACAGGGCCGCGCCGTGGACACCGCCGGCTTCGACACGGCGATGGCGGAGCAGCGTGTGCGCGCCCGCGCCGCCTGGGCCGGCTCGGGCGAGGCGGCGACCGAGCGGGTGTGGTTCGAGATCAAGGAGCGCGTCGGCGCCAGCGAGTTCCTGGGCTATGCGACCGAGACGGCCGAGGGCGAGATTCTTGCCCTCGTCGCCAACGGCGCCAGCGTGACCGAGGCCAAGGCCGGCGAGGAAGTCGCGGTCATCCTCAACCAGACGCCGTTCTACGGCGAGAGCGGCGGGCAGGTCGGCGACAGTGGCGTGATGTCCGGCCCCGACGGCGCGCGGATCGCGATCAGCGACACCCAGCGGAAGCTGGGCGACTTGATCGTGCATCTGGGCGTGGTCGCCTCGGGTGTCGTCCGCGTCGGCCATCCGGTGCTGGCCGAGGTCGATCCCCAGCGGCGCGGCGCCATCCGCGCGCATCACTCGGCGACGCACCTGCTGCACGAGGCGCTGCGCCGCGAACTCGGCACCCATGTCGCGCAGAAGGGCAGCCTCAATGCTCCCGACCGGCTGCGCTTCGACGTGAGCCAGCCGCGCCCGATCACCGCCGAGGAGCTGACCCGTGTCGAGGCCGAGGTAAACCGGCGCATCCGCGAGAACACCGAGGTGACGACCCGCCTGATGACGCCCGACGCGGCGGTCGAGATGGGCGCGATGGCGCTGTTCGGCGAGAAATACGGGGAGGAGGTCCGCGTCGTGATGATGGGCGCGGGCGAGGGCAACAAGACGGCCTGGTCGATCGAGCTATGCGGTGGCACCCATGTCCGGCGGACTGGGGATATCGGCTATTTCCGCATCGTCGGTGAGTCCGCCGTCAGCGCCGGCGTGCGCCGGATCGAGGCGGTGGCCGGCGAGGCCGCCGAGGCGTTGGTCGCGGCGAACGAGCGCGTGCTCACCGAGACCGCCGGCGCGCTTCGCGCCGCTCCGCTCGAGGTCGCCCAGCGCGTCGGCGCGCTGATGGAGGACCGCCGCCGGCTGGAGCGTCAGCTTGCCGATTTGCAACGCAAGCTCGCGACCGGCGCGGGGGCGGCGGAGGTGGAGGAATTGGGTGGCGTGCGCCTCGCCGCGCGCAATCTCGGCGACGTGCCGGCGCGTGAGCTGAAGGGTCTGGCGGACGCGATCGGCAAGCAGTTGGGCAGCGGCATCGTCGCCCTGGTCTCCACCGCCGAGGGCAAGGCGAGCATCGTCGTCGGGGTATCGGCCGACCTCGCCCAGCGGTTCAACGCCGTCGATCTGGCGCGGGCGGCC
>JBAWFF010000329.1:0-4331 GCA_049591635.1 Acetobacteraceae bacterium
GCGCCTGCCTGATCTGGCGGCGGTGCTGCGCCAGTCCCGGGCACGGCTCGCCGCCGAGGGTGCCCGGCTGGTGCTGGCGCTGCCGAACCTCGCGGAGCGCCGGCGCGGCGGTCTCGCGTTATCCGCCCAGAAACTCGACTCCGGACTGCGCCACGCCTTCGCCGCCATCCAGGGGCGGGCGGGGCGAACACTGTCGCGGCTGTCTGATGCCCCGCTGCGCGCCACCCTTCGAGCGTTGCGGGCGCGCGCCGAAGGGGCGGGCTTGCATCTGGAGGCGGTGTCGCCGCTCGCGGTGCTCAAGCGCGGCTATGTCGTGGTATCCGACGCGGCGGGCCACGCGCTCACCGAATCAGGCCAGGTGCGCCCCGGCCAGCGGCTGAAGCTGCGCTTCCGCGACGGCGAGGTGGGCGCGGTGGCCGACGGCGGCAGGGTCGCGGAGCGGCAGGGGAGGCTCGGGCTGTAGAGGCGTCAGAGCCAGTGCGCGACATGGGCGATCAGGGCCGCCAACCCGATCGTGGTGGTGATGATGGCGCCGAAGGTGATGCGGAAATCCCGATCGTGAGTATGGCGGAGATCGCGAAGTTCTTCGCGCATCTCGGATCGAAAGTCGTGCAGTTCCTTGCGGAACTCACGCGCCTCTTGCCGCATCTCGACCAGTGTGGCCGAAACCTGCGCCGAGATGGTCTCCAGAACTGCGATCCGAGCTTCCACGCCAATACCGTAAGGCTCTCCACTTGGCTTTTCAATCATTCCGTCCGCCATCATCCGCCCAACACAGTCCTGACGCATCCTGAACGAGAGAGGTTGAAGAGGTGCTAAGCCGAGGAAAGGCCAGTCCATGATCGAGACGCTCGTCGCACTCCTCGCCGCCACGGCGATCGCGGTCCCAATCTCGCGTCGCCTGGGATTCGGCAGCATCCTCGGATACCTCGTCGCCGGCGGCATCATCGGCCCGTCCGGGCTGCGCCTCGTCACCGACGTGCATCAGATCGCGGGCGTCGCCGAACTCGGCGTCGTGATGCTGCTGTTCCTGATCGGCCTCGAGTTGCGGCCGCACCGGCTGTGGATCCTGCGCAACGCGGTGTTCGGGCTCGGCCTGGGGCAAATGATCCCCACCACGCTGGTCCTCGCGGTCCTCGCCCACCTGGTCGGAACGCCATGGCCGGGGGCGGTCGTGCTCGGGGCGGGGCTCGCGCTGTCCTCGACCGCGATCGTCCTGCCGATGCTGGGCGAACGAAACCTGCTGTCCTCCACGGCCGGACGGGACAGCTTCGCCGTCCTGCTGTTTCAGGACATGGCGTTCATTCCCCTCGTCGCGCTTGTCCCGCTGCTCGCGGGAGGCACCGTTCCGACGAGCGTTCCGTGGGTGACAGTCGGCCGCGGATTGCTGGTCATCGCGGTCATCCTGGTGGGCGGCAGTTTCCTGGTGCGGCCGATCTTCCGCGCGGTCGGCGGCGCGAAAACGCCCGAGGTCTTCACCGCGACCGCCCTGCTTTTGGTGGTCGGCACGGCGGCGCTCGCCGATTGGGCAGGGCTATCGATGTCGCTCGGCGCCTTCATGGCCGGCGTGCTGCTGTCGGATTCCGAATACCGCCACGAGTTGCAGGCCGATATCGAGCCGTTCGAGGGACTGCTCCTCGGCTTCTTCTTCATCTCGGTCGGCATGTCGGCCAATCTCGGACTCGCGGTTCGCAATCCGGGATCGGTCGCGGCGATCGTGGCGGCGCTGGTGCTCACCAAGGTGGTGATCGTCTTCCTGCTGGGGCTGATAAAGCGCGGCTCCGCGAAGAGCGCGCTGCGTTTCAGCCTCGCGCTGCCGGAGGGCAGCGAGTTCAGCTTCGTCCTGTTCGGTGTTGCCGTCGCGAGTGGCGCCTTGGAACAGGAGCGCGCCGATCTGGCGACGCTCGCCATCGCCGTCTCGATGGTGGTCGCACCCGTGCTGTTCGCGATCTCGGAGCGCGCGATCATGCCGCGCCTCGATAAGCGCAAGGAGCCGGTGTACGATCCGATCGACGCCCCGCCGGCGCCGGTCATCATCTGCGGCTTCGGCCGCGTCGGGCAGATCGTCGGCCGCATCTTGCGGATGCAGGGCATCGCGTTCACCGCGCTCGACAAGAGCCCCGAGCAGGTCCAGGTCGTCCGCCGCTTCGGCAACCAGGTGTATTTCGGCAATCCGGCGCGCGAGGAACTGATGCGCGCCGCTGGCGCCGATCAGGCCCGGGTCCTGGTCGTCGCACTCGACGACATGGACGAGACGCTCCAGGTGGTGGACCTCGCCAAGCGGCACTTCCCGAACCTCGTCATCCTGGCGCGCGCGCGCAACCGCCGGCACGCCCATCTGCTGATGGACCGCGACGTGGCCGGGATCATCCGGGAGACGTTCTTCTCAAGCCTGCGGTTGAGCGAGATGGTGTTGGGCGAACTCGACGTCGCCCCGGACGATGCCCATCGGGCGGTCGAGTTGTTCCGCGAGTACGACGAACGAAACCTGATCGAGACGCACGCGGTCGCCCATGACGAGAAGCAGCTGATCCAGAGCGCGCAACAGGCGAGCGAGGAATTGCTCGGCCTGTTCGAGGCGGATCGCGATCAAAGAAAGGACGCCGAGCCGGCCGCGAGGTGAGACCCGCTATGTCAGGTGTCCCTTAGCGCGTGCATTTCCATGAGAAGCGTCCACGTCGAACCCTTGTCCCACGACCTCTCGCCGAGCCAGGTGAAGGACTGATCGGTGATCTCGACGAACCGCCAGCGGTTCAGCAGGCCGTTATGGTCCTCGCCCATCTGGACGATATCGGTACCGACCGCGCGGCCGATCTGGTGCATTTCGACCGGCCGACGGGGCTCGAACCAGGTGATGCGCCAGGCATCGATCGCCGGGTCGTACCAGCGGAACGTCGAGCCATATGCGTGCCACGCCTCGTACGGCACACTGTCGCGTAGCCGTCGTGCCGGATAGATCCACACGTCCTGAACAGCTCGTCCGCCGAGCACCCAGTTGAAGTGCAATTCGCCCTCCGTGCGGCGGATCGCGCCGTCGTACGGGTGGAAATTGACGTCCAGCCGCCATGACCCGACGAACCGGCCGTACAGCGCCAGCTTCGACGCCAGGACTTGGTCCGCGCCGGCCGCGTGGAGCGCGTCCAGCATCGGCGTGGCATTGGAGTCGTATCGGTCAAGCATTGTCCCAACCTCCGATCGCCGACGGCCATATAACCGTCTTGGCAGTTATGAGTAGAGCCTGTCGGCTCGTGGTTGTCAACCGCTATGGGGGTTAGTCGAAGGGGTGTGCTCAGCCCCGTCGGGCGCCGTGGAGGATGCTCTCCAAAGCGTCCGCGTCATCCCAACGAAGACTGACGCCCACCACCGCGACCCGGGCGCGCAACGCCGGCGGAAGCCGCACCGCGTCCTTCGCGGTCGTCACCGGCACGGCGTTCTCACTCGCGGCGCGGGCGAGGAGACGCTCAATCTCGGCGGTTCGGTAGCGGTGATGATCGGCGAATGGCGCCGTGGCGATCAGCCGGACGCCGGCTTCGGTGAGCGTCGCGAAGAACTTGTCCGGCCTGCCGATGCCAGCGAAGGCGAGGACCGGGCGGCCGGCCAGGGCGGCGATCTCCGGACCGGGGATCAGGCGCGCGCGCAGCACCGGGAGCGAGGCCGGCAGCATGGCGGCCACGTCGGTACGATCGGGGCCAATCAACACCGCCGCCTGACAGCGCGACGCCGCGGCCGCGATCGGCTCGCGCAGCGGCCCGGCGGGAAACACCCGGGCATTGCCGAAGCCGAAGCCGGCGTCGATGACCAGCAGCGCCACATCCTTCGCGAGCGTCGGGTTCTGCAATCCGTCATCCAGCAGCAGAACCTCGGCGCCGTCGGCGATCGCGGCGCGAGCCGACGCGGCACGATCGGCGCCGACCCATGTCGGCGCGACCGCGGCGAGCAGCAGCGCCTCATCGCCGACCGCCGCGCTGTCGTCGTCCGGCGTCACGCGATGCGGCCCGCGAGTCGACCCGCCGTAGCCGCGCGACAGGACATTCACGCTCTTTCCCATCGCCGCGAGGCGCTGTGCGAGATCAAGCACGACGATCGTCTTGCCGGCCCCGCCGAGGGTGGCGTTGCCGCAGCAGATCACCCGGGCAGACGCGCGAAAACCGCGACGGGAGGCTCGGCGCGCGGTGATAGCGCCGACCAGCGCACCGAGCGGGCCCAGCACCGTCGCCGGCACGCTGTCTGGCGAGCCGGCCCAGAAGCCGGGGGGCCGCATCGTCAGCCGCGCCCGCGCGCGAGCAGGCCGAGCAGCGCCGTGGCCGTCGCCTCGGCGAGGTGCTCGTACC
>JBAWFF010000330.1:0-2124 GCA_049591635.1 Acetobacteraceae bacterium
CGGCGGCACCGATCGTGTGGCACACCTGCCGCGCGGCGGCGGCCAGCGCGTCGGCGGCACTGCGCTCGGGCTCCGGGCGGCTCGCGTCGATCATCGCCCGCCAGCCCTGGTCCTGCTCCACCCGGGCGACGATGCGGTCCATGATGTTCACCGCCTCGTACGGGTACTGGCCGGCGGCGGTTTCACCCGACAGCATCACCGCGTCCGCCCCATCGAACACCGCCGTCGCCACGTCGGATGCCTCCGCCCGCGTCGGCGCCGGGGCGGCGATCATGCTTTCGAGCATCTGCGTCGCCACCACCACCGGACGGCCCAGCGCGCGGGCGGCACGCACGATGCGTTTCTGCGCCAGCGGCACCTCCTCGGGCGGCAGCTCCACACCCAAATCGCCGCGCGCGACCATCACGGCGTCGGACAGCCGCACGATCTCCTCGAGGTTCTCCAGCGCCTGCGGCTTCTCGAGCTTCGTCATCACCCAGGCGCGGCCGTCGATCAGCCGCTTCGCCTCGATCACGTCCTCCGCCCGCTGCACGAAGGACAGGCCGATATAGCTCGCGCCATGATCGAGGGCGAAGGCGAGGTCGGCACGATCCTTCGCGGTCAGCGCCGGAATCCCCAGCACCACGTCGGGTACGTTCACGCCCTTGCGGTCCGACAGCGGACCACCGACCACGACCTCCGTCTCCAGCGCGTCGGCGCGCTTATGCGTCACCCGCAGGCGCAGCTTGCCGTCGTCGAGCAGCAGCGTGGCGCCGACGCTGGCAGCCTCGATGATCTCCGGATGCGGCAGGTTGACTCGATTGGCGTTGCCGGGCGTCGGATTGAGGTCGAGCCGAAACTTCTGCCCAGTTTGCAGAAATGCCCGCCCACCACCGAACTGCCCGACCCGCAATTTCGGCCCCTGCACGTCGGCGAGGATGCCGATTGGGCGCTCGAACCGCTCCTCCAGCGCGCGGATCATCGCGAAGCGCGCGGCATGGTCCTCATGCGTGCCATGGCTGAAGTTCAACCGGAACACATCGGCGCCGGCCTGAAACAGCCGCGCCAGTATCTCTGGCGTCGAGGACGCCGGACCAAGCGTGGCGATGATCTTCGTCCGCCGGCGTCGCCGGATGCGGGGTTGGGCGGCCATGCGGGATTTCCTTCAGCCGATCAGCACGGCGCGGATGTCGTTTACGTTGGTGAGCGTCGGCCCGGTGCGGATCAGATCGCCGAGCCTGTCGAACAGCGTGTAGCTGTCATGCGCATCGAGCACCGCGCGCGCATCCATCCCGGCGGCGCGAGCGCGCGCCAGCGTGTCCGGCGCGACAACAGCGCCGGCCGCGTCCTCCGTTCCGTCGATCCCATCGGTGTCCCCCCCAACGGCCCAGATGCCGGGCGCGCCTTGCAACGCGACCGCGAGCGCCAGCAGGAATTCCGTGTTGCGTCCGCCGCGCCCGGCCGAACCACCGCGGATCGTCACCGTCGTCTCCCCGCCCGACAGCAGCACGGCGGGAGCGGGCAGGGGGGCGGCGTGCGTGCGTACCGAACGCGCGATGCCGGCCATCAAGGTGCCGGCCTCGCGCGCCTCGCCCTCCAGCGCGTCGCCCAGGATCAGCGGCGACAGGCCGAGCTCGCCGGCGATCTCGGCGCCCCGCGCCAGCGCCATCATCGGCGTCGCGATCATGCGGAAACTCGCGTGCGGCAGGCTGCCCGGCTTGGGAGTCTCCGCCATCGCGAATGACTCCGGCAAGGTGACTCCGTACCGGGCGAGCAACGCGCGCGCCTCCGCCGCCGTGGTGGGATCGGGCACTGTCGGGCCGGACGCGATCACCGCCGGATCGTCGCCCGGCACGTCGCTGATGGCGAGCGTCACCACCCTCGCCGGCGCCGCGGCGGCGGCGAGGCGTCCGCCCTTGATGGCGGAGAGGTGCTTGCGGACCGCGTTCATCTCCCCGATCGTCGCGCCCGACGCCAGCAACGCGCGGTTCACCGCCTGCTTGTCGACGAGCGTCAGCCCCGGCGCGGGCAATGTCAGCAGCGCCGAGCCGCCACCCGACATCAGTGCCAGCACCAGATCGTCGGGACCGAGGCCGGCCACGCGCTCCAGCAGGCGGCGCGCGCCGCGTTCGCTGTTGGCGTCGG
>JBAWFF010000331.1:0-19035 GCA_049591635.1 Acetobacteraceae bacterium
CACCGGCTGGAGCGGCCCGAGGAGTCCGCCGCGCTGGCCCGGCGCGTGGTCGCCGTGCTGGGCCAACCGTACGAGATCGAGGGAAACCGGCTGGTGATCGGCGTCAGCATCGGCGTGGCCGTCGCCCCCGGCGACGGCACCGGCGCCGAGGCGCTGCTCAAGCACGCCGACATGGCGCTCTATCGTGCCAAGGCCGAGGGCGGAGCGACCTACCGCTTCTTCGAACCCGAGATGGACGCCCGCCTCCAGGCCCGACGGGCGCTGGAGCTGGACCTGCGCCAAGCCCTCGCCGATGGCCAGTTCGAACTCCATTACCAGCCGCTGATCGACTTGCGCCGCAATGCCGTCTCTGGGTTCGAGGCGCTGGTGCGCTGGGCGCACCCGGTGCGCGGCATGGTCTCTCCCGGCGACTTCGTGCCCCTCGCGGAGGAGATCGGGCTGATCGTGCCGCTCGGTGAATGGGTGCTGCGGCGCGCCTGCCGCGAGGCGGCATCCTGGCCGGCGCAGGTGAAGGTCGCGGTCAACGTCTCGCCGGCGCAGTTTCGCAGTCTGCGCCTCGTCGAAACGGTTACCGACGCGCTCGCCGCGTCCGGCTTGGCCGCGTCGCGGCTGGAGCTGGAGATCACGGAGTCAGTGCTGCTTCAGAACAACGACGCGGTGTTGGCCATCCTGCATCGGCTTCGCGGGCTAGGCGTCCGCATCTCGATGGACGACTTCGGGACCGGCTATTCCTCGCTGAGCTATCTCCGCAGCTTTCCGTTCGACAAGATCAAGATCGACCAATCGTTCATCCGCGAACTCGCCACCCAGCCCGACAGCCAGGCGATCGTGCGGGCGATCACGGCGCTGGGCAGCAGCCTCGGCATGAAGACCACCGCGGAGGGCGTCGAGACCGAGGACCAGCTCGCCCGGCTTCGCGCCGAAGGCTGCACCGAGGTGCAAGGCTTCCTGTTCAGCCGCCCGATGCCGGCCAGCGAGGTGGCGGGGATGCTGGAGCGCTGGGGGGAGGCCGCCTACGCGGCGGCCTGACAGGGCAGCGGTCGCACGGTCTACGCCGCCTCGTTCTCCGCGCGGCGCTCGTTGCGCTTGCGCGCGTGCGGGTCGAGATAACGCTTGCGCAAGCGCACGGCGCCAGGCGTCACCTCCACCAGTTCGTCGTCCTCGACGTAAGCGATGGCCTGTTCGAGGCTCATCCTCCTCGGCGGGATAAGCAGCATCGCGTCGTCCTTGCCGGCGGCGCGGATGTTGGTGAGCTTCTTTTCCTTGATCGGGTTCACGTCCAGATCGCTGCCGCGGCTATGCTCGCCCAGGATCATGCCGACATAGACCTTCTCCCCGGGGTTCACGAACAGCACGCCGCGGCTCTGCAAGTAGAACAGCGCGTAGTGGATCGCCTCGCCGTCGGAGTTGGAGATCAGCGAGCCGGTGCGCCGGCCCTCGATCGGTCCCTTCCACGGACCGTAGCCGGCAAACAGCCGGTTCATGATGCCGGTGCCACGCGTGTCGGTCAGGAACTCCCCATGATAGCCGATGAGGCCGCGGCTCGGGATCAGAAAGGTCAGGCGCACCTTGCCGCCGCCGGACGGGCGCATGTCGCGCAGCTCGCCCTTGCGGCGGGTCATCTTCTCGACCACGACGCCGGAGAACGGCTCGTCGACATCGACCAGCGCCTCCTCCATCGGCTCCTCGCGCTCGCCGGTGTCCGGATTGTGCCGGGTCAGCACGCGGGGGCGGCCGATGCACAGCTCGAAGCCCTCGCGGCGCATTTGCTCGATCAGCACGCCCAACTGGAGTTCACCGCGTCCGGCGACCTCGAATGCCTCGGTCTCGTTGCTGTCGGTGACGCGGATCGCGACGTTGCCCTCGGCCTCGCGGAACAGGCGCTCCCGGATCTGCCGGCTGGTGACCTTCTTGCCCTCGCGCCCGGCGAGCGGGCCATCGTTGATGCGGAAGGTCATCGCCAAGGTCGGTGGATCGACCGGTGTGGCGGGCAGCGGCCCAGGCAGCTCCGGGGCGCCGATCGTGTCGGGAACCGTTGCCTCGGACAGCCCGGCGACCGCGATGATGTCGCCCGCCTCCGCCTCCTCCACCGGGACCCGATCGAGGCCGCGGAAGGACAGCAGCTTGGTCATCCGCCCGGTCTCGACGACGGTGCCGTTGGCGTGCAGCACCTTGACCGGCATGTTCAGCCGCGCCCGGCCCTGCTCCAGCCGCCCGGTCAGCACGCGGCCCAGGAAATTGTCGTATTCGAGGATCGTGGCGATCATCGCGAACGGCGCCTCGGCATCCAGCACCGGTGCCGCGACATGGGACAGCACGAGGTCGAAAAGCGCCGACAAATCCTTGCGCGGCCCGTCGAGCGTGGCATCGGCCCAACCGTGACGGCCGGAGGCGAACAGCATCGGGAAATCGAGCTGCGCATCGGTCGCGCCGAGGGCGGCGAACAGGTCGAAAATCTCGGTATGCACCTCGTCGGGACGGCCATCGGCGCGATCGACCTTGTTGACCACGACGATCGGCTTGAGGCCGCGAGCGAGCGCCTTGCCGACCACGAACTTGGTCTGCGGCAACACGCCCTCGGCGGCATCGACCAGCACCAGGGCGCCGTCGACCATATTCAGGATGCGCTCCACCTCGCCGCCGAAATCGGCGTGGCCGGGGGTATCGACGATGTTGATGCGGGTGCCCTTCCAGACCACCGACGCGCACTTGGCCAGGATGGTGATGCCACGCTCGCGCTCCAACTCGTTGCGGTCGAGCGCGCGGTCGGTCACCAGCTGGTGCTCCCGATAGGCGCCGGACTGGCGCAGGAGCTGATCGACGAGGGTGGTCTTGCCATGATCGACATGGGCGATGATGGCGACGTTGCGGATGTCCATTGTCTTCTTTCGAGGTCCGGGCGCGTCGGAATGCCCGGACGCGGAGGCGCGCGGGTTGCTGCGGTGCACAGATAGGGTGTTATGGCGCCGGATGCGAGCGGGAAGGTGGGATCGAGCGATCGACGCGCACGCTAGGGCTTCGCGCGGGCGTACCGTCTGGGGGGCGGGCGGTCCGCCGGCGCGGTCGCATCCGGGGTCATGCACGAGGCCAGCACCTCGAGCTCGGACTGGAAGCGATGGGCCTCGCGCAGCGCGAGGTCGCCAACGTCGCGCGCGAGACCTTGCAGGTCCGCGGCCATCCGCCGCCGCTCCGCCTCCGGCACATCCTTGCCGATGGCCGAGAGGGTGCGCGCCAGGACCGCGTTCCGGCCGGTGCAGAGCGAGGCGAGTTCGCTCCAGTAACGCAGGCCGCTGGAGACGGCGAGCAGCGCGGCCTGGCTCGCGACAACCGAGGGATCGGGCGCCGCCCCGCCCGCCGCACCGCTTCTCGCCTCCATCGCCTTCTCGAACAGCGTGGCCATGTCCGCCCAAGCGGAACCGCCGCGCCCGCCCCCGTCCATGCCGCCCCCGCCTATGCCGCACCAGAGAATAGGATCATCCCGCTATGCGGCAAACGGGCACCTCTCGCATTCGTTTCCGTCATCCTGCCTCCCGATACCGGATGGCCAGGCATTCCGGGTGCGGCTTTGCCCCGCTATCGCCGCCGGTCTAGCTAACGCCCCGCATGCAGCAGCAGATCGCCCAGCCACCCGACGGGCTGCCCCCGCCCGAACGGCTGCGGGCGATGATCACGCTCGCCATCGCGGTGGCGATGTCGGTGCTGGATACCTCGGTCGCCAACATCGCGCTGCCGACCATCGCGAGCGAACTGCACGCGAGCCCGGCCAGCTCGATCTGGGTGGTGAACGCCTACCAGCTCGCGGTCACCGTCTCGCTGTTGCCGCTCGCCTCGCTGGGCGACATCGTCGGCTACAAGCGGGTCTATTGGGTGGGGCTCGCGGTGTTCACCTTGGCCTCGGGGCTATGCGCGGCCTCGCAGACCCTGCCCATGCTGGTTGCCGCCCGTATCCTGCAGGGGCTTGGCGGCGCCGGGATCATGAGCGTGAACACGGCGCTGGTGCGCTTCGTCTTCCCGCGCGCGATGCTCGGGCGGGGGATCGGCTTGATCGCTCTCGTGGTCGCATCATCCTCGGCGACCGGGCCGACGGTCGCCGCCGCGATCCTGTCGGTAGCGACGTGGCACTGGCTGTTCGCGGTGAACATCCTGCCGGGCATCCTCGCTTTGTGGCTGGCGGCGCGGGTGCTGCCGGAGACGCCGCGCGGGCAGCACAAATTCGACCCCCTGGGGGCGGGCCTGAACGCCGCCACGCTGGGGCTGCTGGTGATCGCGGTCGATGAACTGGGGCCCGGGGAGGGCCTCGTCTGGGCGGTGGCGGAGCTGGGCACCGCGGCGATCCTGGGGGCGATCTTCATCAGCCGGGAGTTGGCGCGCACCGCGCCGATCCTGCCGGTCGATTTGTTCCGCCGGCCGATCTTCGCGCTGTCGGTCGGAACGTCCATCTGCTCCTACACCGCGCAGGGCACTGCCTTCGTCGCGCTGCCGTTTCTGTTCGAGGACGTGGCGCATCTGTCGCAGATCACCACCGGGCTGCTGATGACGCCGTGGCCCGCGATCGTCGTCGTCATCGCCCCGATCGCTGGGCGGCTGTCCGATCGCTCCTCGCCGACATTGCTAGGGGCGATGGGGCTCGCGGTCATGACGGTGGGGATGGCGCTGCTGCTAACCATGCCGGCGGACGCCGGGTGGGCGAATGTCGCCTGGCGCATGACCGTCTGCGGCTTCGGGTTCGGGTTCTTCCAGTCGCCCAACAACCGCCTCCTGATCGGCTCGGCGCCGGCGGAGCGCAGCGGCGCAGCGTCGGGGATGATGTCGACGGCGCGCCTACTCGGCCAGACCACCGGCAGCGCGATCGTCGCCCTGATGTTCGGCATTGGCTCGGCGACCGGATCGGGCATCGCCGGCGGGGTCCGGCTGTCGCTGTTTGCCGGCATGATCGCCGCCGCCGGCGCCACCCTCATCAGCTTCGTGCGGGTCGGTCACCGGCGCGAGGCGCGACGCGGCTAGTACCTCCGCACGGTCGTCCTGAAAGGAAATCTCTCATGTCGAGCATCGATAAGGCCGGAACATTCACACTCGGTGACCGCACCGTGAAGCGGCTCGGCTACGGCGCGGCACGGATAGATCGTGGATTCCCGCTTTCTCCCCGGCCGAGCTCACCCAGGCGGTCCACGATAACCTCCGCGATCTCGTCCTCGATGTGCTCGACGTGGTCAATCTTCGCAGCATGCTCGACGCGCATGGACCGGCCGAAGGGTCGATCGAAGCGCCGCTCAGCGTTCTGGCCGACCTCCAGCGTCAGGGTCTCGTGCGTCACGTCGGGTTGAGCAATGTCACACCCGCGCAGACCGCGGAGGGTCGCCGGATATGCGAGATTGTCTGCGTGCAGAATCATTACAATCTGGCGCATCGCGCTGACGATGCCCTGATCGACCAGCTTGCCGGCGACGGCCTTCCCTATGTGCCGTTCCCGCTCGGCGCGTTCCTATCCTTTCACCGATCCCTCCGTTCCCGCAGGCGACGGTATCGCATTTAACGTTCAGGCGGATCTTTCCCGCGCTGTGCGGACCCAATGAAACACCGTCATGCCCGGCGAAGGCCGGGTATCCACGTCTATTGCGCGGACCAGGCAAGACGTGGATGGCCGGAACAAGTCCGGCCATGACGATGGGGTGGTCCAATGCGATCGCGCTGGGGAGGGTGCCGAGATGGTTTCAAGGCCCGCGCGAGGTGGCCACATAATGCCGCGGCTGCGAAGGCGAGGTGGCCACATAATACCGCACTTGCGAACGTGATGTGCCCACGAAATGCTGCGGTTGCGAAGGCGGTGTGGCCACGGAATCGGCGGGAGCGCCGGCGTGGTGGCTACATCCGAGGGGTGATGCTCGGACTCCGCCTGAGGGTCCGGGCCTGTATCCCAAAGGCGACTTTACGCCGCCGCCCTTATCGCGGCGGCCCTGACATCCTCGCTCACCGCCCCCTCGAACGTGGCGAAATTCGCCTCGAACCGCGCCACCAGTTCCCGCGCCGTCCGGTCGTACGCCGCCTTGTCCGTCCAGCTTCGCCGCGGATCGAGCACCTCGCGCGGAATGCCAGGCACGGCCTCTGGAATCGACAGGCCGAAGAATGGGTCCTGGCGGAAGCGCCCGCGCGCCAAGGTGCCGTCCAGCGCGGCGTTCAGCAGCGCCCGCGTATGGACGATGCTCATCCGTGTCCCGACGCCGTAGGCGCCTCCGGTCCAGCCGGTGTTGACCAGCCAGCAATCGACCCGATGGCGTTCAATCATCGCCTCCAGCATCCGCCCGTACACCTCCGGCCGGCGCGGCAGGAACGGGTCGGCGAAGCAGGTGCTGAAGGTCGCCTGGGGTTCCGCGCCCAGCCCCTTTTCGGTGCCGGCGACCCGCGCCGTATAGCCCGACAGGAAATGGTACATCGCTTGTGCCGGGCTTAGCCGGGCGATCGGCGGCAGCACGCCGAAGGCATCGGCCGTCAGCATCACCACGTTGCGCGGCTGCCCGGCGCGGCCGGAGAGGACCACATTCGGAATGTACTCGACCGGGTAGCAGGACCGGGTGTTCTCGGTCAGCGACTGGTCGGCCAGATCGAGATTGCCCGCCGCATCGGCGACGACGTTCTCCAGCACCGTGCCGAAGCGATGCGTCGCCGCCCAAATTTCGGGCTCGGCCTCCTGGGAGAGATCGATGACCTTGGCGTAGCAGCCGCCTTCGAAGTTGAAGACGCCCTGGTCGCCCCAGCCGTGCTCGTCATCGCCGATCAGCTTGCGCGCCGGGTCCGACGAGAGCGTCGTCTTGCCGGTTCCCGACAGGCCAAAGAACAAGGCCACGTCGCCGTCCTCGCCGACATTGGCACTGCAATGCATGGGCAGGATGCCGCGCGCGGGGGCGAGCCAGTTCATCACGGTGAAGATCGACTTCTTGATCTCCCCCGCATACTCGGTGCCGACGATGACGATGGAGCGCTGCTCGAACGACAGCGCGACGGCGGTGGTGCTACGAACGCCGTCGATCACCGGATCGGCCTCGAAGCGCGGAGCGTGCAGGATGACGTAGTCCGGGCGGAAATCGGCCAGTTCGCGCTCCGGCGGGCGAATGAACACGTTGCGCGCGAACAGCGCCTGCCACGGCCCGGTGCTCACCAGGCGCACCCGCACGCGCTGCGCCGGATCCGCCCCTGCATACAGGTCCTGGGTGAACAGCTCCTGGTCCCGGAGATAGGTCCGGACGCGCGCCGTCAGGGTGGCGAAATGCGCTGGCGATAGTTTCTGGTTGACCTTTCCCCACCACACCTCGTCGCGCACCGACGGCTCGTCCACCACGAACTTGTCTCGTGCCGAGCGGCCGGTATGTACCCCGGTTTGCACGATCAGCGCGCCATCGGCGGACAACCGCCCCTCGTTGCGGCGCAGCGATTCGGCCACCAGCGCCGGGGCGCTCAGGTTGGCGTGCACAGCGCGCGCCGAGGCGACGCCGGTGCCGGACAAGGGATCGGCTTCTGGCACGGGGGACGCTCCTTTCTTCGGTCGTCTTGCCGCGACCGGGTCAACCTCGGTTTGTAACCGCATCCAAGCCTGAATGCGAAGCCACACGCGCGTGAAGGGGTTGTCCGCCCGCCTTGTCCGCCCCGGGGGCGTGACCCGGCCGGCGGGCTGGGCTAATCAGGTCACCCACGGGAGACGATCAGAGTGAACCAATCCAACAGCCTGCGTTCGGGGCCTGACGCGCGCGGCCGGTTTGGAGGCTTCGGCGGGCGTTTTGTCGCCGAGACGCTGATGCCACTGGTCCTGGAGGTCGAGCGAGCCTATCGGGTCGCGCGCGCCGACCCCGCCTTCCAGACCGAACTCGACCTCTATCTGAAGGACTATGTCGGGCGCCCCTCCCCGCTGTGGCTGGCCGCACGGCTGACGCGCGAACTCGGCGGTGCCCGCGTCTATTTCAAGCGCGACGAGCTGAACCACACCGGCAGCCATAAGGCCAACAACTGCATGGGCCAGATCCTGCTGGCCCGACGCATGGGCAAGACCCGCATCATCGCCGAGACCGGCGCCGGTCAGCACGGCGTCGCGACGGCCACCATGTGCGCGCTGTTCGGCCTGCCCTGCACCGTCTACATGGGCGTGACCGACGTGGAGCGGCAGAAGCCAAACGTGTTCCGGATGCGCCTGCTCGGCGCCGAGGTGCGGCCCGTGGCGTCGGGCGCCGGCACGCTGAAGGACGCGATGAACGAGGCGATGCGCGACTGGGTCGCCAATGTCGAGGACACCTACTACCTGATCGGCACCGTCGCCGGCCCGCATCCGTACCCGACGATGGTGCGCGATTTCCAGTCGGTGATCGGCGAGGAGGCGAAGCGGCAGCTGCACGAGGCGGAGGGCCGCCTACCCGACGCGGCGGTGGCCTGCATCGGCGGCGGATCGAACGCGATGGGACTGTTTCACCCGTTCCTCGACGATCCTTCGGTGCGGCTGATCGGGGTGGAGGCGGCCGGACGCGGCCTCGACACGCACGAGCACGCCGCCAGCCTGTCGCGCGGGCGCCCCGGCGTGCTGCACGGCAACCGCACGTATTTGTTGCAGGACGAGGATGGCCAGATCCAGGAGGCGCACAGCATCAGCGCCGGCCTCGACTACCCGGGGATTGGGCCGGAGCATTCCTGGCTGCACGAGATCGGCCGGGTCGAATACGTCGCGGCAACCGACGAGGAGGCGCTGGCGGCCTTCCAGCTGTGCACCCGCACCGAGGGGATCATCCCGGCGCTGGAGCCGGCGCACGCGCTCGCCCATGTGACGAAGCTCGCGCCGACGATGGGCAAGGACGCCATCATCCTCATGAATCTCTGCGGGCGAGGCGACAAGGACATCTTCACCGTGGCCGAGCATCTGGGGGTCACGTTGTGAGCCGCATCAAGGCGCGCTTCGCCGCGCTGCGCGCCGAGGGAAGGGGCGCGCTCATCACGTTCGTCGAGGCGTTCGATCCCGACCTCGCCACCTCGATGGCGCTGCTGCGCGGGATGCCTCGGGCCGGCGCCGACCTCATCGAGATCGGCGTGCCCTTCACCGATCCGATGGCGGACGGCCCGACCGTCCAGGCGGCCGGACGGCGGGGGCTGAAGGCGGGCGCCAAGGTCGCGGCCATTCTCGGAATAGTGGCCGATTTCCGCCACGACGACGACATGACGCCGATCGTGCTGATGGGCTACCTGAACCCGATCCTGTCGTATGGGCCGCAACGGTTCTGCGCCGATGCCGCCGCGTCCGGGGTGGACGGCTTGATCGTGGTAGACCTGCCGACCGAGGAGGCCGATCTGCTGGCGCCGCACGCCAGCGCGCGCGGCATCGACATCATTCGCCTCGTCGCGCCGACGACCGACGATGCCCGCCTGCCGCTGGTGCTCGCCGGCAGTTCGGGCTTCGTCTATTACGTCAGCATCGCCGGCATCACCGGCACCCACACCGCCAGCGCCGAGCACCTCGCGACCGCCATTCCACGCATCCGCCGCGCGACCGACCTGCCGATCGCGGTTGGCTTCGGCGTGCGCTCCCCGGCGCAGGCGGCCACCGTGGTCGGCGTGGCCGACGCCGCCGTGGTCGCCTCGGCGCTGATCGACACACTGGCGGCCAGCCTGGACGAGCATGGCCGCGCCGGGCCGGATACGGTGCGGCTGGTACTCGATCAGGTGCGCGCGCTGGCCGACGGTGTACGCGCCGCGAGGATCCCCGCATGAGCTGGCTCACCGAATACGTCCGCCCCAAGATCCGCACGCTGTTCACCCGCAGCGAGGTGCCGGACAATCTCTGGCATCAGTGCTCGTCGTGCCAGCAGATGATCTTCAGCCGCGACCTGGAGGCCAACCTCAAGGTTTGCCCGCATTGCGGCTTCCATATGCGCGCCTCCGCCGCCGAACGGCTGACGTGGACGTTCGACCCCGACGCCTTCGCCCGGATCGAGCTGCCCAAGGTGCCGGCCGATCCGCTGCGGTTCCGCGATTCGAAGCGCTATTCCGATCGGTTGAAGGAGGCGCGCGACAAGACCCACATGGACGACGCGCTCGCCGTCGCGCACGGCACGATCGAAGGCCATCCCGCCGTGGTCGCGGCGATGGAGTTCGGCTTCCTCGGCGGCTCCATGGGAGCGGCGGTCGGCGAGGGCCTTCTCGCCGCCGCCCAGCTCGCGGTGCTCCAGGACGCGCCGCTGATCGTCTATACCGCCTCGGGCGGGGCGCGCATGTACGAAGGCGCGATCAGCCTCATGCAGATGCCGCGCACCGTGATCGCGACCCAATTGGTCAAGGAGGCCGGGCTGCCATTCCTCGTGGTGCTGACCGACCCCACCACGGGCGGCGTGTCGGCGAGTTTCGCCATGCTGGGCGACATCCAGATCGCCGAACCCGGCGCGCTGATCGGCTTCGCCGGCGCGCGCGTGATCGAGCAGGCGATGCGCGAGAAGCTGCCCGAGGGCTTCCAGCGCGCCGAGTATCTGCATGAACACGGCATCGTCGACATGGTGGTCCGCCGCACGGAGATGCGCGCCATGCTCGCGCGGCTGATCCGACTGCTCGGCGCCTCTCGGAAGGATGCGCCCGCCGCCCAGCCGGTGCCCGCGCTCGTCGCGTGAGCGCCTCGCGCATCGACGCTGTCGTCGCCCGGCTGCACGGGCTGTACCCGCGTCTCATCGACCTCAGCCTGGACCGGCTCCGCGACCTGCTCGTCAAGCTGGGAAGCCCCGAACTGCGCCTGCCGCCGGTCATCCATGTCGCCGGCACCAACGGCAAGGGCAGCACCTGCGCCTTCCTGCGCGCGATCGCCGAGGCGGCGGGCCTGCGCGTCCATGTCTACACCTCGCCGCACCTCGTCCGCTTCAATGAGCGCATCCGGCTGGCGGGGCGCCTCGTCGATGACCGGACACTCGCCGAGGCCATGGAGACCGTCGAACGGGTGAACGCTGGGGCGCCGATCACGGTCTTCGAGGTCATCACCGCCGTAGCGTTCCACCTCTTCGCGGGCGTGCCGGCCGATCTCTGCGTGCTCGAAGTCGGCCTCGGGGGGCGGGGCGACGCCACCAACGTCATCGACTGTCCGGCGAGCTGCGCCATCACCTCCATTTCGCTCGACCATCGCGAATTGCTGGGTGGCACGCTGGCGGCCATCGCCGGCGAAAAAGCCGGGATCATGAAGCCCAGCGTGCCGGTCGCGATCGGGGCGCAGCCACCGGAGGCGGAGGGGGTGCTGCTGGCCTACGCGGCCCGCGTCGGCGCACCCGCGCGCCTGCGCGGACGTGACTGGAGCATCGGGGCGGATGGCGACGGACTTCGCTTCACCGATCCGGCGGGTGCGCTATTCCTGCCGGCGCCGTCGCTTCTGGGAACCCATCAACACGACAACGCCGGCATCGCGATCGCCGCGCTGCGCGCGACCTCGCTCGGCTTGCCCGAGTCGGCCTATGGGCACGGCCTGGCGTCGGCCACGTGGCCGGCCCGGCTGCAACGCCTGGATGGGACCCTGGCGGCACTTCTGCCGCCCGAATGGGAGGTTTGGCTGGATGGCGGCCACAACCCGGGCGCCGCCGCCGCGCTGGCGGCGCAGCTGGACGCGTGGCGCGACCGCCCGACCCATCTGGTGATCGGCATGAAGCAAGCGAAGGACACTGCCGAGTTTCTCCTGCCGTTGATCCCCCGCGCGGCGTCGGCCTGGGCCGTGGCCGAACCCGGCCAGTACTTGGCCCTGCCGGTGGCCACCATCGTCGCCGCCGCGAACGGCGCGATCCGGGTCGGCCCGCACGTCAAGGACGCGCTGCGCGGGATCGCCCGAGGCACCGGCTTGCCCGGGCGCGTGCTGATCTGCGGCAGCCTCTATCTCGCCGGCGAGGTGCTGAAGCTGGACGCGGATGAGAGGACCTTGTCGGGCGCGCACTGATCGTGCGATCGTCAATTGGTCGTTAAATCAAAATGCAAAGAAAAACCCCCGGGCACGAACCCGGGGGCAAGTAACAGGGAGGCTTCACGTCTGGGAGACGTCGGGACCATTGGCCCCTAACTGACGGCAACCATGCCGCGACCAGTCATTTGCAGACTAAATGCTCCAGCGAGTTCTTTGCAACGCAATATGCCGGACCCCGCCATGCTGTCCGCGCATGTCGCAGTTCAGCTTGTCAGGCGTCCAAGGATGTAGCCGACACCGAGTGCGATTGCCGCCGACATCAGTGGCTGGTCACGGATGACTTCGGCGAGCCTGCCGGCCTGCTCCTGCGCTTGTCCGCTCGCCTGATTGTACAGACCCTGCGCCTGCGTCCGTGCGTCGCCGATGGTCTCGCCGAAGGCCTGCTGGACGCGCCCGGCCGCGTCGCGGGCCATGCCCTGTACCTTGTCGCTCATGTCTCGTGTTCTCCTTGGTTGAGAGGCCCGTACGTTACGCCAACATGGCACCGGCCGGCACGGTTTCGCGTTCAGCAATTCGTGTACCTACGGCGCTGGGTGCGCCCGCCCACCGCGGTGGAACATCCGGCCTACGCGCGCGCTCAGCACCTCGAAGCCGGCGAACAGCGGTGGCACGAACAGGACGCCGATGAAGCTCGCCATCGCCATGCCGCCGAACACCGTCGTCCCGATGGAGACGCGTGCCCCGGCACCCGCCCCGGTCGCGAACACCAGCGGCAGCACGCCGAAGATGAAGGCAAGCGCGGTCATCATCACCGGACGATAGCGGGTCCGCGCGCCCTCCTCGGCGGCGTCGCGGACCTCGATGCCGCCGCGGTCCAGCCGGTCCTTGGCGAACTCCACGATCAGGATCGCGTTCTTCGCCGCCAGGCCGATCAGCAAAACGAGGCCGATCTGCCCGTACACGTCGAGCGCCATGCCACGCAGCATGATCCCGAGCAGCCCGCCGATCAGCGCGAACACCACCGGCAGGATCACCGAAAGCGGCAGCGTCCAGCTCTCGTAGAGGGCAACGAGGAACAGGTAGGCGAACACCACGGCGAACAGGAACGCCGAGGATTCCTGACCCGCCGCTTGCAGCTCCTCATAAGACATTCCGGTCCAATCAAAGCCGTAGCCCTGCGCCAGATGCTTCCCCGCGACCTGCTCCATCGCCGCGATCGCCTGTCCGGAGCTAACGCCCGGCTTGGCCGCGCCGTTGATGAGCACCGCCGGAAACAGATTGTAGAGATTGATCGCGTCGGCCCCCTGGATGGTCGAGACCGTCACCAGTCCTGACAGCGGCACCATCGCCCCCGCTGTGCTACGGACATAGAGCTGGTCGATGTCCCTGATCTTGCCGCGAAACTGCTCGTCGGCCTGGACGATGACCTGGAAAGTGAAGTTCTGATAGTTGAACTGGTTGACGAACTGGCCGCCCAGATTGGCCTGCAAGGTCGCGTAGACCGCCGCCGGCGTCACCCCGAGCAAGGCGGCCTTCGTCGTATCCACCTTGACCAGCAACTGCGGCACGTCGGCCGAGAAACTGGTGAACACAGCTTGCAGGTTGGGATTCTGGTTGGCCGCGAAGATAAGCCCCCGCGCCGCCGAGGCGAGCTGCTGGTAGGTCTGTCCGCCACGCCCCTCCAGGACGAAGTTGAACCCGCCGGTCCGGCTGATGCCTGGAATGGCGGGCGGGCTGAAGCTCACGATGTTGGCGGCGGGGATGGCGCTGAAGCCCGGTTGCAGGTCCGCCATCACACGTGGGATCGCCTCGCTCGCGCCGCGGTTGCCCCACGGCGTCATGATGACGATGATCGAGCCGGCATTCGACTGCGCGGCGCCTGAAATCAGGCTGTAGCCCGCCAGTTCGATCGCGTGCGCCACCCCCGGCGTCTTGAGCACGGTGTCGCTGACCTGGCGCACAACCGCCTGTGTGCGCGCGAGCGAGGCGCCGTTCGGCGTCTGCACGTTGATGAAGAAGTACCCCTGATCTTCCTCCGGCAGGAAGGCCGTGGGGGTGCCCAGGAACAGGAAATAGGCGACGGCGAACGCCGCCGCCATGCCGATGACGGCCAGCAGCAACCGGCGCGACAGCAGCCGCACCACCCGCGTATAGCCGTTGCGAGCAGTGTCGAACCTGCGATTGAACCAGCGGAAGCCGACGAATCGCGCCTTGCGCGACGGCCGCAGCAGCAGCCCGCACAGCGCCGGGCTCAACGTCAGCGCGTTGATCGCCGAGATGACGACCGCGACCGAGATGGTGACCGCGAACTGCCGGTAGAGCGCCCCGGTGACGCCCGAGATGAACCCGACTGGAGCGAACACCGCGACGAGGACCAGCGTCGTCGCGATCACCGGTCCGGTGATCTCCGCCATCGCCCGCTCGGTCGCCTGTGCGACCGGCATCTCCGGCGTTGCTTCCAAGGTGCGCGTCACGTTCTCCACGACCACGATGGCGTCGTCGACCACCAGCGTGATCGCCAGCACGATCGCGAACAGGTTTACCGTGTTCGCCGAGTAGCCGAGCAGATAGAGGATCGCGAACACGCCGATCAGCGAGACCGGAATCGCGATGGTGGGGATCAAGGTCGCCCGCCAGTCCTGGAGGAACACGAAGACCACCGCCACCACCAGGGCCAGGGTGATGGCCAGGGTGACGAGAATCTCGTGGATGTTGGCGCTGACGAAGTTGGTGGCGTTGTAGACGATCGCGTATTTCAGGCCGGGCGGGAATTGCTTCGACGCGACCTCCATCTGCTGTTCGATCGCCTTGGCGACCGCCAGCGCGTTGGAGTTCGGCGACTGGAAGACCGCGAGCGTGGCCGACGGCGAGCCGTCGAGCGCCGAGGAGGCGGTGTATTGCTGCGCCGCCAGCTCCACCCGCGCGATATCGCCGATGCGGACGATCCCGCCGTTCGGGTTGGTGCGGACCACAATGGCGGCGAACTGCTTCGGATCGCTCAGCCGCCCCGGCGCCAGCACGGTGATCTGCTGCTGCTGGCCGGCGGCGATGGGCGGGGCGCCGATCTGCCCGGCGGCGGCCTGGATGTTCTGCGCGTGAATCGCGGCGATGACGTCGCTCGCCGCGATCCCGAGCGCGGTCATCCGCACCGGGTCGAGCCAGATGCGCATCGCGTATTGGCGCTGGCCGAAGATCTGCGTGTTGCCGACCCCCGGCGTGCGCGCGATCTCCTGCTGGAGGTGCATGTACGCGTAGTTCGAGATGAAGACCTGATCGTACTTGTTTCCGGGCGAGTAGAGGTTGACCGCGAGCACGAAATCGCTCGAGGCGGCGCGCACCGTCAGGCCCTCCTGCTGCACCTCGGTCGGCAGTTGCGCCACGGCGAGCTGCACCCGGTTTTGCACGTTCACCTGGTCGATGTTCGGATCGCTCCCGATCGCGAACGTGACTTGCAGGCCGTAGCTGCCCGAGCTCGCGCTCGTGCTCTGCATGTAGAGCATGCCCTCAACGCCGTTGACCGCCTCCTCGATCGGCTGGGCGACGGTATTGGCGATCGTCTCGGCGCTGGCGCCAGGATAGCTCGCCGAGACCGAGACGGTCGGTGGCGTGATGTTCGGATATTGCGCTACCGGGATTACCGATAGAGCGAGCAAGCCGACCAGTGTGATCACCACCGAGATGACGATGGCGAATTTCGGCCGCCCGATGAAGAAGCCGGACAGCACGCGCTAGTTGCCCGCCGGCACCGCGACGGCCGCCACCGTCGCGGGCGCCATCTGGGCGTTGACCTTCTCGCCGGGGCGAACCTTCTGCACGCCCTCGACGATCACCTGCTCGCCGCCCGACAATCCCTTGCTCACGATGAAGTCCTGCGCCACCTGGCGGCCGAGCACGACGCTCTGCTGATGCACCGTCCCGTCCGCCCCGACGGTCAGGACATAGCTGCCGCCTTGATCAGTTTGCACCGCCGCCACCGCCACCATCGGGTGCTCCTCCGGCTTGGCGCTGCGGACGTCGACCGAGACAAAGGAGCCCGGCAGCAGAACCCGGTCGGGGTTCGGAAAATCGACGTAGACGCTGACCGTCCCGGTCTGCGGATCCACCTGATTGGCCAAGAAGCTGATCTTGCCGGTCTGCCTGTAGTGCGAGCCGTCGGGCAGGATCAGCCCGACGACCAGCCCCGCGGCGATCTGGGTGGCATTCGACCCGGTGCTCTGCTCGACCCCCACCAGCACACGGTCACTCACCGAGAACACCACCCGGATGGGATCGAGCTGATTGATCGTCGCGAGTGCCGGCGTGCTCGGCGTGACCAGGTTGCCCTTGGTCAGGGTGATCGCGCCGAGCCGGCCGTCGATCGGCGAGGTGATGGTGCAATAGCTCAGGTTCAGCGCCGCTTGGGCGAGGCTCGCCTGCGCTCCCAGCACGTTCGCCTGATTCTGGTCGCGCGTCGCCGTCGCCTGATCGAGGTTCGCCTGCGCCTCGAAGCCCTGCTTGTTGAGCTGCGCCGCGCGATCATAGGCGAGCTGGGCCTGGCGCAACGCCGCGTTGGCCGAATCCAACTGCGCCTGCGCCGCCTGCATGGCCGCCTGGTATTGCGCCTTCTGGAGCTGGAACAGGACGGCCCCAGCCTTCACGTCGGCACCTTGGGCGGTGGGCTCGGCCTCGATGAACGCGGTGATGCGCGGAACGATCTGAACCGACTGGATCGCGGTCACGCGGCCGATGAAGTCATAGGCGGGGGCGACGTCGCGCAACGCCACGGGGGCGACCAGGACGGACGGCGGTGGCGGCGCCGGCCCGGCGGCCCAAACCGGCGTCGCGGCGACGCAAAACGCGATCAGGAAGCCGGTGGCGTCCGCGCGCCGAGCCGTCATCGTGCCTCCTTATCCGCGACCGGAACCGGTCACATACCGCACACGGCGAGCCGCGTGGAGATCGATCACCGGAACTTGTGCCTTGCCATTTACGCCAGATCGCGCGGACGGATCATCCGGACCAGCCGCGCGGCCGACGGGGCGAGCAGGCCCCACGGGCCGGGGACCGAGAACTCCGCCAGCGCGGCGGTGGGGAAGCCCTCGGCCAGTCGACGCGCCGCCTCCCGATCCGCCGTCGCACCGACGGCAAGCGCGCTCGCCAATTCCGCCAGTCCCGGATTATGGCCGATAAGGAGCACGCTTCGCACGGTCTCGGCGACATCGTTCAAGACCGCAAGCAGCCGCGGCGCCGTGGCGAGATAGAGGCTGTCGATCGGCTCGATCAACGGCGTATCATCCCAGGGCTCGAGCGCCTCCAATGTCTCCAGCGTCCGCCGGGACGGCGACACGAGCACGAGATCGGGCACGAGGCTGAGGTCACGCATCACCGATCGCATGGAAAATGCGGCGAGCCGCCCAGCCGGACTGAGCCGGCGATCGGGATCGTCGGCGGCGGCAACCGCCTTGGCATGGCGCAAGAGCAGGAGCTGGCGCATTGGCCGCGATCCTGCCACGCCGCACCGGGTTTGTCTTCGCGCCGGGCGCGGGCGTCGCGTCGGATAGTCGGGTCTAGTTTCCGCTGGGCTTGGCCGCCTCCGGCGTCTCGTCGTCCACATCGTCAGCCCAGACGCTGATCACGCCGGACACGCTTTCGCCGTCGGCACGGAACTTCGCGACCGCGATCTCCTCGATCCGCGTTCGAGCCTCGTCAAAGCATTTCAGGAGATCAGCAGCCTTGAAGCAGCGATGCGCACTCATATCCTGCAACGCTCCACGCGAGATCGCACAGGCGACGAGTTGGCCGTCATGCTCGATGTCGAACAACACCCGGCTGCCGTCCCAGCGCGGGCGCGAGACGGACGGAGTCTGCTGAATGTCATTCATGGAATGGAATTTGGCGACGGCGGCACGCCGCGGCAAGCCCCGGAACCATCACGCCAGCGCCATGAGCAGGTTTCCGAACCCGTCCACCCCGACCGTCGCCCCAGCCGGCACAAGGCAAGTCGCGTCGTACTCCTGCACGATCAGCGGCCCGGACCGCGTGACACCGGCCAGGCCCGCCCGGTCCTTCACCGCGGTCTCCACCCAGCCGGATCCCGCGAACCAGGCGCGCCGCATCGGCGCCACGTCGCAGCACGCGGGCGGGACGGCCGCCGGCAGGCGGGGATGGTCGGGCAGGCCACGCGCGACGACCGAGAGCGCGACGACCTCCACCGCTTCGTCGGCGGCGGCGCGAAAACCATAGGTCCGCTCGTGCTCGGCGCCGAACAGGCTGGCCAGCGCCCGGAGGACCACGGCGGCGTCGCCGGCGGGCAGCACGATCGCGATCTCGCTCGACTGGCCCACATAGCGCGCCATCGCGGTGCGGCGGAACGCGCGACGATCGGGGGGGAACCCATCCTCGGCCAGACGCCGCGCGCCTTCGTCGGCCAAGGAGTCAAGCGCGGCCTGGACGAGCGCCGGATCAATCGCGTCGAGACGAGCGCGCAGGCTGCGCGTCGCGTGATGCTCGGCCTCGGCGACGAGCAGGCCGAAGGCGCTGAACGCACCCGGCATCGGCGGGACGATCACCCGGGCAATGCCAAGGTCGGCGGCGATCCAGGCGGCGAAGAGCGGGCCGTTGCCGCCGAAGGCCAACAGCGCGGCCTGGCGCGGATCGCGTCCGCGCTCCACCGAGACCGCGCGGATGGCGCGCATCATGTTCGCCGACGCGATCCGCAGCATTCCCCAGGCGGCCTGCTCGACCCCGATTCCCATCGGCGCCGCCAGATCGCGCGCGATCGCCGCCCGCGCCGCTGCTGCGTCCAGCCGCAACGCGCCACCCGCGAGCCCTGCCGGATCGAGATAGCCGAGTGCGAGGTTACAGTCGGTGATCGTCACCACGGCCCCGCCGCGCCCGTAGCAGACGGGGCCGGGATCAGCCCCGGCGCTTTCCGGCCCCACTTTGGGGGCGCCCGCCTGATCGAGCCGGCAGAGGGAGCCGCCGCCCGCGCCGACCTCGGCAAGGTCGATCGCGGGCAGCTTCAGCATGTAGCCGGCGCCGACCAGCAAGCGCGATCCGGCCATCACGCCGGCGCCGACCTCCATTGCCTCGGTGCGCGCGGGTTCGCCGTTCTCGACCAAGCCGGCCTTGGCGGTGGTCCCGCCCATGTCGAAGGTGATGACGCG
>JBAWFF010000332.1:0-4941 GCA_049591635.1 Acetobacteraceae bacterium
GTGCTGACGGAGGAAGAGCGCGACGCCGACATCAACACCGTCGGCGGCCTCGTGTTCGCGCTCGCGGGGCGGGTTCCGGCCCGCGGGGAGGTCGTCAGCCACCCCGGTGGGATCGAGTTCCAGATCCTGGAGGCCGACCCCCGCCGCATCCGCCGCGTCCGCGTGCGCCGCCTGCCGGAGGCACGGCGGGAGGCCGCCTGACGACGTTCAGGCGGGCTGGCGCTCGCGCTCCAGCAGCGCCCGCTTGTGCTTCACGCCCCAGCGATAGCCGGTGAGATCGCCGTCCTTGCCGACGACGCGGTGGCAGGGCACCGCGAGGGCAACCGGGTTGGTCGCACAGCCTCGGGCGACGGCGCGCGCCGCGCGCGGGCTGCCGATCATGGCGGCGAGATCGGCGTAGCTGCGCGTCTCCCCCGCCGGGATGCGGCACAGCGCCTGCCAGACCCGGAGCTGGAACGCGGTTCCGCGCAGATCGAGCGGCAGTGGAAGGCCGGCGCGCGGCTCGTCGATGAAGCGCAGGACGGCGGCGACCGTCTGCGCGAGGCCCGGATCGTCGCGCACCAATTCGGCGTGCGGGAAACGCCGGCGCAGATCGCCCTCCAGCGCCGCGTCGGGCTCGGCAAAGCCGACGAAGCACACGCCCTGTTCGGTCGCACCCACCAGCAGACGGCCAAACGGGCAGTCGGTGAACGCCGTGCGGATCACCTCGCCGGCCCCACCCCGACGCGCGGCGCCGGGGGTCATTCCGAGGAGAGCGCCGGTGCGCTCGTAAACCCGGCTTTCCGAGCCGAAACCCGCCCCGGCGACGGCGTCGGCCACCCGCTCCCCTGCCGCGAGCGAGGCGTGCAGCCGCCGGGCCCGCACGCCCTCGGCGTAGCGGCGCGGCGTCAGGCCGGTATGGGCACGAAACAGGCGCAGGAAGTGAAAGCGCGAGTAGCCCGAGCGGGTGGCGAGATGGTCGAGCGAGGGGATCTCCTCGGCCGCCTCGATGGAGGCGCAGGCGTCGCGCACCACATCTTGTGCCAGGCGCGCGCGTTCGCCCTTGGGATCGCACCGCTTGCAGGCGCGGAACCCGGCCGCCTCGGCGTCCGCCGACGTGGCGAAGAAGCGTACGTTCTGTCGCAGCGGCCGCCGCGAGGGGCAGATGGGGCGGCAATAGACGCCCATCGTGGAAACGCCATACAGGAAATCGCCATCCCGCTCCCGCCGCAGCACGGCGGTCCACAGGGCGTCCTCGGGGAGGAGGGATTGGATGTGGGTCATGCACTCATACTGGGTCCGCTAGCGGCGCCTCGCCATCCGGCGCTTGCCTTGGCAATCCCCCGTGACGAGTTGCGTTCCTCGGGGCGGCGCTTTATCTAGCCCATTACGGAGCGCGGGCGTAGCTCAGGGGTAGAGCACAACCTTGCCAAGGTTGGGGTCGAGGGTTCGAATCCCTTCGCCCGCTCCAAGGTTTCCTGAACCAAACCCTTGTTGTGATTGCAGGATTTCCCTCCCCAGGCGGCATTTGGGGTCAGGAATCCTGAGCGGAGCGCTGCATGAACATGTGCGGAACTGCGCGGAACAGAAGCACGAGCGTGACACGAGCCAGACACGGGGTTCCGCCGATGTTCCGCCGCAAGTCAGCGACGCATGGAGGTCCTTTACGCCCATGCGGCGCCAAATTCTGACTTGGTACGCCGCCCGGAGAGCGTAGGACACGTGCCGCATGAGGGCGGCCGCGGGGGCTGGCGTATCCGGTCCCACCGGTCCATCTGAGCGGTTATGTGTGGCCGCTTCGCCTCCGACCTTCCGCCCGAAGCCCTCGCGGCGCTGTTCCGCACTGTGAACCCGCTGCCGAACGTGGCGCCGATATGGAATCTGGCGCCGACCCGTGACGCGATGGTGGTGCGCCGGCATCCCGAGAACGGGCAGCGGCATCTCGATCTGCTGAACTGGGGGCTCCTGCCCTACTGGACCAAGGATCAGAAGCAGGCCCGGCGACCGATCATCGTCCAGCGCTGCGTGGACCGCGGCCCATCTGAAGGAGCGGCAGGAGAGGCTGCTTTCCTTGCTCGACAAACTCTGGCGCTTGAAAGCTGTACCAGATGTAAGTCAGGCAGCGGCGTGACCGGCTTCAGAAATGCACCCTTTTCAGTGAGAAGAGCAGCGACATGGGCGTGAAGTCTGGTTGCGTGCCGCGTTCCGACGTTTTGCAAGGCGAACTCGACGACGCGATTTTCGCCGCAAGCTTCGGCAAGCTGATCCTCGATGAGGGACCGCTGATTTACCGCGACCCCTCCCTTTTCTTCCAGAACACGCATCCGACGGCTGCCCTCTCCAAGCTGTGCCGGGATGTATTCGGCCGCTTGGCGTCGCCGACCGAAGCGGGGGCGGTGCTCCGGCTCTCCACGGGGTTCGGCGGCGGCAAGACGCACGCGCTGATGACTCTGTGGCATCTCGCCAGGACAATCGCCGATCCGACCAAGGGGACCGACCTGCTGCCGCCCGCCGGTCGGCCGGGCAGCGTGCGCGTCATCGGCATTGATGCCGAACGCGCCGGTTATCCGAAATTTGCGCCGCACGGCGATCAGGAGACACGCAGCCTCGCCGCCGAGCTGATTTATCAATTCGCCGGTGCCAGCGCGCTCAATGCCCTCGGGCCGGCGAATGCGGCCGCCGCCTCACCCGACGCCGCAACCGTGGAAGACTTCCTGCCGCATGAGCCGGTGCTCATTCTCCTGGACGAGCTCGTTCTCTACATGGCGAAGCTGACAGCGCAGGAGGTCGGGAACCTGGTTGGCTTCCTGCGCACGCTGATGACAGCCATCGTCGGGCGCAGGCAGGCGGTGTTGGTGATCACCGATCCAAAGGACCAGCCGGCCGATGTCGAGAATGCCGCGCGCCTGGAACGCCTGGCCCGCACCATCGAGCAGCAGACCGGCCGCCAAGCCACCGTCATCGAGCCGATCGGCAATGAAACGGCGCAAGTCATCATCCGCCGCCTGTTCGATCAAGTGAAGCCTGCCGCAGCGGCGAAGGCATCCGCCGATCACTTCACCCTGTATGAGCGCGTGGCCGAGGAGCATCCGAACCTTATCCCAGCGCCGGCGCGGTCGAAGGAGTACGCCGAGCGAATCCGTGTCTGCTATCCGTTGCATCCTCGCCTGCTGGAAACCGCCGAAAACCGACTGCGGGTGCTGCCGGACTACAACCTGTCGCGCGGCACCCTCCGCTTGTTCGCGCGCATGGTCCGCGGTGTGTGGGATGATCCGGCCCGCGACCCCGAGCTGATCACCGCGGGGGAGATCGACTGGTCGAGTGCTCGCATTCAAACCGACCTGCTGCAACGCCTGGATCGGGAAAAGTTCAAGGCCGCCGTCGGCGCCGACATAGAGGGCCATGCCATGGAACTCGACGGCGGCGCGTGGGGCACGCACCGGCGGGCTGCCTCGGCGCTGCTGCTGGAAAGCCTGCCATTGGAAGCAAATAGCGGCCTCGATCCGGCAGACCTCACCCTTGCCGTCCTGCGGCCACAGGATGCGGGAACCGAACCATCCGAGGCGCTGGACCGCCTCAGCGGCTCATGCTGGCATCTCTATCCGATGAGCGGCACCGCCAATGCCTGGCAATTCCGCTACGAGCCGAACATCCTCAAGCAGATCGAGCAGCGCATGGCGCAGGTTCCGCGCGCCGATGCGCTCGATCGGCTGCGCACGGATGTCCAGAAGTCCTTCCAGGGCGGCTTAGCCAAATTGCTGGCATGGCCACCGAATGCGAAGGCGGTGCCGGAACGGACCGAACTACAGCTTGCGCTCTGCGACAGCGAGGACGTCGCCCGATCCGTCGTCGCCTATTCCGATGACACGCCGGGCGGGCAATCCGTCCGCACATACCGCAACGCCATTATGGCCGTGGCGCCCGATGCGGCCGGGCTGGAGAAGGCGATACAGCGAATCCAGCGCTTGATGGCAGCGGAAGCGATCGAGCGCGAAATCCCGAACAGCGAGGCCGGGAAGCTGGCGCGCGAGCAGCTCAAGAAGCAACTGCCGGAACTGAGAAAGACCGCCAGGTTGGAGGTCGCTCGCGCTTTCAACCGCCTGGTGGTGGCGGAGGGCGGGACGCTGACGATCGATGAGCGGTTCATCGCACCGCCGGACACTCCGCCGATGCAACTTCCATCCGGTCAGGACGCGGTGCGCGCGTTCGTTGAGGATCGCAAGCTGATCTACGGCCCCGACGACAGCTTGGACCCCGACCTATTCATACAGCGTGTCTTCAACGGCGCCGTGCCGTCGGCCGAGACGCCTGATGCCCGCAGCGCGGCGGCCCTCCAGCGGCGGTTTCTGTCCGCCCAGGGGCTCCGGCTGGTGTGAGGTGGTCCCGGAATCTGGGACAGGTGCTTAAGCTTGGTTCGCCCGGTTTGGAGGACGGCTGATGGCGGGCAAGCGGAAGCGGTATTCGGCTGAGCTCAAGGCGAAGGTGGCATTGGATGCGCTGCGGGGGGAGCTGACTGCGGCGCAGCTGGCGACGAAGCACGGGGTGCACCAGACGATGATCAGTGCGTGGAAACGGCAGGCGATGGAGGGCCTGACGTCGGTGTTTTCCGGCAACGCCGAGGTGAAAGAGGGCATCCGGGAGGGAGAGCTGGAGAAGCTGCACGCCAAGATCGGCCAGCTGGTGGTGGAACGGGATTTTTTGGCGAAAGCGTCCGGTCGATGAGCGCGGATCGTCGGCGGGCGATGATCGAGCCCGGCCACGCACAGCTGTCGGTCGCGCGGCAGTGCGTGCTGGTCGGGATTGGCCGCTCGACATTCTACCGGACGCCCACGCCGGAGACGGCAGAGAACCTGGCGCTGATGCGTCTGCTCGACGAGCAGTTCCTGGAGACGCCGTGGTATGGCTCGCGGCAGATGGTTCGGCATCTGCGCCGGCTCGGTCATGCGATTGGCCGCAAGCGCG
>JBAWFF010000333.1:0-8744 GCA_049591635.1 Acetobacteraceae bacterium
GCGAGCGATGGCATCGATTTGGCGTGGCGAGCATTGGCGTAAGTCTGCTTTACGAGGAAGGAAGCGGCGCAGACGACCATTGACGTTTTCGATGCCGCCCTTTTGCCACGGGCTGTGAGGGTTGCAAAGTAAGTGTTGATCCCCAGCGCGTCACGCGGCTTGTGATGGTCGGCGAACTCGGTGCCGTTGTCCTGGGTGAGGGCGCGGCGCAGTTGAGGTGGCAAGGACCACAACCAGCGGTGCAACCTGGTGGCGGTCAGCGCGGCTTTGCGGCTCGGTGGTTTGGCGAGCAGGACAAATCGCGAGGCGCGCTCCTGAGCGACCAGAACCGATTGGCCGTAGCGGCTGAACAGCAGATAGTCGGCTTCCCAATGACCAGGTTGACGACGGGCGTTGACATAAAGCGGGCGTTTTTCGATGGATACGCGGTCTTTTATGTGGTGAACGGAGCTGCCTCCCTTGCGGCCGCGATAGCCGCGCTTGAACTTGGCGCGCGGCAGATAGTGCCGCCAATCGTAGTCCTTGGTGCGGCGGATCTGGGCGTGGATGAAGCGGTAGATGCTCTCGTGACTGATGGTGGTTGCCGCCTTCCGCTGACGTAGCCGACCGGCGACCTGTTCGGGTGACCAACCGCATTCAAGGCAGCCGAGGACGAGGCTACGGAGCGCTTCGTCGCGGTCCAGTCTTGATCCGGTCCAGCGGCGGGCTCTGGCCTGCTCCTGGGCGTAGCCAGGTCGATAGCCGACCTTGGCGCCGCGATTGCGCATCAGCTCGCGAGAAATCGTCGATGGCGAGCGATCCAGAGCTGCCGCGATTTGGCGCACCGATTGCCCGCCTTCATGAAGGCGGGCAATCGAGCAGAGGTCCTCAAGATCGAGGTGCGAGTAATTTCCGGCCATTGCAACACCTTAGCCTGGTGTTGCACTTCGTTTGTGAACTCAGGGAATCCACGACTTCCTTGGCCGCCGGCAAAGTCGTGGATACCCGCATTCGCGGGCATGATAGTTCATAAATCGGTCAGACCCGAACGCAACCAACCAGCGCGGTGATTTCGGCGATGGTTGCCTCCATCGCCTCCTGATGCGGGGCGTGACGGGCGGGGAGCAGGATGGTCCGCACGAAGTCCGGCGCCAGCCGTTCGGCGAGGCGCGCGTGGGCGACCGTGCCGTAGGGGTCGTCCTCGCCTTGCAGGATCAACGTCGGAACGCCGATCCGCGCGACCTCCGCGCTGAGGTCGAATGCCGCCGGAAAGCCCGGGTCGAGCCACGAATCGGCCCACCCGAAAAAGGCCGCGTCGACGTCGTCGTGATATCGCGCGAGCCGGTCGCGCAAAGCCGGCCGATAGTCGCACCGAATCGCGGCGATGCTGGTAAGGCATAGGTCTTCGACGAAGAAGTGCGGCGCCATCAGCGCGAGGCCGCGCACCCGGGGATCGCCGATGTGCCCAGCGTGGATCGCCGCGATCGAGCCGCCGTCGGAGTGTCCCACCAGAATGCAGCTTCGGATGCCGGCGGCATCGAGCACGTGTGGAAGCACGTCGATCGCCTCGCGCCGCATGTAGTCGAGCGGACGCGGCAGGGTCACGGTGTCGGAACGGCCATAGCCGAAGCGCGAATAGGCGAACACGCCGCATTCGGTCGCGGCGGCGACGCGCCCAGGGAAGTCGCGCCATAGTTCGACGGACCCCAGGCCTTCGTGAAGCAGAACAAGAGTTGGCGCGGCATCGGGCGGTGGACCCCACCATGCCGCCTCCAGCCTGCCGGCTGGGATGGTGATGTGCTCATGCATTTCGCCGGTCATTCACTTGCGGCCACCTCCTCCGCCTCGGGCACTTGCGCGGGCGTCTCGGCGACGTTGCGCAGCGCCTGGCGGGCACGGCGTACCGCGACCGATCCGGGCTCGTCCGGCTCCAGTGCGAATAGCAGCACCGAGCGCCCGGTCACCTCATAGTCCTCTCCGCTGCGCGCCTCCCGGTTGCCGCTGGCGTCGGGCACGTTGGTGTCGATCAGCCGGCGCCAACGCGACCCGCCCGCGACTTCCGGCAGCCGGAACAGCACCACGTCGTGATGCGCGTTGAGGATCAGGAGCGCCGTCGCGTCGAGCGAGGGACGCTTGATCCCGCTCGCTTGCGAACGTCCGTCCATGAGGATGCCGAAGCAGCGGGCATTCTCGTCCTGCCACTGCTCGTCGCCCATATCGGTTGCCGCCGGCGTAAGCCACCGCACGTCGCTCACCTCCAATTCGGCATTGTATTCGCCGGTGAGGAAGCGGTTGCGGCGCAGGATGGGGAAGGCATTGCGGACGCCGATCAGGCGGCGGACGAAGTCGATCAGCAGACGGTTGTACTCGTCGATATTCCAATTCACCCAGCTGATCTCGTTGTCCTGGCAATAGGCGTTGTTGTTGCCCTGCTGGGTGCGTCCGAACTCGTCGCCGGCGAGCAGCATCGGCGTGCCCTGCGACAGCAGCAGCGTCGCGAGCAGGTTGCGCTTCTGGCGGTCGCGGAGATCGAGGATCTCGTCGTCCTCCGTCGTTCCCTCCGCCCCGTGGTTCCAGGAATGATTGTTGTCGGTGCCGTCGCGGTTGTCCTCGCCGTTCGCTTCGTTGTGCTTGTCGTTGTACGAAACCAGGTCATGCAGGGTAAACCCGTCATGGGCGGTGATGAAGTTCACGCTTGCCCACGGCTTGCGTCCGCGATGATCGAAGGCGTCGGCCGATGCGGTCAGGCGCTTGGCGAGGTCGGGCAGCTTTCCGGAGTCGCCCTTCCAGAACTCCCGTGCCGTGTCGCGGAACTTGTCGTTCCACTCCGCCCAGCCGGGTGGGAAGCCGCCGACTTGATAGCCCCCCGGGCCGATGTCCCAAGGCTCGGCGATAAGCTTCACCCGCGACAGCACCGGGTCTTGCAGGCAGGAGACGAGAAATCCGTTGCTCTGATCGAACCCAGTCGCCTGGCGACCGAGGATGGTGCCGAGGTCGAAGCGGAACCCGTCGACGCGCATCTCGGTGACCCAGTAGCGGAGCGAGTCCGTCACCATCTGCAAGGCGCGTGGATGGTCGAGGTTGAGCGTGTTGCCGGTTCCGGTGTCGTTGACGTAGTAGCGCGGATTGTCGGCCTGAAGCCGGTAGTAGGAGACATTGTCGATGCCGCGAAACGACAACGTTGGCCCACGCTCATTCCCTTCGGCGGTGTGGTTGTAGACGACGTCGAGGATCACCTCGAGACCCGCGTCGTGCAGGCGCGCCACCATCTCCTTGAACTCGGAGAACACGAAGGCGGGGATCGCGGCATAGCTTGGGTCGGGCGCGAAGAAGCCGATCGAGTTGTAGCCCCAGTAGTTCATCAATCCCTTGTCGAGCAGATAGCTGTCGTTGACGAAGGTGTGGATCGGCAGCAGCTCGACCGAGGTGACGCCGAGGGAGCGGATGTAGTCCACCACGTCCTTCTGTCCGAGCCCGGCATAGGTGCCGCGCAACTCGGGTGGCACCGCCGGATGCAGCTTGGTGTAGCCGCGTACATGCGTCTCGTAGAGGATCGTGCGTTCCCAGGGGATTTCCGGCTGGCGCACCCGTCCCCAGGTGAAGGCCGGGTCGATGACCCGGCATTTCGGCACGAACCGGGCGCTGTCGCGCTCGTCGAACGATAGGTCCTCATCCTCGGCGCCGATCGTGTAGCCGAAACAGGCTGGGTTCCATTGCAGCTCGTGCACATGCGCTTTGGCGTACGGGTCGATCACCAGCTTGTTGGGGTTGAACCGATGCCCGGCATTGGGCTCGTACGGGCCGTGGACACGATAGCCGTAGATCGTGCCGGGCCGGGTGTCGGGCAGGTAGCCGTGGAAGATCTCGCTGGTGTACTCGGGCAGTTCGATCCGCTCCAGCTCCGTCTCCCCGGCGCCGTCGAACAGGCACAGTTCGACCTTGGTGGCGTGAGAGGAGAACAGTGCGAAGTTCACGCCCAGCCCGTCCCACGTCGCGCCGAGCGGAAAGGGCGAGCCCTCGTGGATGCGTGATTTCGGGATCGATGCGGGCATGGGTAGTCCTTCGCTGGGGGACGGAACGGGCGCGAGGGGATAATATGCCCGGCGGCGGCGAGGTGCCGTTCACGTATCAAGCAGCCGGAGGACACGACGATGGCAGACCCGATCGGTGCCAATTTCGCCAAGCGGAGGCTGGCGGCCGGCGAGCTGGTGCTGTGCATGGGCGTGAACCAGATGCGGACGCCCAACATCGCCATGCTCGCCGCCGCCTGCGGGTTCGATGCGATCTATATCGACCTCGAGCACAACCCGACCTCTCTCGAGACCACCGCATCCGTCTGCGTGGCGGCGCTCGGCCTCGGCGTCACGCCGATCGTGCGGGTCGGCTCGCACGATCCGTCCCTGGCGGCGCGGGTTCTGGATTGCGGGGCGCAGGGCGTGATGGTGCCGCACGTCGCCGACGCCGCCGAGGCGCGGGCGATCGTGGCCGCGTGCCGGTTCGCCCCGTTGGGCCGTCGCTCCGCCGCCGGGTCGGGGCCGGCGCTGGGCTATGCGGCGCTGTCGCAGGCGGAGGTCAATCGCCGGCTGAACGAGGAGACGCTGCTGATCGCGATGATCGAGACGCCCGAGGCGGTCGCGCAGGCCGATGCAATCGCGGGGGTGGACGGGATCGACATGCTGCATATCGGCTCGACCGATCTCAGCACGGAGATGGGGATCGCGGGCGAGTACGAGCACGAACGGATGCGCGCCGCTTACCGGACGGTCGCGGCGGCCGCTAAGGCGCACGGCAAGAGCTTCGGGGTCGGCGGCGTGCGGGAGAACCTGGCATTCCAGTCCTGGCTGGTCTCGCTTGGAATGCGCTACCTTACCGGCGGATCGGACACCGGCTACATCCTGAGCGCGGGACGGCGCGATGTGCGCCAGTTGCGCGAGGTGAAGCTGGGGTGAGCGGAGCCTACGACGCCGGTCAGAGGACGCCGTACTTCCGATAGACATCCCCCAGGAGACTGCCCTTCAACAATTCGTCTCGCGAGTGGTTCTCTGATCGGACCTTCGCGCGAGCGAGTAATATCACTTCCTCGGCCACCGATTGGGGCAGCACGATCACGCCATCAAGGTCGCCGAAGACAATATCGCCCGCGCAGACCCTTACGCCGGCGCATTCCACCGGTTGGTCCATCGTCATCATCTTCCCGCGCCCGCGCGAATCGAGCGGCCCGATCCCGCCGTGGAAGACAGCGAACTCCATGGACTGGATCTTCCGAACGTCGCGCACTAGCCCATCGGTGACACAGCCCGCCGCCCCCCGGCACCGCGCGGCGGTCGACAGAAGCTCCCCCCAAGGCGCGATCCGCTCGGTGGGCCCGCCACAGGCCAAGACAGCGACGTCTCCCGCCTTGAGGTCATCGAGAAGCGCGATTTCCAACTCGTAGGGATTTTCGTCCGCGGTGACGGAGTAGACCTCCATGTAGAGCCCCGTCCGCGCCCTGCCCATGATCACCGTCGCCGGATCGAGCGGTCGAATGAATGATTTCATGGCCTGTGACATATAGCCCATTCCATCGAGCACGTCGGAAAGAACCGCTGTGTACAGAACGGTCTTCAGCTCGTCGAAATCCATCGCCTCACCTTCACACGGGTCACGCCCGCCGTCTGTTCCGTCCTAACCGTGGACGCGGACTCTTGGCAAGCCGATCGCCGCGCAGCATCATCCGTGAACAGAGGTGCTGAGAGGCCGCGCGTGTACCGTTTCGACAAGACCCGCCTCGACCTCGCCCGCGAGTTCCACGCCAATCCGTTCGGGGAGCACAGCCCCGATTTGCAATATCTGCTGCACATCATGCGTGATCCGGCGCATGGAGGCGCGTACCACGTCCTGCTTGTCGACCGGCCGGGCGAACGCTGGACGCTCGCGACGATGGAGCCCGGCGGCCGCGCGCCTCCACGGCCGACCAACGTCGTCTTCACCGATCTCAAGGAAGCCGAGTGGCAGGTGTTCCGGATCCGCTGGGCGGCGCTGGCTGGCGAGGAGTTGCCGATCGAATGAGTCGCGTGATGGGATATTGCGATCGGTGGAGCGTGGCCCCGGGCGAAACCGTGCGTTTCATGGTGAGCTGCGAGGGCACCGAGCGCTATGACGCGCGGATCGTGCGGCTCAAGCAACCGGAGGCCGGACCGCTCGCCACCGCTTTCGCGCCCGAGCCGGTCGATGCGTCCTGCAACGGATCGCATTCCGGCCGGCACCAGTCGATTCCCATCGGTTCGCTCGCCGCGGTCGCGGCACACGCGGCTTTCGCGTTCACCGCCAGCTTCTCGATCGCGGCGTGCGTCTACCCGACCACGCCGGGGAAGGGCCGCCAGGCGATCATCGGCACCTGGTCCGAGGCCACCCAAACCGGCTTCGGCCTGGAGATGGATGCCGCCGGCGCGCTGACGCTGCGCATCGGTGCTGGGCCGGCGGCAGTGGCGTGCGTCTCCACCGGTGTACCGCTCAGCGCGCGGCGGTGGTATTTCGTCGCGGCCACCTTCGATGCCGAAGCCGGAACCGTCACGCTCTGGCAGGAGCCGCTGGGCTTCCACGACTTCCATCCCGAGCGCGCGGTTGCGATCACCGCCGCCGTCGCGGTTTGCCCGGGCGGCGCGCCGGCGGCGCTCATCTTCGCGGCTTTCAGCAGCGGTCCCGCGCATGGGCCGTCGTCCTGGGGTGGCCTCGGCTTCACCCATTATTTCAACGGCAAGATCGACGCGCCTCGCCTGGCCCGCGGCGCGTTGGACCGCGCTGGCATCGCCGCCCTCGGCACGACGCCGCTTTCGGCGTCGATGGCCGAGCACCTGGTCGGTGCGTGGGACTTCAGCCGCGACATGTCGACCGACACGATCCGCGATCTCGGCCCTTGGCGGCTCGACGGCGTCATCGTCAACCAACCGACGCGCGCCGTGCGCGGCCATAATTGGTCCGGGGAACACACCGACTGGACCAAGTCCCCCGAGGAATATGGCGCCATCCATTTCCACGACGACGATCTGGTCGATGCGTGCTGGGAACCGGACTTCAGCTTCACCGTGCCCGATAGCCTGCGCTCCGGCGTCTACGCCGCGAAGCTCACCACCGACGGGTTCGACTTCTGGGTGCCGTTCTTCGTCCGCCCGCCGCGCGGTCAGGCCCGCTCGAACGTCGCGTTCCTGGCGTCCACCGCGACCTACACGGCCTATCTGAACAATCGTGGTCGTTTCCTCTCGATCCTCCCCGAGCTCTATCAGGGGCGTCTCACGGTCATCGACGCGATCGACTCGCTGCTCATCGAGTGTCCGGAAATGGGTCTGGCGACGTACGATCGCCATTCCGACGGCAGCGGCGTCGCCTATTCCAGTCGCCATCGGCCAGTGCAAAACTTTCGCCCGACCGGGCGACACTGGAATTTCAACATCGATCTTTTCATCATCGATTGGCTCGAGCGTCTCGGCGGCGACTATGACGTGATCACCGAGGAAGACTTGCATAACGAAGGGCTGGAGCTTCTTCGTCCGTACTCCGTGGTCATCACCGGATCGCATCCTGAGTACGATTCGGCCGACATGCTCGACGCATTCGAGGCCTATCTGCGACACGGCGGCCGCTTGATGTACATGGGCGGCAACGGCTTCTACTGGCGCATCGCGCATCATCCGGCGCGCCAGGGCGTGATCGAGGTGCGTCGCGCCGAAGGTGGCGTTCGCGCCTGGGACGCCGAACCGGGGGAGGCCTTCCATAGCTTCACCGGCGAATATAGCGGCCTGTGGCGGCGCAATGCGCGCGCCCCGCAGCGGCTCGTCGGCGTCGGCTTTATCAGCCAGGGCTTCGATAAGTGCTCCTATTTCCGCCGGACGCCGCGGGCGGCGGATGCGCGCGTCGCCTGGATGTTCGCGGGGATCGAGGATGAAATCATCGGCGATTTCGGCATCCTTCAAGGCGGCGCCGCTGGAATGGAAATCGACGCCGCCGACCCGCGCCTTGGGACGCCGGCGCATGCCGTCGTGGTGGCGCGGAGCGAGAATCACTCCAACACCTACGAACTGGTCGCCGAGGAGGTATTGATCCCGCACGGGGCGACCGACGCCGTGATCAACCCGGACATCCACGCCGACATCACCTTCTTTGAAACGCCCGGCGGCGGCGCGGTGTTTTCGACCGGCTCGATCGCCTATGCCGGATCGCTGGCCTGGAACGGCTTCGACAACAACTTGTTCCGCCTGACGACCAATGTGCTGAACCGGTTCAAGGATCCCACGCGGTTCCCAATGCCGCCGGCGGGCTGATATCGCCGCTCTACTGGCGGATGATCTGGTAGTGGATCGTCAGGTGGATCGGGATGGAAGGGGCGGCGTCGGAGGGGAGCGCCGGCAGGGTCGCGCCACGGAAGACGCCGAGCGCCGCGAGGTCGAGCCACTGCGAGCCCGAGCCCGAGGCGAGCGCCACGCGCTCCACCCGCCCGCTGCGCTCGACGACCAGATCGAGCACGACGTCGCCCTGCTCGTTGTTCTCCCCCGCCTGCGGCGGGTAGTAGCGGTGCCGTACCCACCAGGCGGAGAATTGGTTGGCCCAGTCTGGCCCGACTTCCTTGCTGTCCGTGCGGCCGAATATCTTGGTATTTTCCGCCCCCATGAAGCCGCTGCCGAACGACAGGTCGATGCCGCGGCCGGTCCGCCGGCGGACCGAGGGAGGCGCCGCCGGGCCGCCAAGGGAGAACGCCATCGGCGCGGGAAAGGCCGGGCGCCGTGCCGGGC
>JBAWFF010000334.1:0-2586 GCA_049591635.1 Acetobacteraceae bacterium
CGCTGGTGACCGTCAGGACATCGGTGCTCGAATCATAGCTCACACCGTCGGCGAGGACGCTGCCGACGATGATCTCATCGCCGGCCTGGAGATTGCTGATCGTGCCGTCGAACGTCGCACCGTTGAATTCGACCGAGCCGTTCGGGTCGAGGAAGGCGATGCCCTGCCCGGCCCCGACGTCGGTGTTGCTGTAGAACTGCCCACCCTGGCCGACCAGGATCGAGCCCGTGCCGCCGAGCGTGCCCTGGTAGACGCTGATCAGGCCGCCGGCGGCGTCGAGTGTTCCGTCATTCAGGACCTGCGCCCCGTCCGCATAGAAGATGATGCTGTTGGAGAGCGTGGCGGTCAGCGTGCCGGTGGACCCGATCGTGAGGGCCTGGCCCGAGACGACGTCCATGTTCAGGTACGAGCCCTGCGTGCCCGCGGCGAAGCCGGCTTGGCCGTCGAATGTCGAGGACTCGTCGGTATTCAGCGCCGTGGACGCGTCCGATGCCGAGTCGGCGAGGAGGAAGGCGGCCGCGAAGGTCGCTTGATCCGCACTGATATGCGCGCCGTCGGCCGAGAGATTCGCACCGAGATTGTCGAGCGGGGGGTCGGCGGGCCCGACCATCGGGCCGGTATCGGCGCCGATGAGAACCTGGGAGCCAGCCGGCGGCGGGCCGGCGGGGCTCCAATTCGTCGCGGTGAACCAGTCCCCGCCGGTTGGTCCGATCCAGGTGTAGGTGCCTGTCATTCGCCGCGCCTCCCCGCCCGCGCAGTGTGCTGATGGGGACGCGACAAAACAATGGCTGAATCGAAAGAATCGTGGACGGAGGGTGCGCCCTATTACCCCCGTGCGCGCAACAGGCGCGCCTTGTCGCGTTGCCAGTCGCGTGCGGCGATGACCGCGCGCTTGTCGCCCTTCTTGCGGCCCTCGCCGACCCCGAGCAGGACCTTCGCCATGCCGCGCTCGTTGAAGTGGATCTGCAGCGGCACCAGGGTCACGCCATCACGCGCGACGGCGCTGGCCAGCTTGACGATCTGGGTGTGCTTGAGCAGCAGCTTGCGCGGCGCCCGCGGCTCGAAGCGCGACAGCACGCCGCCCTGGTACTCGGGGATATAGGCGTTGAACAGCCACAATTCGCCCTCGCGCTCCCCGGCCCATGCCTCGGTCAGGGTCGCGCGGCCGTGCCGCAGGCTTTTGACCTCCGGCCCCTTGAGCACGATGCCGGCCTCGACGGTGTCGCCGATCGCGTAGTCGAACCGCGCCTTGCGGTTCTGCGCGGCGACGCCGTGCGAGATCAGGCCCTTCTTGTTCTTCGCTTCGGCCATCGGGTCTCAGTTCAGCAGCCCGACCTCGGCCATCGCGTCGCGCACCCGCGCGGCCGTCGCCTCGGCGAGCGGGGCGAGCGGCAGGCGGCACACCGCGTCCGTCTTGCCGAGCAGGCTCGCGGCGTATTTCACCGGCCCGGGACTGGTCTCGGCGAACAACGCATCGTGCAGCGGCACCAGGCGGTCCTGGATGTCGATCGCGTCGTCGATACGCCCCTCCTGCCAAGCAGCGTGCATCTCCGAACACAGCCGCGGGGCGACGTTGGCGGTGACGCTGATGCAACCGTCCCCGCCGGCGGCGAGGAAGGCAAGCGCGGTGTGGTCCTCGCCCGACAACTGGCAGAATCCCGCCCCACAGGCGCGCCGCGTGTGCAGCGGACGGGCGAGGTTGGCGGTCGCATCCTTCACGCCGACGATGTTCTGATGCCGGGACAGGCGGGCCATCGTCTCCACGCTCATGTCCACCACGCTGCGCGGCGGGATGTTGTAGATGATGATTGGCAGATCGACCGCGTCGGCGATCGCCTTGAAGTGCAGATAGAGCCCCTCCTGCGTCGGCTTGTTGTAATAGGGCGTCACGATCAGCGCCGCTTGCGCGCCGGCCTTGCGGGCGTGGCGCGTCAGGTCGATCGCCTCCTCGGTGCTGTTCGATCCGGCGCCGGCGATGACCGGCACGCGTCCCTTCGCCACCTCGATCGCGATCTCGACCACGCGCTTGTGCTCGGCATGGTTCAGGGTCGGCGATTCACCGGTGGTGCCGACCGGCACCACCGCCGCCGTGCCCTCGTTGATCTGCCAGTCGACGAACTTCGCGTACGCCTTCTCGTCGACCGAGCCGTCCTGTCGCATCGGCGTGATCAGGGCGACGAGCGACCCCTTGAACATCGAAACCTCCTGGGCAATCGGACCGCGACGCTAGGCGCGCCGGGGGTGCGTCGCAAGGCGGGGGCAGCTACAAGGGCGCCATGCTCCTGCCCACCCGGCTGCCTTGCGTGAAGCTGCTGCTGATCGGCGCACTCGCGTGCGGAACCGCGCGCGCCTCGGCGGGCGACCCCATGCCGGCGGTACTGGCCGGGGATTTCGGACGGGCCGCGACGCAAGCGGAAGACTACGCCGATCCGGTGGCCGGCACGCTGGTACTCTATTACCGCTTGCTGACCAAGGGCGGCGGCACGGCGGCCGAGATCGCCGACTTCGAGGCGGCGCATCCCGACTGGCCCAATCACGCCCTGCTGGAGCGCCGCCGCCAGGAGGCGATCGCGCGCGAGCCGGACG
>JBAWFF010000335.1:0-7223 GCA_049591635.1 Acetobacteraceae bacterium
GCGTGGTGCTGGCCGCGGCGGCGGCGCGCTCGATCCGCCCGGACCTGCGCGAGGCCCTGGGGCGATGCGTCGATCGCGGCTTGCCGGAAGCCGAGCGCCGGGCGGCGTTGCGCTTTGCCTTCTTCGCTCCCGGCCACGAGCCCCCAGCGAACTGGCTGTCCGGCTGGCATGCCGAGGCGAGCAGAATCCAGCACGCGGCGAGTGCGGCGACCCCGCAGGAGGAATGGTGGACCGCCGGCGCGGTCCCTATCCTTGACCTGCAAGGCGCGCAGGACCCATGGCGGCCGCGCGAGACGGTGGACGACTTCCGGCGCGACCTTGGCGCGGATCGGGTCTCCGTGGCGGTGATCGAGGATTGCAGCCACGCGATGTTTCCCGAACAACCGGGCGCCGTGGTGCGGGAGGTGGTCAAATGGGTCAGGGCGTTGTAGCCGGCCCCAGGGAAACGACAGGAGCATCGGCCATGAGCGATATTGACGCGGTCCTTCGCCGTGCGGTGGAGAAGGGCGAGGTACCGGGCCTCGTGGCGAGCGCCGCCACGCCGGAGCGGGTGATCTACGAGGGCGCGTTCGGGCGGCGCAACCTCGCCGAGCCAGCGCCGATGGACATGCGGACGGTGTTCCGCATCGCCTCCATGACCAAGGCGGTCACGGCGGCGGCGGCGATGCAGCTTGTCGAGGAGGGCCGCCTCGCGCTCGACCAGCCGGCGGGCGAGATCGTCGAGGGGCTCGCCGCGCCCAAGGTGCTGGAGGGATTCGACGCGGCCGGTCGGCCGCGGCTGCGTCCAGCGCGCCGCGCGGTGACCTTGCGCAACCTGCTGACCCATACCTCCGGCTTCGGCTACGACGTCTGGAACGCCGAATTGCTGCGCTATCATCAGGAGACCGGGCTGCCCGCGGCACGCACCGGCAAGCTCGTCAGCCTGACCGCGCCGCTCACCTTCGATCCGGGTACCCGCTGGCAATATGGGATCGGCATCGACTGGGCCGGCCAGATGGTGGAAGCGGTCACCGGCAAGGATCTGGAGACGGTGTTCCGCGAGCGCCTGTTCGCACCGCTGAAGATGCCCGACACCGGCTTCGTGGCGCATCCGGACATGCTGGCGCGCTTTGCCACCGTGCACGCGCGCAAGCCCGACGGGCTGCGGCCGCTGGACCTGCCGATCAATCCGCCACGCGAGTTCTTCGCCGGCGGCGGCGGCCTGCACTCGACCCCGCGCGACTACATGCGCTTCCTGCGCATGCTGCTCGGTGGCGGCGCCCTCGACGGCGCGCGCGTGCTGCGCGCCGAGACCGTCGCGCTGATGGCGCGGAACCACATGGGCGACATCGACGTGGAGCCGATGCTCTCCGCGGTCGCCGCTTCGTCCAACGACGTCGAGTTGTTCAAGGGCACCCGCAAGAAATGGGGCCTCAGCTTCCTCATCAACACCGAGGCGGTGCCGGGCGGGCGGTCCGCCGGCAGCCTCGCCTGGGCGGGTCTCAACAATACCTATTACTGGATCGACCCGACGCGGAAGGTGGCGGGGGCGCTGTTTACCCAGATCCTGCCATTCGCCGATCCGCTCGTGCTGAACCTGCTCGACGATTTCGAGCAGGCGGTCTACCGCTCGCTTTAGGCAGGGCTATCGCACCCTTCATTGCGGTGCGTTGCCAGCCGCTATCCCAAATCGGGCTCAATCAAGCGATCGAGGGTAATCGGGAACTGGCGGACACGGATGGCGGTTGCGTGCCACACCGCATTGGCAACCGCGCCGGCGGTTCCCGTGACGCCGATTTCGCCGACGCCCTTGATGCCAAGCGCGTTGACGTGCGGGTCGCGCTCGTCGACGAGAATGGCTTGCAGGAAGGGTATGTCGGCGTTCACCGGCACATGATACCCCCCGAGACTCGGATTCATCACGCGGCCGGAGCGCAAGTCCATCACCGCGTGTTCATGCAGGGCGAACGACACGCCCCAGATCATGCCGCCATAATATTGGCTGCGTACCAGCCGTGGATTGACCACTCGGCCCGCGGCGAAGGCGCCAACCAGACGAGTAACGCGGATCTGCCCCAACTCGGGATCGACCTTCACCTCCGCGAACACGGCGCCATGCGCGTGCATGGCGTAGTTCGACTGCGCCACCGGGTCCGCCCCGCTCTTGCCTTGCCCGTCGATTTCCGTAACGCTGGCGCGCGCGAGGATATCGCCGTAGCTCTCGCTGCGGCTTTCATCGTCGCGGCGGAACAACCGGCCGTCCCGCGCCACCACGCCCGCGTTGCCCGCGCCGAATAGCGGCGAACAGTGGTCGTCCATGGCCAGCTCCGCCAGCTTGGCGATAACGGCGGCGCCGGCGCCGTGAATCGCCATGCCCGCCGTCGCGGTATGCGCGGACCCTCCCGCGATCCCGGCATCCGGCAAATCGGACGTCCCGGTCCGGAACTCGACCTGCTCGACGTCGAGCCCGAGTCCGTCGGCGGCGATCTGCGCCAGCGCCGTCGCCGCGCCCTGTCCCATGTCATGGGCGCCTATTTCCATCACGCCACTTCCATCACGCCGGATCACCGCGCGGGCCTGGGCCTGGAACATGAGCGCCGGAAAGGTCGCGGTGCCCACACCCCAACCAACCAGCAGCCCGGCCTCGTCGCGCATTTGCCGCGGCGCTACCGGCCGCCCAGCCCAGCCGAAGCGCTCGGCGCCTTGCGCATAGCATTGGCGCAGTGCCTTCGAGGAGAACGGCTTGCCGGAGATCGGTTCCACCTCGGCGTAGTTCTTCAGCCGGAATGCCAGCGGATCCATGCCGCGAACCTGTGCCATCTCGTCGATTGCACTTTCCAGCGCGATCGAGCCGGTCGCTTCCCCGGGCGCGCGCATGAACAATGGCGTCCCGGTGTCGAGACGCACCACTTCATACGACGTGGCGATGGCCGGGCTGGCATACAGCGTGTGCGAAGCATCCGAGGCAGGCTCGAAGAAGTCGTCGAACGTGCTGGACGACGTCTTGGTGTGATGGTCGATGGCGGTCAGCGCGCCGTCGCGGTCCGTGCCCATGCGCAGCCTCTGCCGGGTCGGCGCGCGATGGCCGACCGGGCCGAACATCTGCTCGCGCCGCAGCACCAGCTTGACCGGCTTGCCGACCAACCGGGCCGCCATGATCCCAAGCACCTGAGGACCGGCGATCATGCCCTTCGAACCGAAGCCACCGCCCAGGAACGGGCTGCGGATATGGATGTTTTCCGCCGGGATGCCGAACAGCCCGGCGACACGGTCCCGGGCCATCGCCAGGCCTTGGCTCGGCGTGTCGACCGAAAGCGTGTCGCCGTCCCATGCCGCGACGATGGCGTGCGGCTCCATCGCGTTGTGATATTGCGGCGGCGTTTCGTAAATCGAGTCGATGCGGCTGGCCGCCGCCGCGAGGCCCGCGGCGACGTCGCCATGACGCACCTCGGCCGGAGTGCCGACGCCCACGGTCGGCGGAACGAAGCTCTCGTCGGAATCCAGCCCTGACCGCGCCGGCGCGGTCTCGTAGCGCGGCGACAGCAACGCCGCGCCCTCGGTGGCGGCCTCCAGCGTGGTCGCGATCACCACCGCGATCGGCTGGTTGGCGTAACGCACCCGGTCGTTTTGCAGCAGGTCGAGGCGGAACATGAACGGATGCAGCTTCGCGTCCGGATCCAGCGCCAGTTCGGGCTTGTTGTCGGGGGTCATGACCTCGATCACGCCCGGATGCGCCTTCGCCGCCGCGAGGTCGAGGAACGTCACCCGGCCGCGCGCGATGCTGGCCACCGCCAGAACGGCATGGAGCATCCCGGGCGGGTGAGTGTCGGCCGCGTAGCGGGCGCCCCCGGTGACCTTCAGGACGCCATCGCGGCGGGTGATCGGCTGGCCGATATTGGAGCCGTGCCGTTGATGGGAGGGGGCCTGGGTAAGCGCGACATCAAGCATGGACGAGAGCTCCGGGAACGGGGGCGAAGGGCGACGCCGGCAGCGCGGGAACACGATTCGGCGTGCCCACCGCGGCCAATGCGAGAGTCCGCGTGACGATCCGTCGCGCGAGTTTGATCTTGAACTCGTTGTCGCCGGACGGCGTCGCATCCGCGAGCGCCACCTCGGCGGCACGGCGGAAGGCGGCGCCATCGGGCCGCGCGCCAACCAGCACTGCCTCCGCCGCGCGGGCGCGCCACGGCTTCAACGCGACGCAACCAAGCGCGATCCGCGCCTCCGCGATCGCGCCAGCTTCGATGCGCAACGCAGCGGCGGCCGACACGACCGCGAACGCATACGACGTGCGCTCGCGCACCTTCAGATAACGTGCATGCGGCGCGAACTCCGAGGCCTCGGCCGGCAGACGCACCGCGATGATCAGATCACCCGGCTCCAGCACGCTTTCACGCTCCGGCGTATCGCCGGGCAGACGGTGGAAGCTTTCCAGCGGAACTTCGCGGCGCCCGCTCTTGCCCACGATCTCCACCACCGCGTCGAATGCCACCAGCGGGACGCAGAAATCCGACGGGTTGGTCGCGATGCAGCTCTCGCTCCAGCCGAGCACCGCGTGCGTGCGCGTGTCGCCGCCACGCGCCTCGCAGCCGGCGCCTGGTTGGCGCTTGTTGCAGGCGCTGGCGACGTCGTAGAAGTACGCGCACCGCGTCCGCTGCAGCAAATTGCCCGCGACCGTCGCCGCGTTGCGCAGTTGCGCCGAAGCGCCGGACAGCAGCGCTTCCGCCGCGGCGGGAAAGCGTCGGGCAAACGCCGTGTCATGCGCCAGGTCGGAATTGCGCACGCGCGCGCCGATCCGCGCGCCGCCATCCGGCAGGTGCTCGATCGCGTCGAGCCCCGGCAAGCGATTGATATCGACCAGGACGCGTGGCTGCGTGATGCCGCCTTTCATCAGGTCCAGCAGATTGGTCCCGCCAGCGAGATAGGCCGCGCCCGGCTGGGAAGCGGCGGCGACGGCCTCGGCGATCGTCGCCGGCCGGAGATAATCGAAGGACTTCATGCCGCTTGCTTCCGATCGCGTTCGCCAAGCACTTGCTGGGCGTCGAGCACCGCCTCGGTGATCCCGGCATAGGCGCCGCAGCGACAGAGATTGCCGCTCATGCCTTCGCGCACCCGCTCGGGATCGTCGCCGGCCTGGCCTTCGTGCAGCAGGCCGATCGCGCTCATGATCTGGCCCGGCGTGCAGAAGCCGCACTGGAAACCGTCATGCGCGATGAACGCCGCCTGCACCGGATGCAGCACGTCCCCTTGCGCCACGCCCTCGATCGTTTGGACATGCGCGCCGTCGCAACCGAGCGCGAGTACGAGGCATGAATTGATCCGTCGGCCGTCGACCAACACCGTGCACGCGCCGCATTGCCCACGATCGCAGCCCTTCTTGGTGCCGGTCAGATCAAGCCGTTCACGCAGCAGATCGAGCAGCGTGACCCGCGGATCGTCCAACGAAATGTCTCGCGCCACGCCATTCACGGTCAGCGAAATCGATACACTCATGCGGCGCTCCGATCGGTGTTATCGTCGAACCAGGCCCAGCCCTGCTCCGGTGTGATCTTGGCGCCATATACGGAGGGCGCCTCCGCTTTCAAGTGGTGCAAGGAACGTGACGAGCCGAATGGGAGAGCATGTGAACAAGACCGCCCGGCGGCCGCGCACCGACGCGGTTCGCAATCGCGAGCGGGTGCTGGAGGCGGCGAAGGCGGTGTTCAGCGCCGGCGGCCCCAATGCCAGCCTGGAAGCGGTGGCGCGGCACGCCGGGGTCGGCATCGGCACGCTGTACCGGCATTTCCCGACCCGTGAGGCGCTGTTCGAGGCGGTCTATCGGCGCGAGGTCGAGCACCTCGCGGAGCTTGCCGACCAGTTGAAGGCCGAGGCGTCCCCGGTCGAGGCGTTACACCAGTGGCTGCGCTCGAACGTTGAGTTCGTCGCCACCAAGAAGGGCATGTCGGCGGCGCTAGCCCTGGCGGTGAACAGCTCCTCGGAGCTTTCCGCCTATTCGTTCGAGCGCCTGACCAAGGCGGTGGGCGCGCTGCTGGACCGCGCGATCGCGGCAGGCGAGATTCGTGCCGATATCAGCCCGGAAGACCTGCTGCGGGCGTTGGTTGGCATGTGCTACTTGCACGACCAGCCCGGCTGGCAGGCAAGCGTGCTGCGCCTGCTCGACGTCTTGGTCGACGGTCTGCGCCGATCCGCGAGTTGGGACGCATGCTTGGGCGAGAAATGAGAGAATAATCGCTACGGCAACGCCGGCCGCCACGCATCCTCCAGCCCGCGCACGCGGGGCAGGAGGATCATGTCCCACGGGCTCGGCATCGACCCGACCGGCACATGCACCAGCGCCGGCACCTCCCTGGCGAACGCTTCGCGGAGACATGCCTCCAACTCGCCCGGCGTGCTCGCGCGGTAGCCATTGGCGCCGAAGCTTCGGGCGAAGGCGACGAAGTCGGGGTTGGCGAGGTCGCAGGCGATCAGGCGGTTGCCGTATTGTTGCTCCTGGATGCGCCGGACGTTGCCGAAGGCGCCGTCGTCGAACACCACGACGACGACGGGCAGGTTGTGGCGCATCGCCGTCGCCAGTTCCTGCGCCTGATACATGAACCCGCCGTCCCCGGCGACGCACAGCACCTTGCGTCCGGGCAGCGCCGCTTGCGCGCCGAGCGCCGTGCCGTAGCTCCAGCCGAGATTGTCCTGATAGCCGGGTGACAGGTAGCGTCGCGGCGCCGTCACTGGCCAGGCGAGGCGGCTGATGAAGCCCAATTGGGTCACGTCCTCGACGAAGATGCCGTCCTCGGGAAGGACGGCCCGCATGGCACGCAGGAAGCCCATCTGCGGCTCCATCCGGGCGAGGCGTTCATCGAACCAGGTGCGGTTCTCGGTGTGTGCGTCGCCCCATGCGCGGGGCGTTCCCGGCAGCGCCCCGGCCAACGCGCGCAGCGCGTCGGCGGCGTCGGCGACGATCGCGCAGGCCGGGCGGCGGAAACGGTCGGGCTCGGCGGGGTCGATGTCGATGCGCACGACCGGCAGGGAGGCGTCGATGCCCCAGACGCTCTGCTGCCAGTAGAGGCGCGTGCCGACCGCGAGGATGGCATCCGCCTCGCGCCAGTAGCGATGCCCCTCGGTGAACGACACCGCGAGGGGATGCGTGGTGGGAATCGCGCCGCGGCCGCGCCGGAACGTGGAGACCGGAGCGCCCAGCGCCTCGGCCACGCGCAGCAGTTCCGCCCCGGCGTCGAGCGCGCCTCCGCCGG
>JBAWFF010000336.1:0-2430 GCA_049591635.1 Acetobacteraceae bacterium
GGCGGGTTGCAGATCGCGATCGTGCTCGCCTCGGTCTCCATCGTCACCCGCGTCCGCGCCCTCGCCTGGGGCGGCGCCGGGCTCGGCCTCGCGATGGGCGTCTACGCCCTGCTGCTATGGACCGGGGCGATCTGACCCGGACTACGTCTGGACCAGCGGACAGCCGCCCTCGTTCATCGGCCGGAACGCCTGATCGGCCGGGGTGGTGCTGAGCAGCGTGTAGTAGTCCCACGGATACTTGCTCTGCTCCGGGGTCTTCACCTGGAACAAGTACATCGGGTTGAGCCGCGTGCCGTCCTCGCGGATGACGCAGCGTCCGAACAGCGTGTCATCGCTCCCGGTCTTCTTCATCTGGGCGATCACCGCCCTCCCATCCGCCGCATGGTCGACCCCCATCGCCTGCACGGTGTCGAGGTAAGCGTGGACCGCGGAATAGTCGGCGGCCTGGATCATGCTCGGCATCCAGCCGCCCATGCGCGCGCCGAAGCGCTTGCCGTAGGCGCGGGTGTTGTCGTTCATGTCCCAGTAGAAGGACTCGGTCAGCACCAGCCCCTGCGCCGCCTTCAGCCCGACGCCGTGCAGATCGGGGATCATCATCAGCAGCGCGGCCATGCGAAGGCCGTGCGCCTGCAGGCCGAACTCGGCGCCCTGCTTGATGCAGTCGGTGGTGTTGGTGCCGCTGTTGGCGAGGCCGAGCACTTTCGCCCCGCTGGCCTGCGTCTGTAGGAGAAAGGAGGAGAAATCGCTGGTCTCCGGGAACGGCGTATAGACCGTGCCGAGCACCTTGCCGCCGGCCCCGGTCACGAAGCTCGCGGTGTCGCGGGCGAGCGCGCGGCCGAACGCATAGTCGGCGGCGATGAAGAACCAGGAATCGCCGCCCGCCTTCACCAGCGCCCCGCCGGTCGACTTGCCGATCGACCAGGTATCGTAGGTCCAGTGGATGTGGTTCGGCGTGCAAGCCTTGCCGGTGAGATCGGAGCTGGCGGCGCCGGTGATCAGCGCCGCCTTGTTCTTCTCCTTCACCAGATTGGCGACGGCGAGCGCGGCGGCGGAGTTGTTGACGCTGGAGATGACGCTGACGCCCTTGGTGTCGATCCAGTCGCGCGCGATGGAGGTGGCGATGTCGGGCTTGCTCTGATAGTCGGCGGCGAGGACTTCCACCTTGATGTCGGGGTGGGCTTTCATGAAATCCTCGGCGGCGAGTTGGCTGCCGACGACCGAGCCCTTGCCGTTGCTGGCCGCGTTCGGGCCGTTCAGGTCGGTCAGCACGCCGATCGTGATCGTGCTCGTCGCCGCGCGGGCGCGGCGTGCGCCGAGTGCGGCGATAGCGACGCCGCCTAGCGCCGCCCGGCGGGTGATCCTGGTCGTCATTGGGGCGTTCCTCCTTGTTTTCTCTATCTTCTCGCGAGGGCCGCCAGGCGGTCGGATCTGGCGTCGCCGGCGGCATGGCGCCATTCGCGCCACGCGGCCAGCCACAGCGCGATCGCCAGCAACGGCGCGATGATGTCGATGTAGAACACCGTGCCGGCATTGCCGGGCGCGAAGTTCGCCGCCACCAGCATCTGATGGATGTGGCCGGCGGCATCCCCGAGCAGCGCTATGGACGACACCAGGACAGCGGCGCCCTTGAACGACAAGGTGCTGGAGAAGGCGATGCACGACGTCACGCCCATGGCGAGATCGGCGATGCCGACCTCGAACTGGAACGGGCTGGGCTGCCAGCCGATGAAGGCTGCCGACTGTGCAGGGAGCACGAGGTGATAGAAGGCCGCCCACAAGAACGTCACGCCGATCGGCAGCAGCAGCACCCAAGACAGAAATCGGTGGGCCGGTGCCCCGTGACCACGCAGCAGCGTCGCGATGACGAGTGCCAGCACCAGGAGGATAGCCGGGACATTCGCGAGAATGAACCCGATCACGGTCGCGACGGTCATTCTGTCCTCCCTGCGCGCCGGACCCTATTCGCGAACCGGACCGGCTTCAACTCCACGGCTGGCCAAACCATCCGGCGCGGCTACATTGCAGGCATCCAGGAGCCGCCATGCACGTCGCGACCAGCAATGCCTTCAAGGAGAATGCCCGGCAGGCCATCGCCGATCCCGGCTTGCAGAAGGCGCTCGCCCGCAGCGGCTCGGCCTTCGTCGCCCGCCGCGCCGCCGCCGTCGCCAATCTGCCGGAGTTCGAGCGGCTGCGCGACATCGGCCGCGACATCAAGAACCACACGCTCGCCCATCTCGACTTCTACCTGGAGGAGTACGCGGCCAAGGTGGTGGCGAGCGGCGGCACGCTGCATTGGTGCGTCGATGCCGACGAGGCCCGCGCCACCGTGCTGGCCATCTGCCGCGACGCCGGCGCGCGCACCGTCACCAAGGGCAAGTCGATGATCAGCGAGGAGCTGGGCATCAACGAACACCTCGAGCGCCACGGCAT
>JBAWFF010000337.1:0-5693 GCA_049591635.1 Acetobacteraceae bacterium
GCGTGACCTCGCGCGCCAGCCGCTCCGTACGTCCGAGCTGGCGGGCCTCGCAGCGCTCGTACTCGACCCGCCCCACGCCGGCGCTCCCGCACAGATGGCGCCGATCGCCGCGGCGCGTGTGCCCCACGTTATCTACGTGAGCTGTGACCCCTCCGCCCTGGGACGCGACGCCCGTCCCCTCGCGGAAGCTGGCTATCGCGCGGTGAGCGTGACGCCGATCGATCAGTTCCTGTGGTCGGCGCGCGTGGAAAGCGTCGCCGTGTTCACGATCTGACCTGCCGACCATCCAATGCTTGACCTGGCCACGCCGGCACGTGCGATATCATTGCCTACGTAGCCGAAACATCATCGGGGAGAGCACCGAATGAAGACGATCAGCCTTGTCGCCCTTGCGATGGCATTTGCCATGCCCGTCCTCGCGCAGGCCCCGTCCGCCAAGCCCGCCGCGCCAAGCGCGGCGATGTCGTCCGCCTCCGCCCAAGGGAAGCTGGTCGATATCAACTCGGCCTCGGAGAGCGAGCTGGATGCGCTGCCGGGTGTCGGCAAGGCGCGCGCGGACGCGATCATCAAGCATCGGCCTTACAGCGGCAAGGACGATTTGCTCTCGCGCCACGTCCTTACCAAGAGCGTCTACGACGGGATCAAGGACAAGGTCGTCGCACGGCAGAAGTAGGGGCGGCGTCACTCACCTCGCGTTTTCGTGTTGTCACACCGGGCATTTCGTGGCATTCTCACGAAAAGGTGAGATTCTCTCGGAATGCTCCGCAATGCCTGACGCTCCTCTCCTAGACCTCGACACCGAAGCGAGCGTCGTTTCCGTGCAGGCGGTCCCAGGCGCCGTGTTCGTCCGCCTCAAACGCGATCATTCGGATGGTTCCGCACGCCGCATGTTCGTCGAATTGACGGTCCCCGAAGCCGCCGTCCTCCGCCAAGAATTGGACTATGTCATCGGGATCGCCCGCGCGACGGGATAACGGGCGGAAGGACAGAAATGCTTCAGGCGCCAACCCCGCCCCTCATCCTGGCGAGCGCCTCGGAAGCCCGGTGCGGCCTGCTTGCGGCGGCGGGTCTTCATTTCGAGGTGCGGCCCGCCCGGCTTGACGAATCGGCGGTAAAATCGGCCGCCAAGGCCGAGGGCGTCCCCGCCCAAGATGCCGCGATTCGCCTGGCCGCCTTGAAGGCGGAGCGGGTGGCGGCGCGCGAACCCGACGCGCTGGTTATCGGTGCCGATCAGATCCTGGTCGCCGGCGAGAAATGGTTCGACAAGCCCGCCACGGTCGAGGCCGCTCGTGGCCATCTCCTCGCGCTGCGTGGCAAGCCGCACATCCTGGCGACGGCAATCGTATGCCAAATTGGCGGCCAGCGCATCTGGCAGCACACCGCCAGCCCGCGCCTAACCATGCGGGCGATGTCGGGCGCATTCCTCGACGACTATCTCGCCGCTGAAGGCGAGGCGGTCACGTCAAGCGTGGGCGGCTACCGGCTGGAAGGGCTCGGCATTCACCTGTTCGAGCGGATCGAGGGGGAGCACGCGGCGATCCTCGGATTGCCAATGCTGGCGCTGCTCGGCTTCCTCCGCCAGCATGGCGTCATCTCCAGCTAGGTCAGGCGAATAGCGCCGCGACAGACGCGAGCAGGAGAGCCGGCCGCGGGGTCGCCATATCCAGGTCATCGCGGTTCAGTTCCTTGGTCAGCACGGCCGTCGAGACGGCCGTCAGCAGCATCCCGCCGCGGCGGCGCTGGCTCCGCGTCGCGACCAAGACGCCGCCCGCGAATTCGGTCCAGCCGACCACGCGCATGACCTCTCGAGACCAACCCCAGCGCTCGAACATCGCCTCGTAGCCGTGTCCCCCGAGGATCTTGTCGGCCCCGGCCACGGCGAAGCCAAGTCCCAGAAGCGGAAACCAGACTGAATGCTGCCTGCGCACGGCCATCACGATGCTCCTTCGAACCGGCCCTGGAAAACACCAGGCCACTCCTGTATGCAACGGCACTGATCCCGGCGCGTTCCGCGGCCGGGCAACGAGGGAGACCATGGCCATGCGGGGTATTCAGATAGCCTTGCCGGTGATCGTACTGCTGCTGAGTGGCGGGGCGACGCTGGCGGCGACCGGAACGACCGACACGACCACTGCCGGCTCCGCCACGACACAGCCGACCACGACCCCGACCCCGAGCACGACCCACCGCCGCCATCGCCGTGCCTCGTCCGACGCCGCTACGAGCCAAACCGGCGCCGCCGCAACCCCTGCCGCGACAACCGCGGACACCACCACGACACAGCCGAGCACAACCAGCCATCGCCGCCGCCATTCGTCGACCACCAGCACGGCCGAATCCTCGGCGGGCCAAACCGCGACCCCCGCGGCCGCCCCGAGAACAACCGCCACGGAAACAAATACGGCGGCAACGAATGCGTCGAGAACGGTTCCGACGACCACAAAGGGCGAGGGCAGGTTTGCCAGTGAGGGCGAAGCGGCCCAGTCGTGCGGGGCGGCGAACGTGGTATGGGGCAACACCAGCACGAAGGCATACCATTTGGCGGGTGACCAATACTTCGGTCACACGAAGCACGGCGCGTTCATGTGCAAGACAACGGCCACCGCCGGCGGCTTCCACCTCGCCGGGCACAAGAGCTGATTCCAGCCGGTCCTCATCGCGCTCCGCGCTGCCGGAAGCTGTCAGGCCCCGCGCCGCGATTGTTGAGGATGCCGGTGAGGCTCGACACGTAGAGGCTGGGGGTGTGGCCGATCTCCATCTGCCAGGCGGTGGAGTAGAGCCGGGTCCCCTCCTTTCCCACCACGAATAGGCTGGGATTGACGCGTCCTCCGGCGGTCGCCCGGGCCGCGACCCAGACCCGCTGCCAGGCGTTGCGCTGCGTCAGATCGGCGATCCGTACCTGCGTCGCGGGCAGTCCGTTGAAGACGGCGCCGACCTGGTCGAGCGTGGCACCATCCGGGATCCACACATCCATCGACGCGACGTACGGGGCGCCGGAGGCCAGCCCGTGCTGGAGCGTGATGCCGCAGATCGCGCTGGTGGTCTGCACCGTATCAGTCGTGAGCCGATGCTCGATGACGAGGCTCGCGGGATGGACCCGCCCGGGTGCGCCCTCGCCGCCCTCCGCCACGACGCTGCTGGCTCCCACCCACCAGTTGGCGGTTCGCGGGAAAAGGTATTCCCGCCGCAAGAGGTTGGTGACGCGCCGGTCGCGAGGCGGCGCGATGACGGTTCCGGGCGCGCAACCGCCAACCCGCAGGGCGTAGGCGTTGCGAAGCATCGGCAGCCACAAGGGAGAGAGATCGTATGCATCCGTCGGCGGGGCAAACCGGTCGAGGAACCCTTGCAATAGACCCGGCTGGAGCACGCGGACGGTCCCCGCCGCGTTTGCCTCGTCCTCCGGGACGACCCACAGCAGGGTCGCCGGGCCGAAGCGACGGAGCCGCTGCAGCAACTCCACCGCCTCATCGGGTGATTGATCTCCTTTACGAATAAATATCTTCTCTCCCGCGCGAAGGTCGGCGAGCATCTTCTCCTTCAAGAACGACACCACGCGAAGCTGTTGCGTGCGAACCTTGTCGGCGTCCGCGTCGTGGCGGAATGTATGATAATTGTAATGATAGCGCCGGTTATGGACGATTAGTTCCGCATCGGCGGCGGGGGTCGCGCGGCGGAGTTCAATGTCCTCCGGCCGATCGGCGTCGCGGAAATCGGTATCGAGCATACCGATCAGGGCACCGCGATGGAGGTAATTGAAGCGGAAAAACCCAAGCGGCTCGGCGCCGACGTAGCGCTGCACTAGGCCGAATTCGCAGTTGTCGCCCAGGCTTTCGAACTGCTGGGTCAGATCGGCCTCGCTTACCATGACGGCGCGCGCATCGTTGCGGCCGGGCGGGTCTTGCACTGGCGCGGCAATCGCTTCCTCCTTGGTGGTTCCCGACCCGATCGAGGCCGCGACCTTGTAGCGGGCGGCCGTCCCCGGATCGAGTGCCGTGACAAGCGACATGACGTGTTCCACGTCCGCCACCGTACCGTGGGCGCCGTCATCGCGATCCGCGCCGATACTGAACCGATATTCCATGCCCAGGGAACGGGCGACGAAGGCGAAGGCGTCGGTGCCCAACCGCGGATTGAATATCTCCACCAAGCTGCCGCCCGGCTGGTTGAACAGCAGATTGGAAAGACCCATGCCATGCGGAGCGACCACATGGCGAGCCTGGGCGAGGAGGCCGATCTGGGCCGCCGCGTCGAATTCGCTCAGTCGGACCGAGACGTAGCCCCGGTCGGCAAGTGCTGCCATCAGTTCCGGTTCGTTCAGCACCCGTCGCCCCGGCGCATCTTGCCGCGAAATATAGATGCGCTCGGGCGTATCCGTCGGCAGGAGCCTTGGGTCGAGAAGGTCGCGGACCATCCGCGTCGTCGAGGGATGACACATATGCAGCGGGTGGGTGGCGACCTCGGTCTGGTCGGAGAAGAACGCCGCCTCACCCGACAGACGCCAGATCGCGCTATGGCGAGGAAACACGAGTTGCGCCGGGACGAGGCCGTGACGCGCGCAAACCCATCCCAGGACAAGCTCGTGAAAAGGGCCTGGCTCGCCGCCCATGAGGAAGACGCAGCGCCTCGCGAAATCAGGGAACTGCTCCGCCAGGTGCAGCACCCGCGGCACGCCGTCGTAGAGGAAATGCGCGAAGTTGGCGCCGTCGAACGGATCCTGGATCACCGCGACGGGCGTATCGACCGCGATGGACCCGTGGCCTTCGATCGAACGCGGAAAGGCGCGCGATGAAGCCGCCGGCCAAGCGCGGCCCGTGACCGGATCGAAGCGCTGATAGCCGTAGGGCGAGACGAACAGGCTGTGACCCTGTCCGAACAGGATATCGACCGCCGGCCGCTCGGCTTTTCCGAGACGAATGTTGAATGGCGCCGGAAGCTCGGTCGAGCACCACTCGTTCACCGAGGGGGCCAGCATTGTCTTGCGGGTAAAATTGACCCAAGGCGCCTCGTCATAGAAGGCGCCGACGAACCCGGGCGCGAACCGCTGGAGAAACTCGGTCGCGATCCGCCCGTCCCCGTGCACGATATCATGATCGGCACATGTTGCCGCCGCGGAGGCGTCGAGGACTGCGGCGGCGTTACGCAACCGCCTAATCAGCAGCAGCCGATGACCGTGATACAAGCTGCCGTGGTAGTTGACATACCGTTCGACGATGTCCTGTAGATTGAGGTCGTCACGGCCGAGGAATCCAAACAGCGCGTTCAGGTTGTCCTGCGCGACGCTCATGGCCTCATGGATCCGCTGGTGGAGCCAAGGGGAGTCGAACCCCTGGCCTCCTGAATGCCATTCAGGCGCTCTCCCAACTGAGCTATGGCCCCCGCCATCGGAGGCTGCCCTATACACGCCGGGCAGGCGGGCGATCAAGGGCCGGGGAAGACACCGGTATGCGGGTCACAAGGCGGTGCGCGATCGAAACCGATGGCTTGTCCCGAACGCTTGATCGGTTCTAAATGCGAACCGAAAAGGAGCGCCACAATGCTCAAATGGGCTGCGATCTTCTTCATCATCGCCATTATCGCGGCGATATTCGGCTTTGGCGGACTCGCCTCGGCCGCCGCCGGGATCGCCAAGGTCCTGTTCTTCATCTTCCTGGTGATCTTCGTCGTCTGCTTGGTAATGGGTTTGATTGCCGGGC
>JBAWFF010000338.1:0-2202 GCA_049591635.1 Acetobacteraceae bacterium
CGGCCGGATGCGACAGGGCGAGCAACACCGCCGCGCCGACCAGCACAGGCTGGATCGCCAGCAGCCACCCCCGCCGCCGCCCGAACCGGGCGAGCGGGCCCGGCGGGCGCACCTGGTCGAGGAGCGGGGCCCAGAGGAACTTGAGCGCGTAGGCGAGGCCGATATTGGCGGTCAGCCCGATCAGCCCGAGCGACAGATGCCCCTCGGACAGCCAGAGCCGGAAGGTGAACCCCGACAGCGGCAGCGGCAGGCCCGACATCAACCCGTAGGCGGCCATGACCCAGATGCGCCGGTCGGCGAACAGCCGGTCGGAGGGTGCGGAGCGAATCGGGCGGCTCATCGCGCTGGTTGTGCGGCGGCCGGGCGGGCGCGGGCAAGCACGGATGAAACGTGTACATCCGGCCGCGCCGCGCTGCCGCAGGTGCCGACTCTCCGCGACCCCTCCCCCTACCCCCTCCCCTTGCGGGGGGGGGGTGAACCGGGCGATTCCGGTCATCCCGAAACTGCCCTAGACGTCTATTCGGTTCCGTTCACCAGGATCATTAGGTCGGTGTCGCCGGTCTTCTGTCCGGCGGCGGTCAGCAAGGCGTGGGCCTGACCGCGGTGATGCGTCTGGTGGTTGAAGAAATGCACGAGCAGGAGGGCGCGCGCCCGGCGCAGCTCCTTCTGGGCGCCGCCGCTGAACCACACCAGATCACCCGCGAGCCATGTGTCGTCCACCGTCGCCGCCCATTCCGTCAGACTGGAGTCGGTCTCGATCCGAGCGGCGTGGAGCGCGCCCCAGCCCTCGATCATCGTCGCGCTATCGCGTAAGCTCACCGGCGGCTTGGGCCAGCCGGCGAATCGAGACATCCATATTCGATCGCCCCAGACGAGGTGGCACAGCGTGCCGTGGATGGAGGACCAGAAGGCGCCACGATCGGCCCGCCGCTCGGCGTCGGTCAGCCGATCGGCGGCGGCGTAGAGGCGGCGGTTCATCTCGGCGTTGTAGGCGGCCATGCTGCGGACGTAGCCGGGGGTGATCATGCCATCCCTCCATTCCTACTCGGTTCTGACGTCGATCTCCGTCAGCCCGGCCGCCAGCACCACCAGCAGGTCGGCGCGCGCGAGCGCGATGCAGCCCTCGGTCGGCGCACCGTCGGGACGGGCGACGTGCAGGAAGATCGCCGAGCCCTCGCCACGCCGCACCGGGGCATCGTTCCAGCCGAGCACGCCGATCACGTCGTACACCGCGTCCTCGCGCCACAGCGCCTCGTGCCGGCCGGAATAGGGCAGGCGCACCGCGCGGTTATAGGCGGGATCGTCCGGGTCGTCGCACCAGCCGTCGGTGGGCGCGATCGGCTCCAGCGGGACGGCGCAGGCGGGCGGGCGCAGGCGGTCGGCCCGGTAGAGCAGGCGGCGCAGCGTCAAGACTCCCACGGGGGTAGCGCCGTCGCCCTCCTGCTTGCGCGCGGTGACACCGCCACGGCCCAGCGCGGCGCGCAAGACGCGTCCCGCCAGCACCAGCCGCCCATCGGGATAAACGATCGCCCGCATGTTCAATCCATCAGATGGCCGAAGCGGCGGGCCTTGGTCTCCAAATAGCGGTCGTTGACGCCGTTCGGGGCGAAGGCGTGCGGCACCCGCCCGGCCACGTCGATGCCGCAAGCGGCGAGGGCGGCGAGCTTGTCTGGATTGTTGGTGAGCAGGCGCACGCGACGCAGACCCAACGCCTCCAGCATCGTCGCCGCGACCAGGAAGCTCCGCTCGTCGGCGTCCCAGCCAAGCGCCCGGTTGGCATCCAGCGTATCCAGACCGCGATCCTGAAGGGCGTAGGCGCGAAGCTTGTTCACCAGCCCGATGCCGCGGCCCTCCTGCGCGAGATAGAGCAGCACGCCGGCGTGTTCCTGCGCCATTCGGCGGATCGCGCCCTGGAGTTGCAACCCGCAATCGCAGCGCAGGCTGCCCAGCAGGTCGCCGGTGAAGCATTCCGAGTGCAGGCGCACCAGCGGCGCCTCCAATGTCGAGGGATCGCCCACCACGATGGCGAGGTGCTCCACCCCGCCATCGTCGGTGCGGAAGGCAATGATGGTCGTATCCGCCGCGGCGTCGAGCGGCACGTGCGCCTGTGTCACACGGGTCAGACCGGAGACGCCCGCGGCGGGGTAGGCGGCGGCATCGGCGGCCGGGACGGCGAGCAGGCCGCGGCGCGCGGCCTGCTCC
>JBAWFF010000339.1:0-2773 GCA_049591635.1 Acetobacteraceae bacterium
GACGCCAGGTGGGCGAGGCCCGCATCGGGCTGCCGGCGCTCGACATCGTGACGCTCGGTGCCGGCGGCGGCAGCGTCGCGCGCCTCGATCGCGCCGGTCTGTTGCAGGTGGGACCAGAGAGCGCGGGCGCCGAGCCGGGGCCGGCCTGTTACGGGCAGGGCGGGACGCGGGCGACCGTCACCGATGCCAATGTCGTGCTCGGCTTCCTCGATCCGAAGCGGTTCCTCGGCGGCCGGCGTGTGCTCGACCGCGACGCCGCCCGCGCCGCGGTCGGCCGGCTCGCGGGTGAACTCGGGCTCGGCATCGAGGCGACGGCGGCGGGGATCGTGCGGGTGGTGAACGCCCGCATGGCCGACGGCGTGCGGATCGCCACCGTCCGGCGCGGCACCGATCCGCGCCGGCACGCCATCCTGGCGTTCGGCGGCGCCGCCGGATTGCACATCGCTTCGGTCGCCGCCGAACTCGACGTGCGCCGCGCCATCGTGCCCCTGACCGCCTCGGTGCTGTCGGCGTGGGGAATGCTGAACACCGATCTGCGGGTGGAGCTGGCGCGCAGCCAGCCGCAAACGTCCGGCCTCGACATCCCCGCCCTCGCCGCCGCCTTCGCCGCGATGGAGGCCGAGGGGCGGGCGCGCCTGCCGCGTTTCGACGGCGCCGTGGTGCTTCGCCGCGCCGCCGACATGCGCTACGGCGAGCAGGTGTTCGAGGTGACGGTCGCGCTCGACGGCATCGACCTCGACGCGCCTGACGCGGCGCAAGCGGTCGCCGCCGCGTTCCACGCCCGCCATGAGGCGCTCTACACTTACGCGATGCGCGATCAGGAGCCGGTTCTGGTCAACGCGCGGCTGTCGGTGATCGGCCGCCTGGCCGATGCCGCCGTGCCGCCATCTGCCGCCGCCGCGCCGCGCGACGCGCATCGCCGGATTGCCTGGCTGGGCGATGGATGGCGGGAGCTCGACGTGTTCGACTTCGCCGCGCTGGCGACGGATCAGGTGATCGTGGGTCCGGCGATCGTGGAATCGGAGACGACGACCGTGCTGCTGCGCGACGGCGATCGTGGACGGTTCGACGCGCTTGGGTGGCTGGAGATCGAGGTGGGTTCATCCGAGCCCGGCGGCCCGCGCGACCAGTAACATCCCGGCCCCGACGGCGATGGCTCCGACGCCTCGGGCGACGCGCTCTCCGGCCGGGGCAAGACGCTCGGCGGTGATGGCGGCTGTCACGACCGTCATCGCGCGCGGGTCCATGATCCCGACGGCGAGGAGGGTCGCGGTCAGGCCGGCACAGCAGGAGCAACAATGCAGGCCGAGGCGCATTCCGTGTCGCCAAGCCGTCGCGGCGTCCGCCGGCAGCGAATGGCCGCGCCCCGGCGCCTCCCGGCAGCAGGCAAGGTGACGCGCCTTCCACGCGGTGAACTGGAGCGCGCCGGCGATCAGCACGACCACGCCGAGCGCGATCGGGACGGCGCCCGCCAGCGCCGGCAGCCGCATCGCGATCGCTGCCGGTGCGACGGAAAGCGGAAAAGCGGCCATTCCAAACAAGGTCCACACGAGGAAATACCCCAGGGCGACGAGCGCGCTCAGCCGGGCGAGGCGGGTCTCGCCCGTCCCGCCGACAGCCTGGCGGTAACGCCGCAGCATCGGCACCAAGGACGGCAGCATCATCGCGCCCATCATCACGACCCACATGCCGAGGAACGATGCCGCGGCGCCGGGCCAATTCTGTCCGCACATCTGTCCGGGCATCCGCATCCAGGCCATCGGCATCGTCGCCCCGCCCCGCCGACTCGCTCAGCGCTTGCCGTACATGTCGTGATGCCGCCACCAGACGCCGGTCTCGTTGCGTCCCTTAGGGGCGCGGTCGAGCCACTGGTACATGCCCCAGAGTCCGTCCAGCCCGCGCGCATAGGTGGAATAGGCGTGGTAGAGGACGCCGTCCTCGCGCACGAACGCGCTCATGCCTGGCCGCTCGCGCACGTACGCGGCCGCGTCAGCGCCGGCCATATCCGCGTTCCGGGTGACAGGCTCCGGTAGCGCCGCCGCGTCCATCGCGTGGCCGCCGCGCTCGTAGTTGTACTCGACACCGCCCCGGCGCTGTTGTTCCTCGGTGATCGAGACGTTGAAATCGAAGTTGAAGTCGCTGCCGAGCGAGGACGCCCAGGGGAAGTTCCACCCCATCCGCCGCTTGAACGCTTGCAGCTTCGTGAGCGGCGCCCGCGACACCGCCGTCAGCGTGACGTCGTGGTTCGCCAGATGGACGACGGAGCCGTCGAACCCGTCCGCGATCGCCGAGCAGGACGCACAGCCCGCCGCGTAGTCGGGCCCGAACATGAAGTGGTAGACCAGGAGCTGTGACCGCCCCTTGAACAGGTCCGCCAGCGAGGCGTTCCCCTCCTCGGTCTCGAACCGGTACGCTTTGTCGATGCGGACCCACGGCAGCTCCCGCCGCCGCCGCGCCACCTCGTCGCTCTGCCGCGTCAGTGCCTTCTCCGCCGCGAGCAACTCGAGCCGTGCCGCCAGCCACGCGTCGCTTGTGCCGGTGATGTGTGTCGTCATGGTTCTTCTCTCCGTTCGTCGGGTGTCGTGCGATAGAGCTAGGGCCGAGGTATCGGGACGGTGGGAGTGACAAGTGTGGCGGGATTCCTACACCGTCATGCCCGCGAATGCGGGTATCCACGTCTTCCTTGGTCGCCAAAGTCGTGGATACCCTGAGTTCACAAACGAAGTGCAACACCAGGCTAAGGTGTTGCAATGGCCGGAAATTACTCGCACCT
>JBAWFF010000340.1:0-4604 GCA_049591635.1 Acetobacteraceae bacterium
ACCTCGACGGATCGCGTGTGATCGTCCACGGCACCAAGTCCGAAGCCTCCGACCGTGTCGTTGCCCTCCCCGCCTTCGTGGTGCAAGTGCAAGCCTTCCGGCGCCAACGCAAGCTCCAGATCGAGGAGCGCTTGGCCTCCGATGTGTGGGCCGACCCCGACCTCGTCTTCGCCTCGACGGTGGGGACCGGCCTCGACCGCTGGCGGGTGCGGGACTGGTGGAACGGCCTGGCCGGCTGGCGGGTGAGCGGGCTGGTCGAAAGCCCGATCACCGGGCCGGACGGCAACCGGGAGTTCCTGATCGCCGCCGTACGGGACTGAGAGAACCGCGCCTATTGGTGCGCGAGCAGGGTGGAAGAAGGCGGGTCTTGCGGGGTCGCCATCCCGAAGCCGACGGCGTGGGTTCCCGCGTTGGCGACCCCGCCGCTTATCGCGCCGGCCGGCGGCGGCGCGAGATCGCCTGGCGTCACCTTCCAATCGGCGCCGGTAAGCGTCGGCGTGGGCACCGGCGGGTCGAGGAGCAGGGTGCCGCCGTGGCCGTTCGATGTGACACTGAAATTCGCCAGGACGTAGGTGCCGTGGAAGTGCAGCGTGGCGTCGGTGACCGCGCCGGTCTTCACCGTCAGCACGCCGCTTCCCGAACCCGGCGCGTAGCTCAAGGCAACGCCGGTCGGGTCGACGTTCAACATGTCGATCGCGTCGCTGCCGGTGAAGCCGAAGATCGTGCCATACATCAGGTTGGCCTGCGCCAATGCCAGTGTTCCGGTGTTGGCGAGGAACTGCACCGGCACGGCGACCGTTTGCTCCGCCACCAGCGTCGAGCCAGCGGCGATCAACGCGTTGCCGACCGGCGCGCCGTTGAGTAACGGCGCGTTCAGTACGAGGGCTCCGCCGTTCGCGAGCACATGCCCGGAATCATAGATCGCGCCCGCCGTGATGGTGCCGGTGCCGTAGATAACGCCGGTCGAGGCGATGGCGACCGGATTTCCCGACAAGGTGCCGCCGGACAAGACGACCTGCCCGCTGTCGAAGAACAGGCCCGGATCGTTGAACGCCCGCCCGTTCTCCAGCACGAGGACGCCCGCCGTTCCGACGTAGTTCAGCGTCTGCTCCAGGCTGGTGGTCTTGAACGTGCTGGTGTTGTTGTAGAGCACCTGTGAGCCGGGGCCGTTCAGCACCATCAGGGCATTCATGTTGAGGATCGGGTTGTCGAACCCGAGATTGAGCGTGGAATTGGCGTCCACCTCCCAATAGCCGGAGTTGAGGACGTTGCCGGTCAGGTTGGTGACCCGATCGGCTTCCAGCGACAGCGTTTCGCCGTTGGCGACGACGATCTTGCCGGCGTTGGTGAAAGTGCCGCCCTGGACCAGAAGACTCCCGTTGGTCGCGACGGCGCCGATCAGGCCGTCATTGACCAGCGAGTCGCCGGGGTTTCGATCGATATCGATCTCCGCCATCGCCCCGCGCTGCATCAGATTGGCATTCGCCCCGAGCGTCAGCACCGCCCCGGTCCCGGTCGCATCGGTGACCGCGAGCACATCCGTCTTCGTGTTGCTGCCGATATTGAGCGTCGCGTTGTCCAGCGTCTGGCTGTTCTGAAATGCGATCCGGCTGCCGGCGCCGAGCACGTTCGCTGTTCCTGGGCCGCTGCCCGACGCGGCGGTGAGCGTCAGTCCGCCAAGCACCGTCAGGTTGGACCCGGCCGGCATCAGGTTGAGCAAGCCCTGATAGGTCACGTCCTGGAGGGAACCGGCGCCGCCATAGAACACCATCCCGCCGCCGGCATCGTTGATTGTGCCACCGCCGATCACGCCGTTATCACGAAGCTGTCCGAGCGCAGTCATGCCGCCGACGCTCAACGTCCCGGAGGTGAGATCGACGTTGCCGGATGAGGTGAGCGCCACGCTCCCGCCGCTGCGGTGGATCACGTTGAGGGTTAGCGGATCGACCGAACCGGACAGGTTCAACGTCGCGTTCGTCTCGTTGATCCACGTGGCGAAGCTCACGTTGGAGAGATTGAGCACGCCGCCGCCGCTGACGGCGACGTAGTCGAGGCTGCCGAGCGTGCCGACGGTGGCGACGGCGCCGCCGGTTACCAGCAGAGTACCGGTATTGATCAGGTCCTGGATGGTAAGCGATGTCCCGAGATTGCTCGCCTCGATGATGCCGGCGTTGACGAGGGTGCCGGTGCTCGAGAACGACCCGCCGGCGATGTCGAGAGTGCCGCCGGAGAGGTTCATGCTACCGGTGTTGGCGAGGCTGCCGACCGAGATGAACGTATCGCCGCCGCTCACGACGATCGTGCCCTGGTTGGTGAGCGTGGATCGCGCGTACAATTCCAGCGCCCCGCCCGCGCGGCTCGCCTGGATCAGCCCCTGATTCACGAAACTGCCGATGAGATCGTCGCCGAGGCCGGTATGCTGGACGACCGCCTGCGGCCCGAGCGTGAGTACGGTGTCCGGGCCGCCCACGCCGACCTCTATCCCCGGGCCGAATCCGGTTTCCGCCAACGCGACGCTGGCGGAGCCCCCGAGTACGATGGTCCCGGCGGCAATGGTCTGCGTGAAGCTCCCGAACACCACGCTGCTCTCGACATCGAGCAGGCCGGGGCCGGTTCCCGCGGCGTCGAGAAGCGTGATGCCGTCCAGGATGGTCGCACCAGGACCGCTCGCGACCAGCGTGCCCTGATAGGTTACTCCGGAAAGCGCGCCGCCTCCGGTGATCAGGCTACCGGCTGGGTCCAGTACGACGCCGCCGATAATCTCCCCGATGACGCTATCGAAGGATTCGAATGCGCCAAGGGTCAGCAGGGGGACCGCCTCGCCCGGCCCGACCGAAAGCGTGCCGCCGGTGTTGTCCAGCGTGCTCCCGAGAACGACCATCGCCCCGGAAGCGGCGAGCGTCTGCAACTCGGGCACCGTCACCGAACCGAAAGCGACGATGGTGCCCCCGGTGCCGATGAGTGTGCCGGCGTTGGCAAGCGAGCCGTAAAGGCTAATGACGCCTCCTGGCGCGATGGAGACCGTGCCGGCGTTGGCGAGGGAATCGTTGATCGCGAGATCGGCCCCTGCGAGGACGGAGATCAGCCCTTGATTCAGCACCGTTCCGTAAATCGACTCGGCGATGCCGGCCGCCGTGACGGTCATGCTCGGCGCCAGGGTTAGAACCCCGGGCCCCGACTGCTCCAGGCTGATGCTGCCCAGGGTCGGCGGCAAGACACCGGCCTGGCCGAGAACGATGGCACCACCGGAGACCGTCTGCGTGTTCGTGGAATCCAGCGACCCGGCGAGAAAATCGATGGTGCCGGGTCCGATCCCTCCGGCCCCTTGAAGGATCAGTCCGCCGTCAATCGACAACGGGGCGAAGAACGGCAGGTCGAGTGTCAACGCGCCTTCGATGGTCACGCCTGAGAGCGTTGGCGATCCTAAGAACCCCGTAAACGTTCCCCCGGCAAGGACGATCGTGCCGCCGTCGAGTGTACCGCTGAATGCGAACGTGCCGGCATTGAGCAGCAACGGGCCACCCAACGCGAGCGTGCTGTTATTGAATTCGACGTTCGCGTCGGGGTCGTTCAACGTCACCGAAAGCGCCGCATTCGAGGCGAGTTGCGACAAGATGTCGTAAGTACCCGGCAGGGCGATGAGGGCGTCATCCGCCGCTGTCGGGACGGCCCCGCCCGACCAGTTGGCACCGGCATTCCAATCGCCGCCGGCGGCGTTGATCCAACTGATGGTGCTCATCGCCGGGGTGCCCTTCGACCCGGATGGGTCGACGCTACATTACGGGGGGGGCAGCCGTCGTCAATGTTTCATTAATGAATTCGCCGTCGGCGATCCAAGACGGATTTCCCATCGGGCCGAAGGGTCGCGGCCTAATCCTGACCATCCGGGCGCGCCCGAAACATCCCCAGTCCGCGCGCCGTCATTACCGCGATGCCGTCCTGGTTCAGCACCTCGGTGAACGAGCGTACGATCCCTCGATCGGGCTTGCTGCGCGAGCGCCGCTGCTCCTCCACCGTCACCCGCACGCGCAGCCGATCGCCGGGACGCACCGGGATCAGCCAGCGCAGCTCGTCGATGCCGGGCGAGCCGAGGCTGGCCGCCGGGGGCACCCAATGATCGACCAGCATCCGCATCATCACCGAGGCGGTGTGCCAACCGCTCGCGATCAAGCCGCCGAAGGTCGAGGAGCGCGCTCCCTCGGGATCGATATGGAACACCTGCGGGTCGAACTGGGTCGCGAAGGCGATCATCGCCTCCTCGGTCATCGTGTAATCGCCAAATTCCGCGGTCTCACCCGGGCGGAAATCCTCGAGCCAGCGGTCCTTGTCCATCCTGCCTCCTCGTGAACGGTCGCCGCTATCGTGCCCGCCGTGGCGTCCAGGGACCAGGGTTCGGGCCTGTTCGGTAGCGGCAACGGGATATAGGCTGGGACGATGGACGGGCGGTTCCGCTTCCCGCGTCTTGGTGTGTTCGCGACGGTGTTGGCGCTGGCGGCGCAGCTCGCCGTGGGCGCGACGGTGCCGCGCCCCCTCGCGGGCTTCGGCTATGGCGTCATCTGCCATGCCGACGCGCCGCCCGGCACGCCGGGGCAGCACCATACGCC
>JBAWFF010000341.1:0-18773 GCA_049591635.1 Acetobacteraceae bacterium
GCACCAGTGCCCGCCCGCCCGCCGCGCGTACCAACGCCGCGAGAGCGTGCGAATTGGAACTGACGATGCCGCCGGCGGGGATCGGCTCGCCCGGCATCGCGATCTCGTCGCCGGTTGCCAGCACCGCGATGCGCGGGCGGCGATGCACCGTCACCCACGGATGGTTGGACGCGGCGAGCAGCCCGACGTCGCGCGCGCCCAACCGCTTCCCGGCACTCATGATCTCGTCGCCGGCCGCGAAATCCTGCCCGGCGTGGCGGATGTGCCGGGAAGGCCGCACCGCCTCGTTCACCCGCACCCGGGCGCCGTCGCGCGTGGCGTCCTCCTGCAATAGGATAGCGTCGGCGCCCTCGGGCACCACGCTGCCGGTGAACAGCCGCACCGCCTGGCCCGATCCCACGCTTCCGGCGAAGGGATGCCCGGCAGGCGCCTCGCCGATCACGTCGAGCACGGCCCCCTGGGTGCCGTCGGCGGCTCGCAGCGCATAGCCGTCCATCGCCGAGACGTCAGCCGGCGGCTGGGTCAGCCGCGCCGCGACCGGGGCCGCCGACACCCGTCCCCACGCCTCGGCGAGCGCCACGATCTCGGCCGGCACGGGACGCAGCCCCGCGAGGATCCGCGCGCGCGCGTCCTCCACGCTCATCATGGCTGCTGGAACTCGCCTGACTTGCCACCGTCCTTGTGCGTCACTCGCAACCCCTCGATTCGCATTCCGCGATCGACGGATTTGCACATGTCATAGACCGTCAGCGCGGCCACCGAGGCGGCGGTCAACGCCTCCATCTCCACCCCGGTCTGTCCGGTCGTGCGGACGGTGGCCTCGATCTCGACGCCGGTGGCGTCCGCGTTCAACTCGAGGCTGACCGCGCTGATCGGCAGCGGATGGCACAGCGGGATCAGCTCGGCGGTGCGCTTCGCCGCCATGATGCCAGCGAGTCGCGCCACCCCGAGCACGTCGCCCTTCTTGGCCCGCCCCTCGCGGATCAGCGCCGCCGTCGCCGCGTCCATCGCCACCCGCGCCCGCGCGGTCGCGGCGCGCGCCGTCACCGGCTTGGCCGACACATCCACCATCACGGCGTTGCCGCGCGGGTCGAAATGCGTCAGCCCGCCAGTCACGCGGCGGTTGCCTGGGGACGTAGGGCTTGAGCCGATTTGGTTTGGGCCTGGGCCAACGTGGCGTGGAACACGTCGCCGTCGAGAAGCCGGCGCACCGCGGCCTCGACGTCGGGCTCGCGCATCAGCCCCTCGCCGACCAGGAAGCACAGCGAACCGGCTCTCGCCAGCCGCTGCAGGTCGCCATTGTCGCGTATGCCGCTCTCGGCGATCAGGAACCGGTCGCACGGCACCAGCGGCGCCAGCCTCTCCGTCGTCGCGAGATCGGTGCGAAGGGTCTTGAGGTCGCGGTTGTTGATGCCGATCAGCTGGGTCTGAAGCCCCAGCGCCCGGTCGAGTTCCTCCTCGTTATGCGCCTCGGCCAGCACGTCCATGTCGAGCGAGCGGGCGACTTCCTCCAAGGCACGCGCCTCGTCATTCGACAGCGCGGCCATGATCAGCAGGATGCAGTCCGCCCCCATCGCGCGGCTTTCGTAGACCTGCCAGGGATCGAGGATGAAGTCCTTCCGCAGCACCGGCAGCTTCACTGCCCCGCGCGCGGCGATCAGGTCGCGGTCGCTGCCCTGGAAGTGCGGCCCCTCGGTCAGCACCGACAGACAAGTGGCGCCTCCCGCCGCATACGCGCGGGCAAGCGCCGCGGCGTCGAAGTCGGCGCGGATCAGCCCACCGGAGGGGGATGCCTTCTTGATCTCGGTGACGAGGGCGAAGCGCCCCTGTCCGGTGCGTTCCTTGAGCGCGGCGCCAAACCCACGTGTGGGATCATTCTGGGCGGCGATACCTTGGCGGAGGGTGTCAATGGTCGTGCCCTCGCGCCGCCGCGCCACCTCAGCCCGAGTTGCCGCGCAGATACGGTCGAGCACATCCTGCCCGGTCGCGCCCTCGAAATCAGCCATCATTCCTCCTAAGCGAGCGCGGTCTCGCGCTTCAGCCGCTCCAGCGCCGCCAGCGCCGCGCCGGACTCGAGCGTCCGCTCGGCCAATGCCACGCCGTCGCGCAATTCGCCGACCCGGCCGGCGACGATCATCGCGGCCGCGGCGTTCAGCATGACGGTGTCACGATATGGGTCGCGCGCGCCCTCCAACAACGCCCGCAACGCAGCGGCGTTGAACGGCGGGTCGCCACCTCCGATCGCCCCGATCGGGGCGCGGGGCAGCCCCGCGTCCTCGGGGGTCACCGCGAAGTGACGCAGCGTTCCATCCCGAAGCTCCGTCACCGCATTCTCGCCGGCAACGGTCAGTTCGTCGAGGCCCTGGCCATGCACGATCCAGGCGCGCTCCGTCCCTAGCCGGCCCAAGGTCTCGGCCATCGGCCCTGCCCAGACCGGATCGAACACGCCGATCATCTGCCGGCGCACGCCGGCGGGATTCGCCAGCGGTCCGAGCAGGTTGAAGATCGTCCGCGTTCCCAACTCAACCCGCGGTCCGGCGGCGTGGCGCATCGACGGATGGTGGCGGGGGGCGAACAGAAAGACGCACCCGGCGGCGCCAAGAATGGCGGCGAGCCGATCCACCGGCGCATCGACGTTCACGCCAAGGGCCGCCAGCACGTCCGCGCCCCCGGTGCGCGAGGACAGAGCGCGGTTGCCGTGCTTGGCGACCGGCACACCGCATCCGGCCAGGACGAAGGTCACGGCGGTGGAGACGTTCAGTGTGCCGGCATTGTCGCCGCCGGTCCCGCACACGTCGATCGCCCCGTCGGGCGCCTCGATGGCTGTCATGCGCGCGCGCATGGCGCGCACGGCGCCGGTGATCTCGGCCACCGTCTCCCCGCGGACCCGCATCGCCATCAGCAGCGCGCCGATCTGCGCGGGCGTCGCCTCGCCCGACATGATGACGTTGAACGCCGCTTCGGCCTCGGCTTCGGACAGCGTGGCGCCGCCGGCAAGGCGCGCAAGGATGGGCTTGAGGTCGCTCGACACGGTTGGGCTCAGGCCACGACGCGTGCCGCCGACGCTCCGGCGAGGCGCAGGAAGTTCGCCAGGACGGCGTGGCCATGCTCGCTCGCGATGCTCTCGGGATGGAACTGCACGCCGAACACCGGAAGGCCGCGATGGGCGAGTCCCATCAAGACGCCGTCCTCGGTCCAGGCAGTCGGAGCCAGGCAATCGGGAAGGCTGGCGCGCTCGATGGTCAGGCTGTGATAGCGGGTCGCGGAGAACGGCGAGGGCAGCCCGTCGAGAATGCCGCTGCCATCATGGAACACCTGGCTGACCTTGCCGTGCATCGGCGCCGGCGCCCGTACGACCCGCCCGCCGAACGCCTGCCCGATCGCCTGATGGCCCAGGCAGACCCCGAGGATGGGGACCTGCCCCGCCGCGGCCTCGATCAGCGCAAGGCAGATGCCCGCCTCGTTCGGCGTGCAAGGCCCGGGAGAGAGGACGATGGCCTCCGGTCGGCGCGCCAGCGCGTCCTCCACCGTGATCCGATCATTGCGCACCACCTCGCACTGGGCTCCCAGATCGCCCAGGAAATGCACGAGGTTGAACGTGAAGCTGTCGTAATTGTCGATGAGCAGGATCATGATCGCGGTATCTGCACACGCCCGCCCGGCCCACGCAACACCGGGCGCGAATCCCGTCAGAAGAGACCTTCGAGGAGGCCCTTCTGTTGGCTCTTGATGATCGGGGTCGGGCCGACGACCGGGCTTTGGCCGAGGGCTGCATTGCGGCGCAGGCGGGCGGACTCTTGCGTCGCGTCCACCACTTGCCCCGGCTGCGGCGGCGTGCGCCAGAACATCAGCCGATGGATGAAGCCCTCGCTCGGCTGGTTGGCGGCGGCCTGGCGGTCCACTTGGCTTGCGATGTTGGCGGGCGCGGACGGGCCGGCCTCGGCGACCAGCGCCTGCTGACCCGGGGTGAGGCCGGACGCGGCGCCCCCGCCGAGAGCGATCTGCGGGTCGAGTGCCTCGGCGGCGGCCAACCGCTCCGAACGGCTCTGCGGGCGCGGCGCGCCGGGGACGGGCGGACGCAACGCGAAGTCGGGCGGCATGGACAGCGGCGCTTGCGTGGTTACGGTGAACTCGTCCGGCGCGTCGCGCACGAAGCCGAAACTGCGGGCGAGGTCGTTGCCGCCGCAGCCGGACAGCAGGGTGGCGGCGAGCAGCAGGGCGGCGGTCGCGATTCGGGAGCGGGTCACGAACATCGGAATGCCTCTACCCGCGCACGGGGGGATTGGGCAAGCCATCCGGCGTTTCCCGATGCAGGAAGCTTTCGGCCACGAGCGCGATCACCCCGCACACGATCGCCGCGTCGCCGACATTGAACACGTACCAGGACCATGCGCCGACATGGGCGTGGATGAAATCGACCACCGCGCCGTGACGCAGTCGATCCATCACGTTGCCGATCGCCCCCCCTGCGACCGCGCCGATCGCCACTGCCGTCCAGGCTGACGTCGCGCGCCTCAGCCAGAGACCCAGTGCGGCCACGATCACCAGGGCGACGACGGCGATCACCGGACCGGACCAGGCGCCGAGACCGTTCAGCATCCCGAACGTGACGCCGCGATTCCACACCATCGTCAGATCCAGCACCGGCAGCAGGACGACCGGCCCATGCGCGGGCAGATCGATCCCGTTCAGGATCCACCATTTGCTGAGCTGGTCGGCGGCGAGGACCAGCGCGGCGGCGAACAGGCCGAGGCGGGTAGAGGCGCGGTGGGTCATGATCGCGCTCTCCCGGACATGCCATCTCCGCCAACACTGGTGGCGTTCATCACTTGCGCTCCCTCAAAACGCGAGGGCCGTGGCTTGCATCACCAGCGGCAACGTCCGCACCATCGCCAGCACGTCCTCGGGCACCGTCTCGTCGACGGAGACCAGGCAGATCGCGTCGCCGCCGGCCTCCGCGCGGCCAAGGTGGAAGGTCGCGATGTTGATGCCGGCGCCGGCCAACGTCGCGCCGAAGCGGCCGATGAAGCCCGGCTTGTCCTGGTTGGTGACGTAGAGCATGTGCGGCGCGAAGTCGGCCTCGACGCGGATGCCCTTGATCTCCACGATGCGCGGACGGGCGCCGGCGAACAGCGTGCCGGCGACCGAGCGGCTGAGCTTGTCCGCCTCCACCGTTACCCGCACCAGGGTCTGGTACTCGCTTGGGCGGTCATGCACGGTCTCGGCCACCTCGATCCCGCGCTCGCGCGCCGCGACCGGGGCGTTCACCATGTTCACGCCCTCCATCACCGGCATGAGCAGGCCGGCGAGCACGGCGGCGGTCAGCGGGCGCTGGTTCAGCCCCGCCGCGTTCCCCTCGTACTCGATCAGGACGCGGCGCAGCACCCCCTCGCGCGCGTGCGTCAGCTGCCCGGCAAACGCACCCAGCTGGCGGCACAGCTCCATGTAAGGCGCGAGGCGCGGCGCGTCCTCGGCGGAGACCGAGGCCATGTTGACGGCGTTGGCGACGGCGCCGGTCAGCAGGAAGTCGCTCATCTGCTCGGCGACCTGCAACGCGACCTTCTCCTGCGCCTCGGCGGTCGCCGCGCCGAGATGCGGCGTGCAGACGACGTTCGCCAGCGCGAACAGCGGGCTGTCGGTCGCGGGCTCGGTCTCGAACACGTCGAGCGCGGCGCCCGCGACGTGGCCGGACTTGATCGCCTCGGCCAACGCCGCCTCGTCGAGCAAGCCGCCGCGCGCGCAGTTGATGACCCGCACGCCGTCCTTCATGCGCGCGATCGCCTCGCGGGAGAGGATGTCGCGGGTGTCCTCGGTCAGCGGCGCGTGCAAGGAGATGACGTCGGCCCGCGCCAGCAGCGCGTCGAGATCGAGCTTTTCCACGCCCAACTCGATCGCGCGCTTCTCCGACAGGAACGGATCGTAGGCGATCACCTTCATATGCAGCCCCACGGCGCGCTCGGCGACGATCGAGCCGATGTTGCCGCAGCCAATCAGACCGAGCGTCTTGGCGGTCAGCTCCACCCCCATGAAGCGGTTCTTCTCCCACTTGCCGGCCCGCGTCGATGCCGATGCCTCGGGGATCTGGCGGGCGAGGGCGAACATCATGGCGATCGCGTGCTCGGCGGTAGTGATCGCATTGCCGTTCGGCGTGTTCATCACGACGATGCCGCGCGCGGTGGCGGCGCGCACATCGACGTTATCGACGCCGATGCCGGCGCGGCCGATCACCTTGAGGTTGGTCGCAACCTCCAGCAACTCGCGCGTCGCCTTGGTGGCGGAGCGGATCGCCAACCCGTCATAAGGGGCGATGATGGCGCGCAACTCCGCGGGCGACAGGCCAGGACGAAGATCGGCCTCGATGCCGCGCGCGGTGAAGACCGCGACAGCGGCGGGGGAGAGCTTGTCGCTGATGAGGACCTTGGGCATCGCCTTACTCCGCCGCCTGCTTCGTCGTGTTCGCGGCTTCGATTTCCGCGAACGCCCAGTCGAGCCAGGGGAGTAGGGCGGCTATGTCGGCGGTCTCGACCGTCGCTCCGCCCCAGATGCGCAAGCCGGGTGGGGCGTCGCGATAGGCGCCGATGTCGTAAGCGATTCCTTCTTTGTCGAGCAGCGCGGCGATCGCCTTGCCTACTTCAGGCGGGTCAACCCGCAGGCAGATCGACGTGCAGGAGCGGGTCGCTGCGTCCTCGGCGAGGAACGTCGCCCATTGCGAGTTCGCGGCCCAGGCGGCGACGGCGTCGAGGTTCGCCTCGCTGCGCGCGATCAGCGCGGGCACACCGCCCACGCTTTCAGCCCAACGCAGCCCGTCCAGCGCGTCCTCGGCGCATAGCATCGAGGGCGTGTTGATGGTCTCGCCCTTGAATATCCCCTCGATCAGCTTGCCGCCCTTGGTCAGCCGAAAGACCTTCGGCATCGGCCATGTCGGCGTATGGCTCTCCAGCCGGGCGACCGCGCGGGGCGATAGCGCGAGCATCCCGTGCGCCGCCTCGCCACCCAGCACCTTCTGCCAGGACCAGGTGACGACATCGAGCTTGTCCCACGGCAGGTCCATCGCGAACGCCGCCGAGGTCGCGTCGCAGATGACGAGTCCCTCGCGCGTCGCGGGAATCCAGTCGCCATCAGGGAACCGCACACCCGAGGTGGTGCCGTTCCAGGCCAGTACGACGTCGCGGGTGAAATCGACCGAACCGAGGTCCGGCAAGCGGCCGTACGGCGCTGACAGCACGCGCGCGTCGGGCAGGCGCAACTGCTTGACGACATCGGTCGCCCAACCTTCCGAGAAGCTCTCGAAGGCCAGCACGTCGACCTTGCGCGGGCCAAGCAGCGACCACAGCGCCATCTCCATCGCCCCGGTGTCGGACGCGGGGACGATGCCGAGGCGCCAGTCCGCCGGCATCCCGAGGATCGCGCGCGACCGCTCGATGATCTCCGCGAGTCGCGCCTTGGGCGCGGCGGCGCGGTGGCTGCGGGCGAGATAGGCCCCGCGCAGCGCGTCCAGCGTGAAGCCGGGACGCTTGGCGCACGGGCCGGAAGAGAAATTGGGATTGGCCGGACGCAATGCCGGCTTTGCTGTCGTCATGACACGCTCTCCCTTTCAGAAGAGAAGCGCCCCGGTGGGGGGGCGTGGCCCGAGGCGGGAGCTAGGCGCCCCGCCGAGCCACGTCAAGCGGCTTCAGCGCTGCTGGTGCGATGTGTCGCCGAGCATTCCCGCCAGCGTCGGCTCCATCGCGGCCGCCATGCGGCCCTGCGCCTGCGCGGTCGGATGCAGTGGCGGATCGGGCGGCGTCAGCAATGGGTCGAGGAAGGCCGAGCGATCGAATTTGCCGTCCCGCTCGAAGACGCCCGTCACGTCGAGATACGTCACGTCCGCCACACGGCCATCCGCGTAGCGCGCCGCGAGGTCGCGGTTGATCTCGCGCGTGGTCCGCGTGACCCAGTCGGATCGCTCGGACGGCAGCACGCTGAGCAGAAGCAGGCGCGTGTGAGGCAGGCGCTGGCGCAGCGCGGCGATGATCGCATCGATCCCGGCGAGGGTGTCGTCGGCCGACCAGTGCAGGTGGCCCATGTTGTTGGCGCCGATCAGGATGACCGCGGCCTTCGGCGAAATACCGTCCGCCTCGCCGTGCGTGATGCGCCACAGCAAGCTCGCGGTCGTGTCACCCTTGAAGCCGAGGTTCACCGCGTCGCGACCGCCGTAGAAGTGCTGCCAGATCGGCGCGAAATCGTCCCATGCGGGCGGTCCGCTGTGTTCCCAGTCCTGGGTGATCGAGTCGCCGTAGAAGACCAGCTTCACGGGCCCGTCGTGCAGGCGATGCTGCTTGGCTTCGAAGCGATGCTTCCACCACGGCAGATCGAGACGGGAGATCGGGGTTGCGGCGAGGATGGTTCGGGCGGCCGTGGGAGCGGCGACGCCGAATGCCAGAGCCGCCGCCAGAAGAATCGGTCCCAACCCGCGCATTCGTGCCCCCGATCGAATCGGAGGGCGGTATAGCGGGGTGGCGGGGGGCGGTCGATGCGACCGCCCCCCGAAAACCGCGCGGGTTAGCCGGCTGCGTTGCCGCTGATGGTGGACTCGTTCCAATTGGTGGTGTTCGCGGCGTGGGCGGAGGACGCCATGATCCCGGTTGAGATCACCATGCCAAGGACCATGAACGCGGCGAGAATGGTCTTCATCGATAGTCTCCTGTTCTTCTTCGAAGCGTCCGTGGACGCACGCCATTGCGGCGCAGGCGGTAGGTGGGGCGAATGCTGCGATGCAACATGCGCGGAGAAAGCGGAAGTGCCATGCGGCAAAGAGCGGTTGCCACACGTGGCCGTGATCGAATAGCCGGCCTGTGGCCGTCATCCACATCCACCTGTTACTTCCAACCCGAGGCGGGACATGAACAACTGGCTTGTTAACCAGGACGAGTGGCTCGTCTACGCGCTGACGATAATGGTCCTGCTCGGAGCCGTGGAAGGCGGCGTGTTGCTCGCCCGATATCGGCACCGGCACGGCCTGCGAGAGTCGGAGCAATTCCTCTCCGTTTTGGCGGCGCCCTCGATCGGCCTGCTCGCGCTGATGGTCGGCTTTACGTTCTCCCTCGCGCTGACGCGGTTCGAGGCGCGCAAGGCCGCCGTGCTGGACGAGGCGAATGCGATCGGCACCGCTGCCTTGCGTGGCCGCATGTTGGCCGACCCGTACCGCGACGCCGTCGGGCCGATGTTCAAGGAATATGCGCGGCTTCGAGTCGTCGGCAGAGGGTGGCGCATCGATTCCGCCGAGAACGTCGCCGCGATGCGCCGCTCCCTGACGATCCAGGATGCCCTCTGGGACCAGGCTGTCGCCGCGGCGAAAGCCGACCCGCGCCAGGTGCCGACGGGGTTGTTCGTGCAGTCGCTGAACGACATGATCGACATGAGCGAGACGCGGCTGACAGCGGCGCGCAATCACGTGCCGGGGATCGTGTTCTTCATGCTGGAAGGAATCGCCGTCGTGGGCCTGGGCTTCACCGGCTACGGCGCGGCGCAAGCGGCCACCCAGCACCGCATCGCGATGCTCGTCATGGCCGTCATGATCGCCAGCGTCATTACGCTGGTCTTCGACCTGGATAGCCCGCAGAACGGCCTCATCACGGTGAGCCAGCAACCGCTGATGGATTTGATCCAGGGAATCGGATGAAGACCGAAACGGCAGCCGGACGGCGGGGCGCGATTCAATCCATTGCCGCGTGAACCGGGCCGGTGTCTCCGTCGTGCTTTTGCGGCCGGCGCATAAGGAACAGCAGAACCAGCACCGGGAGAGCCATGACCGTCATCAACAGGAAGTCGTTTTCGTAAGCGATGATCGAGGCCTGCTGATTGATCATCTGATCGAGCAGCGCCGCGCCGTGCGGGGTGTGCGGCGACACCATGTGAACGATATCGGGCGCGTTCTGGAAGTTGCGGTTGAACGGCGTGGTAAAGCCCGACAGGACGGCGTGCTCGATCTGCGTGTTCCGGACCAGCAGCGCCTCCATGATGGAGATGCCAATCGCGCCGCCGACATTGCGCAGCAGGCTGAGCAGGGCCGTCGCCTGCGTCCGCAGCTCGGGTGCCAGGGTGGCGAAGGCGACCACGTTCAGCGGCACGAAGACGAAGCCGAGGCCGAATCCCTGTGCGACCGAGTTCCAGATGATCTCCCATTGCGAGACGTCCGGCGTCCAACCGGCCATGTACCACAATGTCCCCGCGATAAGGATGACGCCGAAGCCCATCAGCAGACGCGGGTCCATGCGGTTGCTGAGCCGCCCCGCGATCAGCATGGCCACCATGGTGCCGAGCCCGCGGGGCGCCATCAGCAATCCCGCCTTCTCCACCGGGTAGCCGGCGAGCTGCTGCAGCCAGGGTGCGAGCAGGGCGGAACTCGACAGCAGCACCATGAACAGCAGGAACATCAGCGCGAGCCCGGCGACCAGGTTGCGGTCGCGGAAGACGCGCGGCGGCACGAAGCTGCGCTCGCCGGTCGCCAGGTGAACGATGAAGAGGTAGAGCCCGAATGCCGCGATGACCGCCTCGGTGACGATCTCGGTCGAGCCGAACCAATCCTTCGTCTCGCCGCGATCCAGCATGAGCTGAAAGGCGCCAATGCCGATTGCCAGGACGCCGAAGCCGAACCAGTCGAATTTCAGCGCCGGCTGCGCTGCCTCCCTCGGCATGAACATCCAGAGACCGATGGTGGCGAGCACGCCGAACGGCAAGTTCACGTAGAACACGTAGCGCCAGTTGTAGAGCTCGGTCAGGTAGCCGCCGAGGATCGGGCCGAGGATCGGGCCGACCATAACGCCCATGCCCCAGATCGCCATCGCCGAGCCGCGGCGCTCCACCGGGTAGATGTTGAGCATCGTCGATTGCGACAGCGGCACCAGCGCCGCCCCGAACACACCCTGGAGCAGCCGGAACAGCACGATCTCGGTGAGCGAATTCGCGATGCCGCAGAGCATCGAGGCGATGGTGAAGCCGACGATCGAGACGAGGAACAGGTTGCGCTGCCCGAACCGTGCCGACAGCCAGCCGACCGGCGCGGTCATGATCGCGGCGGCGACGATGTAGGAGGTCAGCACCCAGGTGATCTGGTCGTAGCTCGCCGACAGGCTGCCCTGCATGTAGGGCAGCGCGACGTTGGCGATCGTCGAGTCGAGCGCCTGCATCAGGGTCGCGACCATCGCGCAGACCGTGATGAGCGCGCGATGCGGCGTCTTGGTCGGGTCGGTCACGACCTGAATCCTAGAAGAGATCCGAAAGCTTGCGCTCGTGATGCGTGTCGATCGAGACCACGGCACTCATGCCGGCGGACAGCGGCGGGGCGCCCTTCAGCGGCTCGAGCGTGACGCGCAGCGGGACGCGCTGCACGACCTTCACCCAGTTGCCGGAGGAGTTCTGTGCCGGCAGCAGGGCGAATTGCTGATCGGTGGCGGGCGCGATGCTCTCGACCACGCCGTGCCACGTATAGGCCGGATAGGCGTCGACCGTGATCGTCGCCGAATCGCCCGCCTTGGCGTGGGCAAGCTCGGTCTCCTTCGGCTGCACGGCGACCCAGAACTCGTCATCGCCGACCAGGCCGAATGCCGCGGTGCCGGCGGGGAGGTATTGGCCGATCTGTAGCTTGCTGACCTGAGTCACGATGCCGTCGAACGGCGCGCGCACGACCGCATGGTCCATCTCGCGCTTCGCCTCGCCGAGCTTCGCCTCCGCCGTCTGATAGGCGGGAAACGCCGATAGCGGCAGGTCGGGGTTCCCATTCAAACGGGCGAGCGCCGCCCTCGCTTGCGCTTCGTTCGATCCCAATCGGGCCTGATCGGCCTGCAGCTTGTAGCGCGCATCGTCATATTGCTGGACGGGCACGGCGCGGGTCCGCACCAGGTCGGCGTAGCGCGTGAACGTCGCCTGGTCGGATTGGACCTGCGACTGCTGCGCGGCCTGCATGCGCAGCTGCTGCTGGTAGTCCGCCTTGAGGCCTTCGAGGTCGAGGCGCGCCTGCTCGGCTGCCGCCTTGGCCTGGTCGACCGCGAGCTCGAACTCCAGCGGATCGAGCTTGAACAGCACGTCGCCGACCTTGACCTGCTGACCCTCGCGCACCGGTATCTCGCCCACGATGCCGGAGACATCGGTCGCCACGGCAAGCACGTTGGCCTGCACGTAGGCATCATCGGCGTCGATGTAGCGCCCGCCGTTCAGCCAGTACCAGAACCCCCCGATGACCAGGATCAGCGCCGCCCCGAGCATGAGGACGTAGCGAACCAGCCGCCGCCGGCGAGAGGGCGGCCGGCCCTCCGCCAATGTCTGGTTGGGCGGCGCGGGCCGTTCCAGGCGAGTGCGCTCAGCCGTGATCGTTCCGTCGGGCATTCAGAGGAGGTCCTGGGGAAATCGTAAGCACGCCATATAGTCAGCAGGCTTATGAAATTCCATCCGGCCGCCGTTTTCAACCCCTATCTCGCGGATCGGGGGGACGCATGGCAGGCCCACGCGAGGAGCGGGCCAGGCCGGAACCCCTCAAAGCGTGAGGCGCACCCCGGCGATCACGCTGGGACCCGGCATCTGGTACCCGTTCACCGGCTCGAAGCGAGAGGCGAAGATATTGGTCCCGTTGGCGTAGAGCGCGATCTTGGGGGTGAGTTGATAGGTCGCGGTAAGATTGGCGATCAGCCCCTGGCGGGAGGTGCCGATGGTCGTGCCGAAGCCGCCGTTGTCGGTCAGGAAGTCCTGGAACGCCCCGGTATACACCAGTTCCGGCACGATCGTCAGACGCGGCAGAGGGGTCAGCCGCGCGTCGAGCGAGGCCGTGCTCTGCGGTCGGCGCAGCAGCCGGGCGCCGGTGTCGGCGTTCTCCGGGTAGGTGTAGGTGTAGGTCCCGTCCAACACCAGCCACCGGGTCGGCTGGAGCGTCAGCGCGCTTTCCACGCCCTGGATATGCGCCGAGCCGATGTTGACCGAGGTGACGGTCGGGCTGAACACCTCCTCGATCAGATCGTCGATCTGTTCGTTGAAGTAGGTCGCCCCGAAGCTGACCGCGTCAGGACGCCCGAAGGCGGGAAGCGTCGTGGTCCATCCCACTTCCCAGCCCTGCGCTGTTTCCGGCCGCAGATTTGGATTGCCGATGTAGCCCGTCGAATCAACGCCGAACCGGTCGAACAGCGACGGCGCGAGGAAGGCGGTGCCGTAGGACGCCTTGAATCGCGTCCGCAGGTCGGTGGCGTCGAACACCGCGCCGAGCCGCCAGGTGAGCGGCTGGTTGTTCAGCACGTAGTCCTGGCGGACCTGACCCGTCACCGTGAGCCGCGAGAGCAGCGTCGCCTGCAGCCCCGCATGCAGCGCATTGTCGGTCTGCGAGCCGCTGGTGGATTGCGCAAAGGGGAAGCCGTCGGATGCCGAGTTGATGCGGACCTTCGCGCTCTCGGCGGTGCGCTCGTACCCGAAGGTCAGATCGAGCATCGACACCGAGGGCGCGGTGATCAGGTCACCGAGATGAACGGTGTTGTTCCATTGCAGGTCCGTCTCGTATGAATGGTAGCGCGAATCGTTGGTGGCGAGATTCGGGTCGGCGGGGTTGAACGCCTGGAAATAGCGCCGGTCGTCCTGCAAGCGGCCAAGATAGAGGCCGGTCTCCAGCACGCCACCCGCGAGCAGGGAGTGGGCGCCGACGCGTCCCAGCAGCGAGGAATCGGTCCCCGTGGAGTTGGCATCGTCGAAAGTGGGCGAGCCGAACGCGTTGAAGCCGAATACCGCGCGACGCGCGCGCAGCAGTAGCGACAGGCGCGTGCCAGGCACCGGCGTGTAGCCCAGGTTGACCGTGCCGACCTGATCGGCGAACGGATCGGGCGTGCCCGTGTAGATGCTCATCCGCTGCGGCGTGGTGTCATAGCCGCGCAGCTTGTCGACCTCGGCGATCGCCGCGTAGTCGAACTTGCCGTTGACACCCGAGATGACCTCGTCATTGCGCACCTGCGCCGGGTAGCCCGAGGCGACATCGACGTTGACATGCGGCCCGGGTTGGGTGCCTTGGCGCGTGATCAGGTTGATGACGCCGCCGATCGCGCCCGACCCATAGAGCGAGGCCATCGGGCCGCGAATCACCTCGATCCGTTCCACGTCAGCCAGCGTATCGACGCCAAAGTTGAACGCACCGCCCGCGTCGGATGCGTCGTTGATCGGCATCCCGTCACGCAGCACCAGCACCTGGTTGGAGTTGGTGCCGCGGATGAAGATGCTGGCATTGCCGCCGGGCCCGCCCGACTGGGAGACTCGCACGCCGGGGACGTTCTGCAGCGCGTCGGGGAGCGTGTTGTAGGCGTGCTCTTCGATCTGCTGGCGGGTGATGACGGTGACGCCGGCGGGAATGTCAGCCAGCGGCGTCGGCACGCCTGTCGCCGTCACCACCACGTCGGGCGGGGTGACGCCAGCTTGCGGCAGGCCCTGCGCAAGGGCGGGAGAGGCCACAAGGAGAGTAAGCAGGGGGAAACGCGGACGCATGGCGAACCTTCGCAGCGAGGGCGGATGCCCCGTCTTCACGGCGACGGCCGCCTGCGGGTCTCTCTCCCGTTGCAACGGTGCACCCCGCCCGTTGCGCGCGCGCAGTCTCGACGCCGGCCGGTCTCCTGGCTCATGGGTCATCGCCGCGCCCCGCCTTCTCGCCCGAGTGTGGGCAATGGCGCATGGGGCGAAGCTCGCCACGACAGTTGCGGGGGCAGCCGCGCCTGGGACCAGGTGGTCCTGTCGCGTTCCCGTTTCAGCCCTTGCGGGCCACCTTCGTCTGCGCGGACACTAGCGGCGAAGGAGCCGGACGCAAAATGATCCCGCGCATTGAATTCGACCCGAGCGCGCCCGCGCCGCTCGATGGCGTTCGCGTCGTCGACCTGTCGCGCCTCGTCGCGGGCAATATGTTGAGCCTGCAACTCGCCGACCAGGGTGCCGAGGTCATCAAGGTCGAGGACCCGGAGCGCGGCGATCCGTTGCGCGCCTGGCGGGTAAAGGGGCTGAGCCTCTACTGGAAGGTCTACGGGCGGAACAAGAAGAGCCTGGCGCTAAATCTGCGTGCGAAGGAGAGCCAGGCGGTGTTGCGTGACCTCGCCGCGCACAGCCACGTGTTGATCGAGAATTTCCGCCCCGGCACGCTGGAGGCGATGGGCATCGGCCCGGACGTGCTGCACGCGGTGAATCCGAAGCTGGTCATCGTGCGGATCTCGGGTTTCGGTCAGGACGGGCCGTACCGGGAACGGCCGGGTTTCGGCACGCTGGTCGAGGCGATGTCGGGGTTCGCCGCCAAGTCGGGCTACGGGGACCGCGCGCCCGTCCTACCGCCTCTGGCGCTCGCCGACATGGTGGCCGGGCTGTATGGCGCGTACGCGACGATGGTGGCGCTGCGGGTCGCCGAGAATGGCGGGCCGGGGCAGGTGATCGACCTGCCGCTGCTCGACCCGATCGCCTCCATCCTCGGCCCCGACGCGGCGATCTTCCGGGTGAGCGCGGACAAGCCGCAACGCACCGGCAGCCGGTCCAGCACCACCTCGCCGCGCAATGTGTGGGCGACGTCCGATGGCCGCTTCGTCGCCATCTCGGCGTCGATGCAGACGATGGCCGAGCGATTGTTCCGCGCCGTCGGCCGGCCCGACATGATCGAGGATGCGCGCTTTCGCACCAACACCGATCGCGTCCGCAACGCCGATGCCTGCGAGGCCCCCATTGCCGCGTTCATCGGCGCGCGCACGCTGGCGGAAAACCTGCGCGTCTTCGAGGCGGCGGAGGTGACGGCGGCGCCGGTATACGAAATCGACCAGTTCCTCGATGATCCGCATGTCCAGGCCCGCGGCATCGTGGTGGAGGCGCCCGATACGGAGGCAGGGTCGGTGCTGATGCACAACATCATCCCTCGCCTGTCAGAGACCCCGGGGCGGCTACGCCGTCCAGCACCGCTGATCGGGCAGGATACGCAGGAGGTGCTGGGGGAGATCGGCTACGACGCGGCGCGGATCGCCGAGCTTGTTGCCGAGGGTGTCGTGTGGGAGCGCTGAGACGTGGAGTCGGAGCAGCCCTGTGCGATAGGCTGCGGCCAAAGCATGAAGTTCCAGCGGGTAGCTGACTCGACGGCACAGCCAGCGACGCTGGCGGGCTCTCGCTCCAGCCGGTAGCTCCGTTTGAGCGCCGCTGGTCAACGCATCCTTAGCACAGCTAACGGAGTCGACCACCGAAGGGAGGTAAGGTCCCGGCCGCGATTTGTTTGATATCGGGCACCTGATCGGGCTCTACTTTCTCCAGTCTGTCCAACTTCTGCTCCACGCCTGATATAATGGCAGTTCCTGCGCAGTTACCCACCACAACGGTGCATCCCACATGAGCGCAGATTTGGGTGCCAGTATCAAAAGGCTTGCCAATATCCCACGTTCCTTGGAACGCATACGGGGACCGGGTAGTCTGGTGTTTATCAACAATGTCAGGAATAACGTCACTTAGCGCAATTTGCACGCTCGTATCGCCCCTTACAATACAAACGGCGACATCTGCTTTCTTCCCTGCTGCATTAAAGTTTTTCCTATCCCCTAATATCCGCTGTATTCTCTCTACTTTTCTATAGAGTGAAGGTACTGGTGAGATCTCCACGATATCATTATTGGGAGAATTGTTGTATCCTGATTCGACCGTTATGACCCCAGGCCCTGTTCTGCTAACGAATATTTTGTGATCAAACATCGTATCATCGCTTTTGAACACAATATTCTTTTGGTTGCCCTCCATATTAGCGTTGTTAGACAATACTTTTAGATGGAACGTCCGCGTTACTCTAGGGCCGTCTGCAGTCCTGAACATCTGCCTGAGAACAGCCGAATTAGGTCTAATCCTCTCTACTACCAGGGTAACGCCGACTCCATTCTTCAAAACGCACTCGCTATAAGCGTTGTAACCGGCGACCGAGATAGCGTTCCTTGCAAAAATTCCTCCATAGAACCAATCTTCCCCGAGACTATACGTGGCTTGCACTGATTCTTGCTGATTTTCTGAAAGTCCTAGGTTTCCGGATATGTCGCCATATTTTCCAGCTGCCGTATCGTTCTTGATATTCCCCTTTGATTGTTGGGTATCCAGAACAGTTCTAATCTTATCAGCGTTGCTGAGATATTGAAATTCCTGGGAAGGAACGAGAGCCTTCGAACAGTCCTCCTCTGCGTGCAATGGACCTGCGAGGAGCATGGCCAACGTGAGGGTCGCTATGCATTTTGTGTACAACGCGCTGTCCTCCCACTGTTCTGACGAAGCCGGACCGCCGAGGGCCAGGGCCGTTCGCAATCGTAGGGTTCTGAAGCGCCACGTGCCAGTTTTTCATCGCACGGGAGCGGTCGAGCGGGTAGCGAACGAGCGTTGAGACGTCCGGACTGGTCCACTGGCTCACACGGCCCAGGTTCTCGATAAAGCATTCGTCGCTCTTTGAGGAGCAACGCCGAGAGACGGTGAGGTGCTCGTGATCCTATTGACGGTCGGACCCAAGCAGCGGCAGCAGCGGGATATCGAGGCGGCCGAGGCGATGTGAATGGATTACCGGCGGCGCAAGCCGCGCGGGCGCTAAAGGGAGTTGGGCGTAGTGCTGAAGGAGCTTCAAGGAACTGGTGCAGGAGCGGGTGGCCGCCGATCCGGCGTTCGGCGAGGCGCTGCTGCGCGAGAGCACCGATACAATGCTTGCGGGCGACGTGGAGACCGGCAAGCCGGTCCTGCACTACTATATCAAGGCAACCATCGGCTTCGAGAGGCGGGGCGCGGAAACCGGCACGCAGCCGAAGAGCCTTATCCGCATGTTCGGCCGGTGCGGAAATTCGCAGGGCCGCAACCTGTTCGGCATCCTTGGGCACCTGCAAAAGCGGGCGGTACTTGCCTTGCGTGTCGAGATGCGGGAGGGCTGATGGATGGATGCCGCCGATCTGCGCTTGTTCGAGGCGGTCGCGCGCAGCGGGGGTATGGGGCGCGCCGCAGCGGAACTGCACACCGTACAGTCCAACGTGACTGCGCGGGTGAAGGCGCTGGAAGCGGAGCTTGGGACGGCGCTCTTCATCCGCCACAGCCGTGGTGTCACGCTGGCGCCAGGCGGGCATCGTCTGCTGCCTTACGCATTCCGTATCGCTAAGCTGCTCGCCGAGGCGAAACGTGCGGTCGCCGATGACGGTGCGGCGCGCGGACCGCTGGTGCTCGGCAGCCTGGAGACCGCCTCGGCCCTGCGCCTGCCGCGCATCCTGGCTCCGATCCCCAATCTCGCATGGCGATAGGGATGGAGTGGCGAATGCGGTGGCACCCGGCGCTCGCGGGGCTGGCGGCGAGCCTGGTGGGGATCGGGCTGGCCCGTTTCGCCTACACGCCACTGATCCCGGCGCTGATCGGCGCGCACTGGTTCGCGCCCGCCACCGTCGTCTATTTCGGCGCGGCGAACCTCGCGGGCTATCTCGGCGGAGCGGTGCTGGCGCGACGGTTCGCGGCGTGGTTTCCGGCGCGCGTCGTCCTGAACGCCATGATGCTGCTGGCAAGCCTGAGCTTCTTCGCCTCCGCCTCCCCGGTGTCGGTCGCGTGGTACTTCGTCTGGCGGCTGATCTCCGGGATTTGCGGCGGGGTCATCATGGTGCTGGCGGCGCCGACCGTGCTGCCCGCGGTTGATCCGGCGCGACGTGGACTCGTCAGCGGATTGATCTTCACCGGGGTCGGCCTCGGGATCGGTGCATCCGGCACCCTCGTTCCGTTGCTCCTGCGTGGCGGGCTGGCGCTGACATGGTGCGGGCTGGGTG
>JBAWFF010000342.1:0-2112 GCA_049591635.1 Acetobacteraceae bacterium
GCCGAACTCCCTCGGGCAGATCCGCCCGCCCGCCTCGCTGCACAGTCCCGGTCCGACCGCGCGCGCACGCCTCACCACATCGGCCAACGCCGCGACGAAGCGCCCGCGTCAACGCCGGCCACCTCCGCCTTGAGCGCGGTCACCCGCCGCTCCACCGCCGCCGCCACTTTGGTCAGGGTCCTTGCGGTCTTGAACGATCCCCGCCCGGCGCTCGCCCGGACTTTAGTGCCGTCCACCACGATCTCATCGAGCGAAACCACACCCTCGGCGATCAGCGCCGTCACGCTGTCGCGCAGCAGCACGTCAAGCAGCTCCGTATGATCCACCCGGAAGTCCGACAGCCCGTGATGGTTGAGCGGCACCCCGCCCGCCAGCCAGCGATAGGCCACGTCGCGCTCGGTCAGCCGATCCAGTTCGCGCGCCGAGCCAACCCCCTCGACGGTCGCGAACAACCACAGCGCCAGCAGCACCGCCGGGTCCGGCGGCGGCCGGCCCGGCTCGCCCTCGCGCGCCCGGACCGCCTCGTAGAGCGGCGACAAATTGAGCGTCTCGACAAAGCTCCATACCACCCGCGCCCGGTGGTCCAACGGCAGAAGGGAATCAAGGTCGATCATGTCCCATCGTACCTGGCGCCGATCCGGCCGAATTACCCGCGCGTCCCCCGCCATCGCCGCCTCCCGTCCGCAACGCCGGTAGAAATCAGATCGCCGCCGCGTCGCGCAATTCTTTCACAGGCTCGAAAGCGGGTATCCACGATTTTTTCGGCGGCCAAAGGAAGGCGTGGATACCCGCATTGGCGGGCATGACGGTACTATCAGTCACGTGTTTCACGCGGGGCGCAGCGGACATCCGCCGAACTCCCTCGGGCAGATCCGCCCGCCCGCCTCGCTGCACAGTCCCGGTCCGACCGCGCGCGCACGCCTCACCACATCGGCCAACGCCGCGACGAACGCCGGGTCGTCGTTCTGCGCCGGGACGCGGAAATAGCCGGCTACGCCGAGCTTCTCCGCCAGATGGCGATACTCGATATCCAGCTCTACCAGCGTCTCGCTATGATCGGACACGAACGCGATCGGCACCACCACGACCGCGACCTTGTCGGCCGCCGCCCGCGCGATCTCCTGCTCCGTGCTCGGCTCCAGCCATCTCTGCGGCGTCGCGCGGGATTGGTAGCAGATGGTCCAATCTTCCGGCGCGTCCCCGTCTCCCCATGCCGCCAGGATCGCCGATGCCGTGCGCGCGACCTGCCACGCATACGGATCGCCCGCGCGCACGATCGATTCCGGCAACCCGTGCGCGGAGAACAGCAGTCGCATCGGCGCCCAGCCCAACGACGCGCGCGCGTCCTCCCAGGTTCGCCGCACCCGCGCCGCCGTCGCCGCCGCATAGCCAGCATGGTCGGGCCAGCAACATAGGGTCGTCACCTTCGCCACCAGCCCAGCCCGCGCTGCTGCGTCACGCCAAGCGGTCAGCGAACTCCCTGTCGTCGTCGTCGAGAATTGCGGATAAAGCGGCAGCAATACGACCTCGTCCGGCTGGAAGGCCTTCACCGCGCGTGCGGCCTCGTCACTGAACGGGTGCCAGTAGCGCATGGCGATGAAGCAGCGGACATCCAGCTCCGGCAGCGCCGTCTCCAGCGCGCGGGCCTGCGCCTGTGTCAGCTCGAGCAGCGGCGAACGCCCGCCGAGCAGCGCATAGATCGCCCGCGCCGGCTTCAGCCTCCGCCCGGCGATGATCCAGGCGAGCGGAAAACGAAAGAAGAAGGGCATCCGCAGGATGGCCCGGTCACTGAACAAGTTCCGCAGGAACGGCGCGATCGCCGCCGGACTGTCCGGGCCGCCCAGGTTGAACAGCACGATCGCGATACGCTCAGCCGGCACGCACCCGCTCCACCAGGGCCGTGACATGCTCGAGCGGTGTCTCAGGTAAGATGCCGTGGCCCAGGTTGAATACGAATGGCCGCCCGCGCACCGCCGCCAGGATAGAAGATGTCTCGGTCCGCAGTGCCTCCCCGCCGGCCAGCAGGGCAATCGGATCAAGACTGCCCTGTAGAGTCACGCCCGGTGGCACCGCACCACGCGCCCAAAGCGGATCGGTCGCGGTATCCATGCC
>JBAWFF010000343.1:0-6459 GCA_049591635.1 Acetobacteraceae bacterium
TGCGCAAGGGCGAACGACTGCGGGACAAGATCGCGGCGCAATTGGCTCGTATCAAGGACGCACCGGGCCTCGTCCGGTCATTCTTCAGAGCGCCCAGTGTCGCCTATATTGCCGACTGGTGAGTAAGTGCGGAACGCAGATCAGGCCGCGTCTTTCCGAACAACCACCACTCGCGGGCGTATTGGGTGGTGTCAGGTCCATTTCCCGCCAGGGCATCACGCTGCGCCTTTACTGTCCCGTGAAGGTGCTGCCAGACGGCACCGAAGCGCCTTCGGACTACGTCCTCGGTCAGCCCGAACAGGTCGATCACCATCGCGCCGCGCGACCGCTGCTGGAGGTCGCGTCCGTTTAGATAAGCACGGATATGAAAGTCCAGCCCTGGAACCTTTCCCAACCCAAGTGCCCTGGCCTTCGCGGGCGACACAATGAAGCCCGCCCCGTGCAGCTTCACGCCGGGAGAGGCGATGCGCTCGTTCGCCCGCAACGGCTTCGTTGCTTTCACATCGGTGCCGATCGTCAGGTCGGCGTTGATCTGTCCGGTCCGCGTTTCCAACGTCACCTCGGGCACGCCGTCCTTGCCAGCCCGCTCAGCGATGACTGTCGCCAGCACGCCATTTCCATGCCCGGCCTCCGCGACCGTCATGGCGATCCGCACGGCGGCGCTGCCGATGCTGTCTGTCCACGGGTGGTCGGGCACCGCGAAAACCAGATGCACGGGCGCGCGCGCATCCAGCGCGTCGGCAACCACTCGGCGGCAGAACACCTGCCGCAGCGAGTTTGAGGTGATGAAGCCGAACCGCCGCGCCTTCCCCACCGCGACCGCCTGCGCCGCCTTCCACCAGAAATAGAGCGCGAGGTCGGCACTGCGGTTGACCTTCGGATACGCGGCCCAAAGCACCCCCGCATAGCCGTCGCCAATGTGTTCGCGGAGATACTTGGCACCGATAAACGGCGGGTTGCCGACGATGAAATCGGCCTCCGGCCACACGGTCGGCTTCGCGTCCTTGGGCCGCAGCGCCAGCACGCGGTCGGTCTCGTCTGGAACCTCCTCGCCAGTGATCCGATGCAGCGTGGTCCGCCCACCCCAGCGGGTCACGCCCGCCATCACCTCCTCCTCGCGGTAGCCGAGCAAGGCGTCGGCGTGACGAATGTTGTGGAAGTCCCGCAGGATCGGCTCGGCCACCTCGCGGCCCGGCCGGTTGCGAAAATGCCATTGCAGCCAGCCGAGCCACAACACGAGTTCCGCCACCGGCACGGCACGCGGGTTCAGTTCGAGGCCGAGGAACTGGTGCGGGTCCACCGTCGCCTGCGTCAGATCGAGCCGGTCGCCCTCGCCGGCGACGAGGTCGGCCAGCACGTCGAGGACCTCGCCGTCCAGCCGCTTCATCATGTCGAGCGCGACGTAGAGGAAGTTCGCGGTGCCGCAGGCGGGATCGAGAACGCGGACGGCGCAAAGCCGCGCGTGAAAGCCGCGAACGGCGTCCGCCGCGCCCGCATTGTCGCCCGCCTCCGCCTTCAGCAGCGCCGACGCCTTCACGCCGTCCCATTCGGCCAGCAGCGGGTCCATCAGCGCCGGCTGCACGAGGCGCTCGACGAAGGCGCGCGGGGTGAAATGCGCGCCCAGCCGCCCGCGCTCGTGCTTGTTGATCGCGTTCTCCAGCAAGGTGCCGAAGATCGCCGGCTCCACGTGGGACCAGTCCCGCTTCGAGGCGGCGATCAGCAGATCGAGCATGTCGGCGTCGAGCGGTAGCGGCTCCGCCGCCCCGTGCGCGCCGGGCGCGAACAAGCCGCCGTTGAAGCGGCGCAAATCGGCGCGCAGACCGGAGGAGAACCCGCCTGTGTCCATCGTCCGCCACATGTCCCCGACGAGGGGAACGAAGCCGGCGAGGTTGGTCCGGCACGCCTCCAGCAGATCGGTGAACGCGGCCTTGCTCGGCAGAAGGCCGACGGATTGGGCGAACATGCTGAACACGCTTCGCATCAGGAAGGTCGCCACCGATTCGGGCGTGTGCTTGCGGGCTTCCAGTTCGGTCGCGAGATGGGCCAGCAGCGCGGCGATCTCCCGCGTCACCTGCACCCGCCGCCGCGACGGGTCGAGGCCCATCGGGTCGGTCCAGATCGCGCGCAGCCGGGCGCGTACGGCCGGATTTCGCAGATCGGTCAGATGGACGCGGTAGCCGTCGCGATCCGGGAACTGCGCGTAGTGCTTCCCGGTGCCGGAGAAATCGGCATAGACGTCGATGCAGAAGCCGACATCGCAGACCAGGATGAACGGCGGCCAGCCCTCGTCGGGCGGAATATCGCGGGCGTAGTCCTCCGCCTGGCCCTTCGCCCGCAGCATCAGCTGCGCCCAACCGGGGGAGCGGCGAACATGGGCGCGCCGTTCGGCCTCGGAGGCGGCGAACAGCGCGGGCTGTTTCAGTGTGTCCTGCGCCTGCTTGGCCTCCAGCACGAAGCAGCCGCGCTTGTAGAGGTCGATCCGGCGGGTGCTCACGGTGCCGTCGCGCTCGTGGCGGGTAACGGCGCGCTCGAACCGGTAGGGGCCGCTGCCGCCGACCGCGGCGTCCGGCCGTGCCACCCCGAGCAGGTCGCAAAGCTCGGACAGGAACAGCGCGTAGTTGGCGCGCTCGGCGCCGCCCGAGTTGCGCCAGCGGGTGATGAAGGTCTCGATGCCGGTCGCCCTCGTTGCCGCGTCCCGATCCGAGTCGGGCACCGTCGCGGACCATACCGGGTCGGCGGCCGCTGTCAGCAGGAAAACCTGTCCTCCGATGGACGCCCCGGCATCGCCGCTGATATGATGCCGCGACGCGGAGGGATGGCCGAGCGGCTTAAGGCGCACGCTTGGAAAGCGTGTGTGCGTTAACGCGTACCGTGGGTTCGAATCCCACTCCCTCCGCCAGATGCGCGGATGGCCTATAACATAATGAAAACAGGGAAGAATCTAAGTTACGATTTCAGATCGCCCCCACTAGTGCCCCCACCAATTTGCCCCCATAGGGGAATCGTTGGTGTCGCGAGACGGCCTAGTCTATAGCGTGCCCGAAATGGTGCGCGGAAAAGGACCGGGATGTCTCGGCTGGCATGTGCCTGTGTTTGTCTTTTTGCATTCGTAACGGATGCTAGGGCGCCCGCCCACGCCGATCCGTGGAGGCTGTTTGGGGATAGATACAATCTCGTCTGCTGGCTGGGGGCAGAAAGGTCTTACACATTCGCGGTCTTTGACCCCCGCCTCTACGACAGGATTTTTGAACTCTTCCATCCGCCAACCGTGACGCTGATGGCACCAGACGGTTCTCAAAACCTGTATGTGCGCCGCTTCGATGCAACTGAGGTTGAGGTGGCGCTGGACCAACCGTTGATAGGGGCGCCCCCGGGCACTGCGGCCACGGAAATAACTATCACCCGGAGCACGGGGGCGGTAACGGTGCTGTCCATGGGGCCGAAAATTAACATTGATAAAGCGGGCGGATTTTACCGCATGGTAATTAGCACCGAGATGGGGACATGCCAGAAAGCGAAGCAGGCATTTTAGTGTAGGCTGCCGAGCCTGGGGGCTCCCCAGTCTGCACCCGGACTCCCGGGCGTGAAAAAGCCGGGAGGGATATAATAATAACAACAACCTTTAGCCGGTTTTTTGAACCCGGTCACTGATGACCCCGGTCCCCCTCCGGAATTGGACCGCTCGCTTTGGATCGAGCCGCGTTCGCCAACGCGAAACGTCGCGCGTCATGCGTGGCAGCAACAGCAACGCAGCGCGATACGAATGCAGCGCTGGCACGATCATACAGCGGCAGTGGTGAACGTCGCACACGGGATGGTGGGTAGCCGCTAGCCGGGTCGGGCCGCGCGGATACGGCCGGCATCGCGACGGGTGTCCGATTAGGGCAGGGTCTAGCGAGTCAGTCGGATAGGCCGATGGAGCGGTCTAAAAGCGTCCTACACGAATTGTCCTTGCATTTTAGGACACTCTGTCCTATGTCGTCCTTAAGCCAATAGGACAGGAGGACACCATGCTAGTGGGATATGCGCGAACCAGCACGGCAGACCAGACGGCGGGCCTAGCCGCTCAGGAACGCGATCTATGCGCTGCGGGCGCCGAGCGGATGTTCACAGAACAGGTGTCCAGTGTGGCGCAGCGAGCCAAGCTCACGGAAGCGCTGGCGTTCCTCCGGGAGGGCGATGCGTTGGCCGTCACCAAGCCAGACCGATTGGCCCGGAATACAGCCGAACTCCTGAGGATCGAAGAGGACCTGTCCAGGCGGGGCATAGGGTTGGTGGTGCTGAGCATGGGCGGTGCCCGGCTCGATACTCGCAACCCAACCAGCAAGCTCATGCTGACCATTCTCGGCGGTGTTGCGACATGGGAACGTGAGATAATGCTTGAACGCCAGCGCGAGGGGATCGCCAAGGCGAAGAGCGAGGGCAAATACCGAGGCCGCAAGCCAACCGTCGCCGTCCAGGCCGATGCGATCAGAGAGGCCATCGCCACCGGGGAAAAGCCCGCCCATGTCGCGCGACGGCTTGGGGTGGCTCGTAGCAGTGTTTACCGGATGCTGGGGGACCAGGGCGTGGCAGAGGGCTAAGCGGGATGGGTGAGGCGGGCCGGGACAGTCTTTGGTCCGCCGGATAACTGGACAAGACCAAGCGGCGGTGTTGCAGTCAAGCCACATTATAGGCCGTGAATTGGCGCCGATAAACTAAGGAAGCTTGTGGGGGATAGACCGAAGACGGCGGATACTATGCGGCGTAGTCTTACTATAAAGCCAGTGTTGGTGATCCAGTAGTCAGAGGACCACTGTAATCTAGCCACACGACTGTGCCGAGCACTCGCCACAATACCATTTGCTAGCCTCCGTCTTCTATGTCTTGCTTTCCAGCGTAAGCCCGGGACTGGCCTTGGCGGACATGAGGAGACGGACGAATGACGGCACACATTGTCACGCTGGCGGACTACCGCATGGTGGAGCAGCCCAAGGGCATGGACGTAGCCGACGCAGCGGCCTTGGCAGCACGCCTCAGGGCGGAGTTTTCGGGGACGCAAACCAAGACAGACGCCGATGATGACGGCGGGGCTATCGTGGCGCTGTATCTCCCGTGGCCTCGGCGGGAGGGTGCCGCCGTGGTGATCGGACGGGCCGGGACGGGATGGGATGTAGTTGATTGTCTAGCCGGAACAGCACCACAGAACGTCTTATGTGGCACCATGCAGGACGTGCTCAGGGCCGTAGCGGCGATCTTTAATGGCGCCTTTCCGCGCGTCGCATAGAGACCCGTTCAGGGACTTCACGGCGGACGCAAGGAGCGCGTCCCTAGGCCCCGCGCTGGGCGTAGCCCTATAGGGCCATATGCGGACCGCTGGCAGGCTCTAAGGGGGCTGGAATGGTGGAGTGGCGGGGCGCGTGAAGGGGCGCTGTAGGCCCCGCAGGAGCGGCTGACGGCTACGCCGTCGTAGCGAGTCTTTTAGGCGATTGTGAGGGTGTCTGGAACGGGTGGGGAAGGGTTCTGACCGTTCGATGACGTTCGACGGTTCGACTTGCGTAACGTCCGAACACGATCCCGACGCGGGGTGAAGAGTGGGAGCCCCACGATCCCGACACTGTAGACAGAAGGAACGCCGCACCGGGCCGTCAGTTGCCCCTGCGGGGCCTACAGGGCCGTTTCAGGGCCCCCGCTACCCAACCACTAGCGAGCCTGGAAAGGGCCTGTAGCGGCCCGCGTAGGGGCCTTAGCGAGGGCGTGGCCGTCAGTTGCCCCAAAGAGCGTAGAGGGGCGTTGCGGCTCACAACCACCACGATTGAAGCCACAGTCGGCAGACGTTGCCGGCTTGGTCTTTTTTGCCCGACCTACGGACTAGGCACCTTCGGCGCCGTCCGGGCACCACCACTACGACCAGCAACACATGAAAGGACTACCTATGAGCAAGGGAATGAACACAGACGGAAGCAAGCTGATTGAGCGGCTTGGGTTTCGCCCAACGCAGGAAGACGCCCAGCACATCGCGACCATCGCGGCGGAGATACGGGCCAAGACGGGAGCCGCGTTCGTCAATCGGACGGAGTGCCTGCGCGCGGCGCTGCGGGCGGCAGCTAAGACGACGCAGGATGGGGTGTTGATCTAGTGGCCGGCCTACCCTGGCGAGACCACCCGCTGGCAATAATGACGCCGGGGCGTTGGAACCCGGAAGCGGCGGCGGCAGTGCGCTCCTACCCGAAGACGCAAGCGGCCTGGGATCGGCAAATAGGAGCGGCAAAGAACAATCGCGAGACGGCGCTTCGGCGAGGGCGGCTGATTAGGTCGTGTGGACGGATTTAACCAGCATCAGACCGCACGCAAAACTGATGATGGCCGAGTAGCTGATATCGGTCTTCTCGCACCGCATGGCGACGCGTTTGAACCGCTTGAGCTTGCCGATTGCCTGTTCGATGCGCGCCCGCAGTTTATAGAGGCGCTTCGGGAAAA
>JBAWFF010000344.1:0-10907 GCA_049591635.1 Acetobacteraceae bacterium
GCTAATGGCCCCTCGTGGTCGGCGCCGCCGCGCGGGGCCAGCGCCTCCGGCTCGTCCACCGGCCGCGCCATCGCATGGGCCCAGCCGGCGCGGTGTTGCAGCGTGAGGTCCGAACTCGGCGTGCCGCGCAACGGGCCGGTCCGCCCGAACGGCGTCACCGAGAGAACGATCAGCCCGGGATGCTCCCGCTGAAGGGCAACCCGATCAATCGTCCCGTACGATTCGACGAGCAACCCGGCGTTGTCGAGATCGCGCCCCGGCCAAGCCGCGGACACATCCAGGGTCGCGCTTCGCTTGCCGGCGTTCAGATAAGCGAACAGCGCGCTATCGTTGGGCGCGTGATCGCCCGGCAAGAACGGGCCGGCGGCGCGCATGGGATCGCCGGTCAACGGCTGCTCCAGCTTCACCACCTCGGCGCCGAGGTCGGCGAGGATGCGGGCACAGAATGGCGCGGAGATGCCCTCGGCCCATTCCACGACCCGGACGCCGTCGAGCAGGCGAAGGACCATGAAACCTAGAACTCGCCACTGCGATACGCCTCATCGAGGCGTCTGGCGTCGTCCTCCGCCGGCTCCTCCCAGGGCTCGCCGTGATGGCGCAGGGCCCCAGTGAAGTTTGCCGGCCGCTTCTCGTTGAATGCCCGTCTCCCTTCCGCGCTGTCGGTCGTCGCCTGGATCAGGAGTGAGTTGATCAGGTTTTGCACGTGCCAAGCCTGATCCGTCGGCAGGTCGCCGAAGCGGACCACGAACTCCTTCATCATGCGAACCGCGACCGGGGGAAGCGTGACAATATGGCGGGCGATCGCTTCCGCCCGCTCCATCAGCCGCGCGTGCGGGACGACTTCATTGACGAGACCGATCCGCAAGGCCTCCTGGGCATCGAACGGTTCGTCGGTCAGCAGTATCTTCATCGCGTCAATATAGCGGAGCTGGCGGGCGAGCAGGCTGGCGCCGGGTCCATGACCCAGCCACCCCTGGGTGACGAGGGCGAACTTGAAGCGCGCGTGCTCCGCGCTCGCGATGCGGATGTCGGTCGACGACAGCAGCATGTAGAGCCCCGCCCCCGCCGCCCAGCCGTTCACCGCCGCGATCACCGGCTTCCACACGCGCGGATAATGGTCGCCCATCCGGCCATCCACGCCGGTTCCCTGGCCATGCACCGTACCGGCGAGCGGCCAGAACACGCGCTGGGTCCGCAGGTATTCGCGGTCCTCCGCGCTCAGATCCGGTCGCGGCGCCAGATTGTGCCCACCGCAGAAATGGCGGTCACCCGCACCAGTCACGATCGCGCAGCGGACGTCGCGATCCTCCCACAGGTCGATCCACGCCGCGGAGATATCGTCCGACGTCGCCTTATCGAGAATGTTCGCCTTGGCTGGATTATTCAGCGTGATGTAGGCGACACCATCGCGCTTCTCATAATCGATCGCCAAATTCATCTCCCCGCCGAACGACGGGCCACGGTGTCGCGGCGCGAGCGGCCTTACTTGGTCTGTATGCGGTGCACCCAGCTGGCGAACGCGGTCAGCATCGCGGTCAGGAAATCGCGGGTCGGCTGATCGGTCAGCTTGCCCTCGGCGTCGAACTTCGTGTGCGCCTGCCCGATCATCACCTCCGGACGGTTCATGACAAAGCCATTCATGAAAATGAAGCTCTGGCGGAGATGGTATTGCGCGCGCGCGGTCCCGAGGATGCCGCCGCTCGCCCCCATGATCGCGATCGGCTTGCCGTCGAACGGCTGCTCGGGAGGGCGGGATATCCAGTCGATCGTATTCTTCAGCACGCCGGAGACCGAGTAGTTATATTCCGGCGAGGCCAGCAGCACGCCGTCGGCCTCCTTCACGCGTTGGCGCAGATCGGCGACCACCGCCGGAAAGCCCACCGCCCTCACGTCCTCGTTGTAGAGCGGGACCGCGGAAATATCGGCGATCTCGATGGTCATCCCATCGGGCGCCAACTCCTTCGCCGCGCGCAATGCCGCGCTATTGAAGGAGCCTTTCCGCAAACTGCCCGAGATAGCCATGATCCGCATCGTTCCGCCGTCGCTCATCCGTCCGCTCCATCGTTTTCCTGGCGCGAGTGATAGGCGAAGCCCGGTGTTACGCGCAATCCAGCCCCATCGCGCAGGCGTGAGAATACGCCGCCCGCCACGCGGGCTAGGCTCCGGGCTTCCTCAGCATCCACACGAGGAGAACCGAGTTGTCCCCAGATATCGATGACATTTCCGCGCGGCTACTGGCCATCGAGACTGTCCTCGGCCACCTGCTGACGCACATGGCGGTGCGCGACGACGACCCACCCGCCTGGCTGGCCACCCGGCGGACGCTCGCGCTGCGGGCGGCCGATCGGGTTGGCGGCGATGACGACATGAGGGAACTCGCCGTCGCGGTGCGCGACGCCGTGGCGGCGTTCTTCGACGGGGCGGACTACGCCGTCCGCACCCCGCCGGCGTCGGCGGTTCGCCAATAACGGGGGTTGCGCCCGCGCGAAACCGCGCCACATCTCCCGGCGCGCGAGCCGATCCGGCCCTGCGCGTTCGACGTTTCCTCCCTAAACTTGGCGGCGCCCGCTCGGGCGTCGCCATTTTTGTCGGGCCGGCCGGGAGCGTAGTGTCAGCCGATGGACCTTGACTTCACGGAAGACGAAATCCGCCGCTACTCGCGGCATATCCTGCTCGCCGAGGTGGGTGGCGTCGGCCAGGCGCGGCTGAAGGCGGCGCGGGTGCTGATCGTCGGCGCCGGCGGCCTCGGCAGTCCGCTGGGGCTTTACCTCGCCGCCGCCGGCGTCGGCATGGTCGGGATCATCGACGACGATCGCGTGGAGATTTCGAACCTCCAACGCCAGATCGCGCACACGACCGATCGGATCGGCGCCCTCAAGGTGGAATCCGCCGCCGCCGCGATGCGCGCCATCAACCCCGACACCCGGATCGAGGCGCATACGGCGCGGATCGACGCGGACAACGCGCTCCGGCTGGTCGCGGAGTACGACATCGTCTGCGACGGCACCGACAATTTCGCCACCCGCTTCCTTGTCGCCGATGCGTGCGTGCTGGCCCGGCGCACCCTGGTCTCGGCCGCCGTGCTGCGCTTCGACGGCCAGCTCTCGGTGTTCAAGCCGCACGCCCACGAAGGCAACCCGTGCTACCGCTGCCTCTACCCGGAGGCGCCGCCCGCCGGCCTGGTTCCGTCGTGCAGCGAGGCCGGCGTACTGGGCGCGGTCACCGGCGTCATGGGCACCTTGCAGGCAACTGAGACCCTGAAGGAGATTCTCGGCATCGGCGAGAGTCTGGCCGGGCGCCTGCTGATCTGGGATGCGCTGGCCGCGCGCATGCGGACGGTCCGGCTGCCCCAAGACCCGGACTGCGCGCTGTGCGGCGGGCATCCGCGGATCACCGATCTGTCGGCGCATCGGGCGGCCTGATGGCGCCGCTGGGCATCCTGCTGATCTCGGGGGGCGCGGAGCGCGCACACTACGCCTTCGTGATCGCCGCCGGCGCTGCCGCCCTCGGGCGCGACGTCGTCGTGTTCGCGACCAACGAGGGGACGCGGGCGCTGTGTGCCGACATCGCCCACCTCGACGCCCAGGACCGCCCGGCGGGCGTCGCCAGTCTGGCCGAATTGCGCGCGGCTTCGGTGGACCTGGGGGTCAGGATGATCGCCTGCGAAACCGGCCTGCTGATGGCCGGCATCGCGGCCTCGGCGCTGCTTGACGGCGCGGAGATCGCCGGAGTGGCGACGTTCCTGGCCGCCGTCGGCGATGGGCAGATGCTCTCGATCTGATCGCGACCTGCCCGTTCACCGCAGCGCGGCCTCCGCGATGAGCGCCTCGGCGAGGGCCTGGCGGGCCCGATCGAGTAGGCTCGCCGCCTCCGGCAGTCCCGGCTGTTGGGCCAGCGCCGTCTCCAACGTCGCCACCGCGTCTCGCCAGCGCCCCTGCGCGCCCACCGCGCGCCCCAGCAGCAAGTGCGCGCGCGGCTGGAAATACTGAAGCTGGATCGCCCGTCGCAACGCATCCTCGGCCGCCGCCCAGTCGGCCAGATTGGCGTGGGCGGCGCCGAGCCCGTAGAGCGCCTCGGTCAGCATCGGCTCGATCAGCAGCGCCTCGTTGAACAACGCGGCGGCGGCCTCGTGGCGGTAGCGCAGCAACTCGATCCCGCCGAGGCGGGCCAGCACCTGCGGGATCGCCGCGCCCAGTTCGCGGGCGCGCGCCAGATGGGCGTCCGCCGCCGCATGGTCCGCGGTCAGCACGCACCAGACCCCCAGCACCAGATGGCCCCAGGGTTGGGAAGGGTCGATCTCCAGCAATGCCTGTCCGATCGGCTGGCAAGCTTCGGGATCGCCGAGCAACGCGCGGCATTGCGCAAGACGCTGCAGCCCGGCGATGTGGCGCGGTTGGCGGCGGAGCAGCGCCTCCAAGGTCGTCGCGGCCGCCTCGTGCGTGCCGCGTGTCATCTGCGCCTCGGCCAGATTGAGCAGCCGCGCGACCTCGGTCCGTTCGATCACCAGCGCCTGCTCCGGCGTGATCCGGTCCTGATAGCCCAGCGCCATCAGTGCGAGCGCCGGGTCCGCTTCAATCTCGCGCGCCGGGATCGCTTCGGGCTCGGCGTGGCGCCTCTCGGCGCCGAGCGGGATCAGTCGCGCAATCGGATGTCCGTCAGTGGGCGTGACAAAGCCGAACCGCGCCAGGATGGTCGGCGCGACATCCGCGACGCTGCCACCCGGGAAGGCGGTATCGGATGCGATGCCCGGCCCGGCGGCGACCAGGAGGCCGCGCGGCGCCGCCGGCTGGTGCAACCGGTACGCCGGCAGACCACCGTCCGGCGACACGACCATGATCGTCGCGCCGTCGCCGGCGAGTTCGATCAGCCGGCCGAGCATCAAGTCGAGAAACCGCTGGACCCTCTCGCCGAGCCCGGAAAACACGCTGTCCGGCCGCTCGTCCTCGGGCGTCGTCGCGGCTTTGACCTGACCGAGAAGCCCATAGCAGACGCAGAGCACATCCGGGCGGGCCGCCGCGAAATGGGTCGCCACGGCATGGACGGTGGCGGTTTGTGCGAGCGCCTGGGCGAGCGCGACGGGGCGATGATCGTCGGGGGGCGCCTCGTTCGCACGGGGCAGCAGGGCGCGCAGGAACCTGCCCGGATCGTCCGCCGGATGCACGCGAAGCCCGGCAAGCTCTGGGCGCAAGACGGCCGGCGCGACGGCGTGTGCCGGCATGGCCCAGGTGGCGAAATCGGCCCCGCTCGGACGGGCGAAGTCCTCGTCCACATGCCATCCGGGCCAGCGGTCAGCCGGCGCCGTCCCCGGCCAGGCCACACACGCGGTCCGCAGGCCCTCCCGCTCGAGAGTTTCCCAGAACGCCTCGGCGCGCCAGGATCGCCGTCCCACCGGCTGCACGCCGCCGCCGTCGGGGCGCACCTCTTGGCCGCTGGTGACGCCGTGGCGATCGGGGAGCAGCCCGGTGGCGAGCGTGGTCCAAAGCGCCGCCGGGTCGAATGGCAGGGTCGCGGCGAGGCTGCCGCTGCAACCACGTTCGATCAGCCGTCCGAGGAACGGCAGGCTGCCGGCATCGAGCAGCCGGTGCAGCACGGACCATTCGGCCGACGGCCAGCCCACGAGGAGCAGACGCTCGCCCTTGCCCACATTGGGGGCGGCGCTAGAAAGTGGCATGGGTGCGTCCGTCACTCCGGCTGAACTCCCATCAGGGATCGTGGTGCGGCCGGCGCGCGACCTCGAGATGCGCGCGGCCCGATTGCTGCTTCCGTCGGCCTTCATCTCCGGCGCGCCGGAGACGCTGGTGGCGCTGAGCGGCGCCGGAATCGTGCTGGGAGCGGCGGCGATCGGTTGGGTTCATGCGCTATCTCGCCCCAGCGAGCCAGCCTGTTTCCCCCTGCTCGTTCACGTGGTCCCAGCGGCCCGACGCCAGGGCGTCGGGCGTGCTCTGGTCGGCGCGGCTGCGGCGCTGTGCCACGGGGAGGCGGACGGGATTCGCACCTGGTCGCCGATTGCGCTCGGTTCCGAGGCGGCCGTGTTCCTCGATGTGGTCGGGTTCGCACCGCACCGGCGGATGCTGTTCTTCGAGACCGATGGGGCGGCGTTCCACGCGATGGTCGAGCGGCTGCGCGTTGGTCTGCAACGGGCCGGACGGATCACCGCGGGCTCGCGCATCGCAGGGTTGCACGAAGCGCCCGCGAAGGGGGTCGCGTCCTTGCTCGCGGGCGATTTCCCGGCCCCCGCGACGGAGATCCTCCGGCGCCTCCAACGAACGGAGCCGGACTCGTTCGATCTCGACCGATCGGTCGCGCTGTTCGTCGGCGAGGAACTCGCCGGCGGATTGCTTTACAGCTGGAACGACGGGCTGCCCGCGATCGACGCCCTGGCGGTGGCGCCAGCGTTTCGCGGCACGGCGGCGGTCGTGCTGCTGCTGGAGGCGGCGACCAGGAACGGGCTGGAGGGTGGCGCGACGCGGTTTCGCTTCTCCTGCGACGACGACAACCGCGACACCGTCAATCTCGCCAGACGCTGCGCCGCTGAGACGATCCGCGTGGACGCGGAGTACCGGCTGCTGTTTCCCCGCCCCGGCTGATCAGGCCGCCCGTTCGGCGGAGCGGCGGCGGATCGCCAGCACGGCGATCGCTCCCATCGCCAGCACGGTCAGCGGCGACGGCTCCGGAACCAAGGCGGTGATGGGCGTATTCGGGGTGGTTTCGAAGGCGTACTCCTTCAGCACCGTCCCGCCGGATCCGCCGAAATCGGCAAACCCGTAGGTATTATCCGGTCCCGCAACGACATCCAGCCCAACGAAGGTGTCAGCGTTGGGAACTGGCGGAAAAACCAGGCTCGCGGATTGGAAGCTGGTTCCCGGACCGATCACGGAACCGGCGGCGAGGGTGGTGATGGACACGAGGTTCCCGCTAGCCGGGAGAACCTTGAGGCTGCTGCCCGTGACCCCAGCGAGGAACTCCGTGGTGCCGCCGAGCGAGATAGGGGCAACGGCCGTCGCCACGTCCACGTTCGGCGTGGTCACAATGATGCTCGCGTCCGCCGCGGTGGGGCACAGCCCGATGGCGCCAAGCGCCACCGCCATCGCTCCCGCCGTGATGGCGAAGAGGTGCGACGGCTCCGATCCGGTCTGCTGCTCGGCCATGGCGCTTTCCCCTTCCGATCCTGAAGTGTAAGAACCGTAATTGAAGCGGCGGCCGGCCGCAAGCGGAAATGGACATTTTAGCATGACAGCCGCTTCAATGTCTGACGGAGCACCCGAGACCTGGGCCGTGCCGCAGGAGTTCGCCGCCTGCTTCGACTGGAGGCTTGACGCGGGGCGCGAACGCCTGCTCGCGCTCTACGAGCGGGGGAAGGCACGGCAGTGGAATGCCCCCGACCGCATCGACTGGTCCCAGGACCTCGACCCGGAGAACCCGCAACTCCTGCCGCCCGAGGCGCTGCCGCTGTTCGGCTCACCCCTGTTCGCGCGGCTGTCCCGGCGCGAGCGGATCGAGATCACGTGTCAGCATCAGGCCTGGACGGTTTCGCAGTTCCTGCACGGCGAACAGGGCGCGCTGATCTGCGCCGCCAAGACCGTTCAGCAGGTGCCCGATCTCGACGCCAAGCTCTATGCGGCGACCCAGGTGGTCGACGAGGCCCGCCATGTCGAGGTCTACCAGCGCCTGCTCGGCAAGTTCGGCATCTTCCACCCGATGACCCGTCCGCTGCGCGAGTTGCTCGATCAGGTGCTGCGCGACGCCCGCTGGGACATGACCTATCTCGGGATGCAGGTGGTTATCGAGGGCCTGGCACTCGCCGCCTTCGCGCGCATCCGCGACGAGGCGCAGAATCCGCTGGCGGCTTCGGTGAACGCCTACGTCATGGAAGACGAGGCTCGTCACGTCGCGTTTGGCGCGCTGTCGCTGCGCGAGCATTACCCGCGGCTGACGCAGCCGGAGCGCGACGAGCGCGAGGAGTTCCTGATCGAAGCCTGCTTCCTGATGCGCGATCGCTTCGATGCGATGGACCTATGGGAAAGCCTCGATCTGCCGCTGCGGGAATGCGGCGAGTATCTGCGCGCCGGCAGAAGCGGCACACGGTTCGCTGAGCAGCTGTTCTCGCGCATCGTGCCGATGGCGAAGTCGATTGGGCTGTGGGGGACGCGAGCGCAACGCGGCTTCGAGCAGCTGGGCGCGCTGCACTTCGCGGAGGTGAGCGCCGAGGCCATCCTGAACGACGACGAGGCCGTCGCCCGAACGCTCGACGCGCGGCGCGCGGCGCTGCGCCAGGGAATCGCCGGCGCCGGCTGACGCGGTTACATGCGCGCGGCCGAACCGGGTTCGCCAGGCGCCATCACCCCGAGCGCACCCAGCGTCGCCTCGACCCCTTCCGTCACCACGAACAGCGCGCGCATCGCCGGCGTCGCGAACCCGCGCTCGATCGCCGCCTCGATGGCGGCGACCAGCGGGGCGGCCGATCCGGCGACGTCGCAGAGCAGGATCGGCTTGTCGTGCAGCCCGAGCTGGCGCCAGGTGATGACCTCCAACGCCTCGTCGAGCGTACCGAGGCCGCCGGGCAACACGACGAAGGCGTCGGAGAGCTCGTACATCCGCGACTTGCGCGAGTGCATGCTGTCGGTGATGACCAGCTCGGTGAGCCCGGAGTGGGCGACCTCCAGACGGGTCAAAAACTCCGGGATCACGCCGATGACCTCGCCGCCGGCTGCCAGCGCGGCGTCCGCCAACGCGCCCATCAGCCCGATTCTCCCGCCGCCGAACACCAGCCGGAGGCCGGCACGCGCCAGCCCGTGGCCAAGGGACGTGGCGGCGGCGCGGAAATCCGGCAATAGTCCAGGGCGGGAGCCGCAAAACACGGCGACGGAATGAATCGCGCTCATAAGCGTCCTTTTGGGAATGCGCTGGAATCCGGGTTGAGTGGTGGCGGGATAGCGCCGAGGGTGCGAGGTAGTGGCCTCGCCATGATAGCAAAAAGGGAGGATCGGATGGTCAGGACATTTCTGCTTGTCGGGGTCGCGGTGGCGTGTGTGGCCGGGGTCTCGCGCGCGGCCGACGCGCCCGCTGGAATCGATATCATCGCCGCTCGCCAGGCCGGCCAAGCGATGATGGCCGGCGTCTTCACCGGCATGGACCAGGCCGTCAAGACCAAGAACCCGGACGTGAAGAAGTTCGCCTTCCCCGCGCACTCCCTGACGCTGTGGGAGCCAGTCTTTCAGACCATGTTCCCGGCGGGCACCGAGCGTGGCGAGAAGACCCGCGCCTTGCCCGCGATCTGGTCCGATCGGGCCGGGTTCGAGAAGGCCGGCCAGAACCTGATCGACGCCGCGACGAAAGTGGAGGCGTCCGCCAAGGCAGGCGATCAGGCCGCTTTCGCGCGCGACGTGGCGGCGCTGGGCGATGCCTGCGATGCCTGCCACAAGAAGTTCCGCGCCCGCTGAGCCTCACGACAGCAGCACGACCCAGGCGACGATCGCGCCGGCGAGGGCGAATACGATCGCGGCCAGTATCGGACTTCGCATCCGCGGCGCCGGAGCGTTCGAGGGAAGCCGTTTGCGCCCGGTAATCATCGGGGCCACGAGGTTGTGGCGTTTCACCAGTGCGTAGGCGAGCACGGCGGCGACGTGAAGCACGATCGCGACTTCGATCACGGTGAAGGTCACCGCGTGGACATGCGACAGCCAATCGCTCCACTCCGGGCCCACCCATTCGGCGAGCGGTCCCTCGACCCGGACCTGGTCATTCGCGCAAAGGCCGGTGCCGACCTGGACGGCAAGCGCGAGCAGCATCACCAGCACCATCCAGCCGCCAGCGGCATTGTGGCCGATGCGATGGTCGGGCTCGCGGCGGATGAAGTGACGCAGATGGGCGAACGCGGCCCGCGGACTGGCGAGGAAATGGCTGAACCGCGCCGTGTCGCTGCCGATGAAGCCCCAGACGAAGCGAAACAGCAGGGCGGCGAACATCGTGTAGCCGGAAATCTTGTGGGCGGCCATCCAGTCTTCTTGCTGGGTGAGCCAACTCGTGAAGACCAGCGCAACGACGGCCCAGTGAAAAATCCGGGTCGGTCCGTCCCAAACACGAATCGCGGATCCCTCGCGCATGTATCGAGCCTGCCGTCCCTGCTTGAAGCCGGCAAGTGATGCGGCCATAACCGCCGCCCATGTCAGCCTCCGACACGCTCCGCCTGGTCGTGGCGCCGCCGCACCGCGCGGGCTGGGCCTTCATTGTGGCCGGGATCGTCCTGTTCGTGATCGGGCTGATCTTTGGTGCCTGGCTCGCCTGGATCGCCGCGCTGTTCACCTTGTTCTGCTTCTATTTCTTCCGCGACCCGGAACGTGTGGCGCCTGGCCGGCCTGACGCGCTGCTGGCGCCCGCCGATGGGAAAGTGGTGACGGTCGCACCCGCCGTGCCGCCGACGGAACTAGGCCTGGGGCCGGAGCCTCGCTGGCGGGTGGGCATCTTCCTCTCGGTGCTCGACGTGCATGTGAACCGCGTGCCGGCCGACGGTACGGTGACGCGCATCGCCTATCGGCACGGCGCCTTCGTCAATGCCGCGCTGGACAAGGCGAGCGAGCGCAACGAGCGCAACGCGGTCGCGATTCGCCTCCATGACGGAAGCGAGATCGCGGTGGTGCAGATCGCCGGCCTGATCGCGCGGCGCATTGTGTGCGACTTGCGCGAGGGCGACCCGGTGCGCGCCGGCAACCGCTTCGGGATCATCCGCTTCGGCAGTCGCACCGACCTCTATTTGCCCGAGGGCGTACGCCCCCTCGTCGCGATCGGGCAGACCATGATCGGCGGCGAGACCGTGATCGCGGAGCTGGCGTCATGAGCGATCCGGCGCGGCCGGAATGGGTGCGCGGCGCGCGGGTACGGCGGCTGCGGACGCGGCTGCGCCCGCGCGC
>JBAWFF010000345.1:0-6049 GCA_049591635.1 Acetobacteraceae bacterium
CGTCCGGCCGTTGGGCCAAGAACGCGCGACAAGATGCGACGGCATCGACCATATCCCGGGCAACATTGAAGCCCGGAGGTCAACAACCGGTAAACCCCGCTATGACATATCGTCGGCGTCGTACCGGTCGTGATGGCGGACCCAGTCTGTCAAATTGCCGCGCACGTTCTCCTCGCGCCCCTTCGGCGTGATGTCGAGCCAGCTATAGGTGCCGATCATCATCTCCCCACCGCGGGCATACTGTGAATAGGTGTGGAAAATGTCGCCGCCGGAATCCTTGTGGAAGACGCTGATGCCGGACAATTCGTCGCTGTCGATGCGACGCTTTTCAAAATTGTAGTACATCTCGCCGGAAGCGATCTGCTCCGGGGTAAACGAGACGTTGTAGTCGTAGTTGAAATCGCTTCCGAACGAGGACACCCACTTGAAGCGCCAGCCCATGCGCTTCCTGAAGGCGTCGATCTTGTCGAACGGCGCGCGGGAGACCGCGAGCAAGGTCACGTCGTGATGCTCGAGATGGGGCAGGGCGCCGTCGATGTGGTCGGACTGGAACGAGCAGCCGACGCAGCCCTCCTCCCAATCCGGACCGAGCATGAAGTGCTTGACGATGAGCTGGCTGCGTCCGGCGAACAGATCGGCGAGCGTCTCCCTGCCGTTCGGTCCGTCGAAGACATACGCCTTCTCCACGCGAACCCAGGGCAGCCGCCGCCGCTCCTCGCTCAGCGCGTCGCGCGCCCTGGTCAGCGCCTTCTCGTTCGCTAGCAGCGCCGTGCGCGCGACCAGCCATTCTTCCCGTGAGACCACCTTGTGACGCGGTTCCATGCGCAACTCCTCCGAACTTGTCAGGCGAACATCCGTTCGAGCTTGTCGAGAGTGCCGATCCAGCCGCCGCGATGGCGGTCGCGCGCGGCTTCGTCGAAGAACCGCTCGTGCGTCAGCGTCAGCAGGGTGCCGTTCCCATCGGGCCGGAGCGCGACCGTCACCAGCGACTCGCGTTCCGGCGTGGTTCGCCACGCCCAGGTGAACACCAGCTTCTCGTCGGCCACGACCTCGCGATAGACGCCGCTCACGTCATGCTCCTCGTCATCCGGCATGCGAAAGACCACCCTGAAGCGGCCGCCGACGCGGACGTCGGTCTCCGCGCGCAGCATCTCCGCCCCGGTCGGGCCCCACCAGCGCATCATTTTTTCCGGATCGGTCCAAGCGCTGAAGACACTCGCCGGGCGCGCGTTGAGCCGGCGCTTGAGGGTGAGGCTGGGCTTGGCGGACATGCGTCCTCCTCCACGAAGGCGGCGAGGCGATCGAGCTGTTCGGACCAGAAGCGCCGGTAGCGGTTGAGCCAGTCCACCGCCTCCTCCATCGGCCCCGCGCGCAGCCGGCATGACACGATGCGGCCAGTCTTCGCGCGGGTGAGCAGCCCGGCACCGGCCAGCACGTCGAGGTGCTTCATCACCGCCGGCAGCGACATCGAAAACGGTCGCGCGAGTTCGCTGACGGCAAGCCCGTCCTGGCCGCCGAGCCGTGCGAGGAGCGCCCGGCGCGTGGGATCGGCCAGCGCGGCGAAGGTGCGGTCCAGGGAAGGGCGATATGACTCAACCATATGGTTAACTATGTGGACTCGCCGTCACCATGTCAAGCGTCCGGCGCATCAGGGGCTTGGCGCCCCGTCGAATGCCCATAAACTCGCGACAAGCCCTGCGGAGGAGAAGCGCCATGAACGATCGTCCCGACGACAGCGATCCCAATCGTCGCCCCGTGAACCCCGTGCGCCGCGCGTTGCTGCACGGCATGACCGCGGCGTCCGCCGCCGCCCTGCTCGCCGCCAGCACCCGTGCGGCCGTGGCGGCCGACATCGGCCCATACCCGGCGCATCCGAAGTGGAAATTCGTCTTTGTCAATCACGTGACGACCAATCCGTTCTTCGTGCCCACCGTCTCCGGCATCGCCGATGCCTGCGCGTTCTTCGGGTGCGACTACCAGTGGACCGGATCGGAAATCTCGAACGCCGCCGAGATGGTGAACGCCATGAACACCGCGATCGCCGGCAAGGCGGACGCGATCGCCGTGTGCCTCGTCGATCCCAAGGCGTTCAACGCGCCGACCGAGCGGGCACTGGCTGCCGGCATCCCGGTCTTCGCCTACAACGCCGACGCGCCCGCCGGGTCGGGCAACAAGCGGCTCGCCTATATCGGCCAGGATTTGTACCAGGCGGGCTATCTGGAGGGACAGCGCATCTCCAAGCTCGTCGACTCCGGCCCCGTCGCGCTGTTCATCGCCACGCCCGGCCAGCTCAACATCCAGCCAAGGCTCGACGGCGCGCGCGACGCGATCAAGAAGTTCAACCCGAAGATCGTGGCCTCGGAGGTCGCGACCGGGCCGACGACCAACGAGGAGCTGTCGGCGATGCGCGCCTACTATATCGGCCACAAGGACGTGAAGGGCATGTTCACGGTCGACGGCAGCACCTGGGTGCTGGGCGAGGTGATGCAGCAATTCGACCTGCGCAAGAAGGGCGTCCTGGCCGGCGGCTTCGACCTCATCCCGAAGACGCTGACGGCGATCGATTCCGGCGATCTCGACTTCACCATCGACCAGCAGCCCTACCTGCAAGGCTTCTACACGGTGATGGAGATGTTCATGTGGAAGGTCTCCGGCGGACTGGTGGGCGCCGCCGACATCGACACCGGGCTAAACTTCGTCACCAAGGCCAACGTGAAGCCGTACCTCACCACCAAGACGCGCTACGAGGGCGGCTCCTCGGCGCAGCAGATCGTGCCCCACACCGGCCCGATCTGATCGTGGCGGCGCGGCCGCCCAACCTGCTCCGCTCTTTCCTGCGGTGGCGGGAAGCCGGGATCATCATCGTCGCGGTGCTGCTGGTCGCCTATTTCGAAGTCTCGAACGCCAACTTCCTGACCAACGACAACCTCCAGACCCTGTCGCAATTCGTCGCGCCGTGGGTCATCATCGCCTGCGGCGAGATCATGCTGCTGATCTGCGGCGAGATCGATCTCTCGGTAGGCCAGATATTCGCGCTGGCCCCGTTCGTGATGTTCTTCGCCGATCAGGCCGGCATCCCGCTCGGCCTCGCCATCGTGCTGGCGCTGCTTGCCTCCGCCGCCGTCGGTTTGTTCAACGGCTTCGTCACCGTCGTCCTGAATGTCCCGTCGTTCGTCACCACCCTCGGCTCCTTGTTCATCCTCAACGGGTTGACCCTGACGATCTCACGCGGCTTTCCCGCCACCACCCCGGGCGGGCCGTTCGCCACCGCGATCATGGGCGGAGGCGCTTATTCCGAGATCGTCTGGGCACTCGCCATCGTCGCGGTGATGCACGTCGTCCTGCGCCATACCACCTGGGGCCTGCACACGATCGCCGTGGGCGGCAACAGCATCGGGGCGAGCGAGGCCGGTATCCATGTCGGGCGCATCCGCATCGGCAACTTCGTGCTGACCAGCCTGCTCGGCGGCTTCACCGGCATCCTCGAGGCGTTCCGCATCGCCTCCACCGATCCACTCGCCGGCGGCACCGAGTACATGTTCCTCGGCGTCGCAGCCGGCGTCATCGGCGGCACCGCGCTGATGGGCGGATCGGGCACCATCCTCGGCGGCCTGGTCGGCGCGATCGTGCTCGCCGTACTGCGCGACGGCTTCACGCTGCAAGGCATCAACGCCTTCACCTTCGACCTCATCATCGGCGCGGCGATCCTGATCGCGATGGTCGCCAACGTCCGCCTCGCGCGCCTGCGGATGACGGGGGGCCGCGAATGAGCGAGGTTCTGCGCGCCAGCGACATCGTCAAGCGGTTCGGAACGATCACGGCGCTGAACGGGGTGTCACTGCATCTGGAGCGCGGCGAGCGGCTCGGCATCCTCGGCGACAACGGCGCCGGCAAATCGACACTGCTGAAGATCCTCACCGGCTTCCATCAGCCGACCTCCGGCACCTTGATGGTGAACGGCCAGGAGGTGCTGCTGCACTCCGTCGATCACGCGCGCTCGCTCGGCATCGAGTGCGTCTATCAGGACCTCGCGCTCATCAACACGCTGAGCGTGTACCACAACATGTTCCTCAACCGCGAACCGCGAAGACGCTATCTGCCACTGGTCGATCACGCCGCCATGCGCCGCCGCGCCGTCGAAGCGCTGGACGACATCGGCGTCCGGGTTCCCTCCGTCGACGAGGAGGTGGCGATGCTCTCGGGCGGGCAGCGCCAGGCGGTGGCGGTGGCGCGGGCGGTCTATTCCAACGCCAAGATCCTGCTGCTGGACGAACCCCTCGCCGCGATGGGCGCGCGCGAGGCGGGGCTGATCATCGGATTGCTCGATCGGCTCAGGCAACGCGGCGACATCTCGATGATCATCATCGCGCATAATTACGCCCAGGTGCTCGACATCTGCGACCGCGTCATCCTGATGCAGCACGGCGAGGTGACGTTCTCGGCCCGCAGCGCCGACACCTCGCCCGAGGAACTGCTGGAGATCGTTCGGCGGGAGTACCGCTCGATCACCCGGTGATGCCCAGCTCGCGCGCCTTGATCTGCAACGCGAGCACCTTCGAGAAGATGCGGCACTGCGCCAGCCCCCCCGCATGGAACCAGAGTCCCCTCTGCCCGGTGGGCCGCCACATGCCTTGCAGCTCGCCCTCCTCGTCGAAGCCCCAGACCGGGCCGATGCGCTCGCCCACCGCGTCGCCGAGGAGCCGCCGCGCCGCCGCCGCCTGGCCTTCGTAGCCGGTGGCCAGGACGATCAGGTCCGCCGGCTTCACGCCGCCGTCCTTCATCACCGCGCCCTCCGGCGCGAAGCGCTCGATGTCGGCGTACTGCATCAGCCCGATGCGTCCGTCGACGATCATCTGGGAACAGCCGGCATCGAAATAGTACCCGCCGCCGCGGCTCTGGTACATGATCTGCCAGCCGGTATCCTCCGGCCCGAAGCCCAGGCGGAAGCCGCGCCGCTCCAGCCCTTCCAACAACTCCCGGTCCGAGGCGCGGTTCATCGCCGTGATGCGCTGGTGTGAGCGCCGATAGACGGGGAAGGGAAAGGATGTGGCGAGCAGGTCGAGGTCCTCGAAAGGAATGTCCTCGTCGTAGAGCGCATAGGGCGCCTGCGCCTCCTTGAGGCTGACGATGAGGGTCGGGCTGCGCTGGATCAGCGTCACTTCCGCCGCGCCGGAGACGCACAGGTCCTGCGCGACGTCGTGCCCCGACGTGCCGGTCCCCAGCACCAGCGCGCGCTTGCCCTGCCAGTCCAGCCCGCTGCCGTAGTCGCCGGAATGGCGCACCGTGCCGCGAAACGCCGCAAGCCCCGGCAGGTGCGGCGTGACCGGCGTGGTGCTGACGCCGTTGGCGAAGACGATGTGGCGCGGCCGCATGTGTCGATCGGTCCCGTCTGCTTGCCGAAGCCGCACGTCCCAGCAACCGGCGGCGTCATCCCAGGTGCCGCCGGCGAGCTCGGTTCGCGTCCAGACGTTGAGCTCCATCGCCTCGGCGTAGAGCTCGAACCAGTTGGCCAGCATGTCCTTGGGGATGAACACCGGCCAGGACCGTGGGAACGGCATGTAGGGCAAATGGTTGACGCGCGTCTCGTTGTGCAACGTCAGCGCATGGTAGCGACGGCGCCAGCTGTCGCCGATCCGCGCCTCACGATCCACGACCAGGGTATCCACGCCGAGCAGGGTCAGCCGTGCCGCGATCGTCAGCCCCGCCTGCGCCGCGCCCACCACCAGCACGGCGGGTTCATGGTCAGCGTACGCCTGTGCCCGCTTGCGCCGGTCGAGCCAGTTCTCGCCGCCGAAGTTGCGCTTCCAGTCCACGTCCTGCCAACGCCTTCCGTTCGCCGGGTCCTCGTGTCCGCGGATTTCGTCCAGCGCGGTCATCAGCGTCCAGGCGCGCGGCTCCCCGTTTTCGGAGATCAGGCGCACGACAGCGTTGCAGGGCCCAACCGAGGTTTCGAAGGCAAAGATCGCCTCGATCGCCTCGATGCCCGCGCGCATGACGCGCCGCGGCGGCGTGCGGCCGCCGGCGAGTGCCAACCCGCGCGGCGCCATGC
>JBAWFF010000346.1:0-3207 GCA_049591635.1 Acetobacteraceae bacterium
CCTGGCCGCCGCGCGAGGCGGCGGCGATCTCCTCGATGGCACGCCCGACGATCGCCGGATCGGCGGTACGGGGTGCTGCCATCAGCAGGCCGGGATGACCGGTCGGCGCCGGCGGCTCCTTGCCGTGGAACAGCTCCTCGAACAGCTTCTCGCCGGGGCGCAGGCCGGTGAAGCGAATTCCCACGTCCTGATCCGGACGCAGGCCGGCGAGGCGGATCATCTGGCGGGCCAGTTCGACGATCTTCACCGGCTCGCCCATGTCGAGCACGAAGATGCCGCCCTCGTGCTGAGAAGGCGCTTTGTCGGTGCCGACCACGCTCGCTTGCAGGACCAGGCCGACCGCCTCGCGGACCGTCATGAAGTAGCGCCGCATGTCGGGATGCGTCACCGTCAGCGGACCGCCACGCGCCAGTTGGCGCTGAAACAGCGGCACGACCGAGCCGGTGCTGCCGAGGACGTTGCCGAAGCGCACGGTAACGCAGCGCATCCCGCTTGCGTGCCCGCGGGAATTGATGTCGAGCGCTTGGCAGTACATCTCGGCCAGCCGCTTCGAGGCGCCCATGAGGCTGGTCGGGTTCACCGCCTTGTCGGTGGAGATCAGCACCATCGCCAGCGCGCCGACCGCGCGGGCGGCGTCGGCGACGTGGCGGGTGCCGGCGACGTTGGTGAGCAGCCCCTCCAACGGGTTCGCCTCCACCATCGGGACGTGCTTCAGCGCGGCGGCGTGAAAGACCAGCTCGGGGCGGGCCGTCTCGAACACGGCGCGAATGCGCGTCTCGTCGCGAACGTCGGCCAGGAGCGCCTGGCGCGGCACCTGCGGCGCGGTCTCCTCCAACTCGAGGTCGATCTGCCAGAGCGCGTATTCGCCGTTGTCGAGCAGGATTAGGCGCTCCGGCCCGAGCGTCGCGAGTTGGCGAGCGAGTTCCGATCCGATGGTCCCGCCGGCGCCGGTGACGAGGACGCGCCTTCCCTGGATCAGCCGCGCCATCCCCTCGCGATCCAGCGGCACCTGCGGGCGGTTCAGCAAGTCCTCGATGGCGATCGGGCGCAGGTCGAGGGCATGTTCGCCGCCGGGCGCGATCGGACTCGCGGCCGGATCGAGCGCGGTCGGGCGCGGCGCGCGGCGTACCACCATGCCATAGCGATCCGCCTGCTCCAGCAACGCGGCGAGCCGCGGGCCGTCCACGTCCGGCGTCGCGACGACCACGCAGCGCGGCAGCCGGCCCTCGGCGCTCAGACGGGCGAACACCGAGGCGGCGTCGTCGATCGAGCCCAGGATCGGCTGACCCTGGATGCGCCGCCCGGTCTGGCGCGACCCGAGTGACAGCAGGCCGGTCACCCGCAGCCCCTGCCGACGGTCCTGCGCCAGCGCGCGGAGGAAGAGGTCGGCATCCTCCCCAGCGCCGACCAGAAGCGCCGAGCCAAGTGCGTCTTCCGTCATGGTGCGCGCGAGCGGGCGGGCCTGGAGACGCTCGTACAGAATGCGTGGCGCGGCGAGCAGCACAAGCAGGACCAGCGCGAGGATGAGCGGGAATGAGTGGCTCGGGACGGCGACACCGGCCGCCGCCATTCCGATGGACAGCAGGCCCGCGCCCAGGGCGCTGGCGCCGGCCACTGTCAGCAGGTCTCCCATGCCGACGAACCGCCAGTACTGAAACGACAAGCGAAACGGCACTCCCGCCAGTAGCACGGCCGCCGCGCCGGCGGGCATCAGCCAAAACGGGAGGAACACGGCGCCGCCCGGATCGGCCATCCAACGCGCGATCGGCATCGCGACCGCCGCCAGGATGCCGTCGAGTGCGATATTCACGGCAATTCGGATCAGGGACCGGCCGGGCATGGCGCCCCTATAGCCCGAATGGGCGGCGTGCGAAGCTCCGGGCAGGGGCGCGGCCATCGGCGTTCCCATAGCGCAAGGAGCCGCGATCATGAAGCTACCCCTCGTCCTGCCCCGGCGGTCGGCCCTCGCCGCGGCGGCGATCGCCGCTGTCGCACCCCGCGCATCGGCGCGGACGCCGCCGCCGTCGGGGGATGCCGATCCGTCCGCCGCGCTCGACAAGGTCGTCGCCGATTCCCTGCGGCGAACCGGCGTTCCCGGTATCGCGGTCGGGGTCGTTCACAAGGACACGGTGGTCTACCTGAGGGGTTTTGGCGTGCGCGCGGCGGGCGAGCCCGCCGCCGTCGGTCCGGACACCGTGTTTCAACTCGCATCGCTGTCCAAGCCGATTGCCTCGACCGTGGTGGCCGCGTTGGTCGGCGACAAGCGCATTGCCTGGGATGATCCGATCGTCCTGCACGACCCGGCATTCGCGATGCACGAGCCGTGGGTCACGAGCCAAGTCACGTTGCGCGACATGTTCTGCCACCGCAGCGGATTGCCGGATCATGCGGGCGACAAGCTGGAGGATCTGGGGTTCGACCGCGCCGAAGTGCTGCATCGCCTGCGGTACCAACGGCCGGCCAGCAGCTTCCGTTCCGAGTACGCCTACACGAATTTTGGCCTGACGGCGGCGGCGGTCGCGGCGGCGATGGCGAGCGGCAAGAGTTGGGAGGATTTGTCGGCCGAGCGGCTGTACAGTCGCCTGGGCATGGCGAACACCAGCTCGCGCTTCGCCGACTTTGCCAACGCGGCCGACCATGCGCGCGGCCACGTTCGTCAGGACGGAGTCTGGGTCGCCAAGTATGTGCGTGACCCCGACGCCCAATCACCGGCGGGCGGGGTCAGCTCCTCGGCCCGCGACATGACGAAATGGCTGCGCCTGCAACTCGGCCGGGGCAGCGTGGACGGAGACCAGATCGTCGCGGCGGACGCGCTGGACGAGACGCATCGCCCACAGATCGTGAACAACCCGCCCGCCAACCCGATGATCGACCGTGCCGGGTTCTATGGCCTTGGCTGGAACGTGAGCTACGACGCGCAAGGCAGTGCCAGGTGGGGCCATTCCGGGGGGTTCAACCTCGGGGCAGGGACGTGCGTGAACGTGCTGCCGGGCGAGCAGCTCGCGGTCGTCGCGCTGACCAATGGCTCTCCGGTCGGGCTGGCGGAGGCGGTTTGCCGGAGCGCCCTCGATATCATGCTGACCGGCGCGGCCGAGAAGGACTGGCTCGCGCTGTTCGGGCCGTTCATGGAGAAGGCGATGGCGCCCGATTACGGGATCAAGATCGACTACGCGAGACCGCCGGCCGCGCCATCGCCACCCCTCCCGG
>JBAWFF010000347.1:0-7552 GCA_049591635.1 Acetobacteraceae bacterium
CTCACACCGTCACTCCCGCCGCCCGCAGCGCGGCGATCTCCGCTTCCGCGTACCCCGCCGCCGCCAGCACCGATGCCCCGTCGGCGCCCGCCGCGGACGCATGGCGCGGCGCCACCTTCCGTTGCCCGCCCACCCAGAACGGACTGCTTACCGTCAGCAGCGTGTCGTCGGCGAACCGGACCAGCGCGCCGCTCGCCACCGCCTGCTCATCGGGCATGTCCTCCATCGTGGCGACGATCCCGAACACCAGCCCGGTCGGCTCCAGCGCCACGCACCACGCCGCGCGGTCGCGCGTCACGAACACCGCATCGAGCGCCACCGTCAGCGCCTTGGGATTGCGCGCCCGCCCATCGACGGTCGCGAAGCGAGGATCGTCCAGCAACGGGCTGTCCAGAACGCGCGCGAACGCCTCCCACCGCCGCTGTTCGGGGACGATCGACAGCAGCAGCCATTTGTCGTCGCGGCACCGATAGTGGTTTCGCAGCGGATGCGGGGAGTCATCGTGTGCCGGCTGCACCGCAACTGTTTCGCCGCACAGCCGGGCCTGCACCTGGCAGCCGTTCGACCACAGCCCGTTGGCCAGCAGCGAGGAGCCGACGGCGAGCCCCTTGCCGGTGCGCTCCCGCTGAAACAACGCCGTCGCGACCGCCGCATAGAGGGCGATTCCCGACGGGTGATCGCCCATGCCGGCGAGCGACCGCGCCGGCGCCGCATCGCCCGCGCGTACCAGATGCATCAACCCCGAACGCGCCCACCACGCCGTCGCGTCGAACCCCGGCTTGCTCGCCTCCGGCCCATCCTCGCCATAGCCGGTGAACGAGGCGTAGATCAGCCGCGGGTTGAGCGGGCCGAGATCGTCGTAGGTCACGCCGAGCTTCTGGCGCACGTCGGGCGGCGCGTTGGTGATGAACACGTCCGCCTCGGCCACCAGCCGGCGCAGCACCGAGCGCCCGGCTTCCTGGCGGAGATCGAGGATCAGGCTTTTCCGCGCGCGGCCGTCGAGCACGAAGTTCGGGCTGCGCGGATGGACATAACCGGATGCCGGCGTGGTGGCCCGGGTGCGGTATGGATCGCCGCCGGGCGGCTCGATCTTCACCACGTCGGCGCCGAACTCGGCAAGCACCGTCGCCGCCGTCGGCCCGGCGATGTAGGTGGCGCAATCGATCACCTTCAACCCGTCAAACAACGCCATGAACATCCCCTTTCCCGCCACGATCGGGCAAGCGCCGCCAGGGAGCAACCCTTTCGCGCCGCGCCATCGCGGGGTACGCTCGCGCAAACCGGGAAGGAACATCGCATGACCATCCGCTATGACGACCGTGTCGCCATCGTCACCGGCGCCGGCGCCGGCCTCGGCCGGACCCATGCGATCCTGCTCGCCGAGCGCGGCGCGAAGGTGGTGGTGAACGATCCGGGCGGCGCGGTCGACGGGCGCGGCGGCACGCACTCTGCCGCCGACAAGGTGGTCGCCGAGATCAAGGAGAAGGGCGGCCAGGCGGTCGCCGACTACCGCTCGGTCGCCGATTGGGAGAGCGCGCAGGCGATCGTCAAGACCGCGACCGACACCTGGGGCCGGCTCGACATCCTGGTGAACAACGCCGGCATCCTGCGCGACAAGGCGTTCAACAACATGGAGATGGCGGACTTCCAAACCGTCGTGGACGTCCACCTGATGGGCACCGTCTATTGCACCCGCGCCGCTTGGCCGATCATGCGGGAGCGCAAATATGGGCGCGTCGTCGTCACCTCCTCGACCTCCGGCAGTTTCGGCAATTTCGGGCAGACGAACTACGGCGCCGCGAAACTCGCCGTGAACGGCTTCATCAACTGCCTGCGGTTCGAGGGCGCGAAATACAACATCCTCGCCAACGCGATCTCCCCGGCCGCGCTCACCCGCATGACGGAGGGGCTGATGAACCCGGCGACCGCGCCTTTCCTCAAGCCCGAACTGGTCTCCCCCGCCGTCGCCTGGCTGTGCAGCGAGCAATGCGACGTGTCGGGCCAGGTCATTCTCGCCCAGGCCGGCGGCTACACCCGGTTGCAGTATTTCGAGACCGAGGGCGTGCAGTTCGACCCCGACAAGCCGGTCACGATCGAGATGTTCGCGGAGGCCTTCCCGCGCATCTCCGATCTCGCGAACGCCCACCCGCTCGCCACGATCTCGGGCGACATGGAAAGGAAGCTCCGAGGCATCGGCAAGATCGCCTGAGGGTCCTTGCGTCGAATACGGTTCAGGACGCTAGACTTCGGCCCAATCAGGGAGCGAATCGAGCGGCAGGGAAATGTCGAAGCTGCAACAAACAACTTTTGCGAGATGCGGCATCCGCTGGGCCCGGGTCTGCGCCTGTCTCATCGCGGCAGGCTGCGCCCAGACCCCGCTCGAACCTACCCTGCTCGCCGCCCCCGGACCCGGGCGGTCATTCAGCATCTTTCAGCAGGACCGTGACGAGTGCAAAGTTACGGCTGCGCAGGTCAGCGCGAGCGTGCCGCGTCGAGCGAGGCAGGGTCCGTACGATACGGCCTTCGGGAAGTGCATGTACGCACGTGGCGATCAGGTCGAGGGCTTCCCGGACGTCGTCCTCGCCACCCAGCCGGAACCCCGGCGCCCCGCACGACGGCCCAACCCCGCCTTGGTGCGCGACGTGCAAGGCGAGCTGATGCGCCTCGACTACCTCCAGACTCCTCCGGACGGCTCCCTTGGCCCGAAGACGAAATCGGCGATCCTCGCGTTCGAGCGCGCGCACGGGATGCGCCCCAGCGCCAACGTGTCGAACGACCTGCTTGATCGGTTGCAATCCACTCCGAGCAACGGGACTCAGCCCTAACCCCGGGCTCGTCAACGCTTGGCGTTTACCTGCTCGCGCGCGAACCCCGCCATCCGTGCGTAGCCGCGCACGATCGCCTCGCGCTCCGCGTAAGGCACCAACGCCTCGACATCGGTGAACCCGTCCGGCGCACGCTCCTCGAGCACGTCGATCACCCGCTCCGGTCCCCCGGCGCGATTGGTCAGCACGATGTCCGCGGTCATCGGCCGCCGTTCGGCGTCGTACGCCGCTAGCGCCTTGGTCACGGGGACGCTCTCCAGGTGCCGTGCCAGCGCCCTTGCATCGAGCACCGCCTGGCTCGCGCCGTTGGAACCCACCGGATACATCGGATGCGCCGCGTCACCGAGCAGCGTCACCCGCCCGAACGACCAGCGCGGCAGCGGATCGCGGTCGCACATCGGGTATTCGTAGAACGTCCCGCTCGCCTCGATCAGCGCCAGCGGTTCGACGAAGCCGAGCCGGAAGCGGTCGCGCACCAGCGGCGCCAGCTCGCCGAGAAGCCCCTCGCGGTTCCAGTCCTCCCGCCGTGGCGGTGAGCTGCCGGGCGGGGCGACGCGGGCCTGCACTGCCCAGTTGGTCAGGCGCGTGGCGTGTCGGGCGGGATCGGCGTGGATCGGGTAGAATACGAACTTCGCGTCCATCCCTCCGGAGATCACCATCAACCGCCCGTCGTCATGCACCGGCCACTCGGCCGCGCCGCGCCACAGCATGGTGCCGTTCCAGATCGCCGGTCCTTCGTCGGGGTAGAACGCCGCGCGCACCGCCGAGTGGATGCCGTCGGCCCCCACCAGGGCGTCCCCGGCAACCTCGATCACTCCGCCCTCGCGGCGCTCGAATCGCGCCACGACCTGTTCGCCCCGCTCGGCGAAGCCGGCCAGCCGGCACCCCATGTGAACCCGTTCGGCCCCAAGCCGCTCCCGCGCGGCGCGCAGCAGCACACCGTGCAGCTTGCCCCGGTGGATCGAGAATTGCGGCGCCTCGAACCCGGCGTCGGTCCCGCGAAGCTCGCGCCACACCACCTGCCCGAAGCGGTTGGCATAGATCAGTTCCCGGGTGCGGATCCCCGTCCGGTCCAGCTCGTCGAGCAGCCCGAGGGCGGCGAGTTCCTTGATCGCGTGCGGCAGCGTGTTGATGCCGACGCCGAGTTCCCGCAACTCGCGCACCTGCTCGAATACCTCGCAGCCGATGCCGGCCGCGTGGAGCGACAGCGCCGCCGCCAGGCCGCCGATTCCGCCGCCGACGATCATGACGTTCATCGGCGCATCCAAGCCCCCGTTGCGGCGTGACGCAAGACGTTGCAGCCTGTGGCGGTGGACAATTTCGCCCGCGAGAACCTGCCGCCGCCCGCGCTCTGGCCGGAGTTCCGGCTGGCTGGGTTCGGCTATCCGGAGCACCTGAACTGCGTCGCCGAGTTGCTCGACGCATGGCTCGCGCGCGGCCACGGCGATCGGCCGGCGATGGGCTCGCCCGAGGAAACCTGGAGCTACGCCGGGCTGGCCGAACGGGTGAACCGCATCGCCAACGTTCTGACCCACCGCCTGGGCGTCGAGCCCGGCAACCGCGTGCTGCTGCGCGCGCCCAACACGCCGATGCTGGTCGCCGCCACGCTCGCGGTGATGAAGGCGGGCGCGATCGCCGTGCCGACCATGCCGCTGCTGCGCGCGCGGGAACTGGGCTTCGTCGTGGAGAAGGCGCGTATCGGCGTCGCGCTCTGCGACCATCGCCTGCTCGATGAGGCGTCGCGCGCCGGGCTCGACCGCATCGTGCCGATCGGCGGCGACGGAGAGTCTCTTGAATCGCTGATGGCGGAGGAGTCCGCCGAGTTCGCTCCGTATCCCACGCGGGCCGACGACGTCTGCCTGATCGCCTTCACCTCCGGCACCACCGGCGTGCCGAAGGGCACCATGCACTTCCATCGCGACATGCTCGCGACCTGCGACACCTACGGCCGCTATGTCCTGCGCGCCGCGCCGACGGATGTGTTCACCGGCTCGCCCCCGGTCGCCTTCACGTTCGGTTTCGGTGCCGTCGTGCTGTTCCCGCTGCGGATCGGCGCCTCCACCATGCTGCTCGAACAAGCAAGCCCGGAGCACCTCCTCGCGTTGATCCGCACGCGCCGCGTCACGGTTTGCTTCACCGCCCCGACCGCGTATCGCGCCATGCTGCCGATGCTGCGCCCGGGCGACACCGACGCCCTGCGCATCTGCGTCTCCGCCGGCGAGGCGCTGCCCAAGGCGACCTGGCAGGCGTGGCACGACGCGACGGGGATTCCGATCCTCGACGGGATCGGGTCGACCGAGATGCTACACATTTTCATCGGCGCCCCCGCCGAGAAGGTACGTCCCGGCGCGACGGGTCTGCCGGTGCCGGGCTACGACGCCAAGCTGATCGACGAGAACGGACGCGACCTGCCGCCGGGCTCGGTCGGGCGCCTCGCCGTGCGCGGCCCGACCGGCTGCCGCTATCTCGACGATCCGCGCCAGGCCACCTACGTGCGGAACGGCTGGAACGTCACCGGCGACACTTACCGAAAGGACGAGGACGGGTATTTCTGGTTCCAGGCGCGCAACGACGACATGATCGTCTCGTCCGGCTACAACATCGCCGGCCCGGAGGTTGAGGCGGTCCTGATCGGCCATCCGGCAATCGCGGAGTGCGCCGTCGTCGGCGTCCCGGACGCGGCGCGCGGCACCATCGTCAAGGCATTCGTGGTGCTCCGCCCCGGCCACGCCGCCTCGGACGAACTCATCCGCGCCTTGCAGGATCACGTTAAGGCCGAGATCGCGCCCTACAAATATCCCCGCGCCATCGAGTTCCTCGAGGTCTTGCCGCGCACCGAATCGGGCAAGGTGAAGCGGTTCGCGTTGCGCGCGCAAACCACGCAAGGAGCGCCGGATGGCAGCCGATAAGGCGAGTGAACAGACCTACCGCTTCATCGTGTTCAGCAACCCGACCGCGGGCAATGAAGCGCGCTACCTCGACTGGTATCGCGGTCAGCACATCCATGACCTGCTGCGGATCGAGGGTTTCGTCGCGGCGCAGATGTTCAGGCTCGCCGATGTCCAGTACGGAGCAGCGCCGGGATCGCAACGCTACATGATGGTGTGGGAGATACGGACCAATGATCCCGCCGCCGTCTTCAAAAAGGTCAGGGACAACCTGGATTCCGGCCTGACCGTGAAATCGGACGCGTTCGACTGGACCAGCTCGGCGAGCATGGTCGTCGAGCCGGTGTCGCGGCGCGTCACCTTGGAGCAGATCGCGGGCAAGAAGGTGGACGAGGTGCGCCGGCTGGCCGGGACGGCGGAATGAGCGCGCCGTGAGCTGGGCCACCCTGAGCCGAGCCGAACGCGACGCTTCGTACAACAACTCCAACGCCGTGCCGAACAGCCCCGTGCTGAACGCGGCGCGCGAGGAACGATCCGCCGCCTTCCGCGCCGCCCATCCCGAGGTGCTCGACCTTCCTTACGGTCCGCGCCCGCGCAACCGCTGGGACCTGTTCCCCGCGCGCGATCCCGCCGCACCGTGCCTCGTCTTCATCCACGGCGGCTATTGGCAGGCGCGCACCCGCGAGGAATTCGCCAGCCTGATCGAGGGTCCCTACGCAATCGGCTGGTCGGCCGCGCTGCCCGGCTACACGCTGGCACCGGACGCGACGCTCACCGAGATCACGGCCGAAATCCACGCCGCGCTCGACTGGCTCGGCGCACACGGTCCCGGCCACGGCATCGCCGGCCCGGTGGTGCTGTCCGGCTGGTCGGCGGGCGGCCATCTCACCGCGATGGCGCTGGGTCATCCGCTGGTGCGTGCTGGCCTCGCCATTTCCGGCCTGTTCGAGATGGGACCGATCCGTGACACCTTCCTGAACGAGAAGCTGCGACTTACTGACACGGAACTCGCGACGCTGTCGCCGTTGCGGCTGCCCGTCGTGGCGAAGCCGCTCGCCATCGCTTACGGCACCGCGGAGCTTCCCGCGCTGGTCGCCGATAGCCGCGCGCTGCACGCGCGCCGCGCCGCCGCCCACGCCCCCGGGCCGCTGCTCTCGGTGCCGGGCGCGGACCATTTCACCGTCGTGCTGGAGCTGCAAAATCCCGAGGGCGCCCTGACGCGGCAGCTGCCGCTGTTGCTAGGGTGACGAACGTCGGCCACGAAGCGGGAGGAATATTCCGCCCCGCCGCGCGTCTGTTCTTGGTCCGGAACGCGGCACCCACCGCCTTCGCCCTACTGGTGAAGGCACGGTGAGCGGATGGCCGGCACGTTGGAGCAGATGGAAGCATCCATACCCGCCCTGCGACGCTACGCCTCGACGCTTCTGCGGGACCGCCAGGAGATCGATGATCTGGTGCATGATTGTCTGCTGCGTGCCCTCGATCAGATGCACACGCGCCGCGAGGACGCGGACATGCGTGCCTAGCTTTTCGCGATCATGCACAATTTGTTCGTCAGCCGCCTCCGCAAGAAGAAGGTGCGCGGCCCTGTGATCCCGATTGAGGAGGTGGGAGACTCGGCTCTCGGTGTGCGCGCGACGCAGGAAGACCATGTCCAGGCACGTGACGTCATGCTGATCCTCGGTGGGCTGCCGGAGGAGCAACGCAGCGTGCTGCTCCTCGTCACGGTGGAAGACCTCACCTATGCGCAAGTGGCGCAGGTCCTCGGGATCCCGATCGGCACGGTGATGTCGCGCCTTTCCCGCGCGCGGGAGCGGTTGCGAGAGATGATGGGCGACC
>JBAWFF010000348.1:0-1538 GCA_049591635.1 Acetobacteraceae bacterium
ACATGCTGCTGCCGCAGATGACGATCAAGGAGGCGATCAGCGCCTTCGAGCGGGCCGAGAGCGACGCGCTCGCGGTGGTGGACGGGCCGGAGGCGGGCCACGTCATCGGCCTGCTGACCGAGCAGCACGCGCTGCGCCGCTACAGCGAGGAACTGGATCGCTCCAGGCGGGAGCTGTCGGGAGAGTAGGCAAGCGAGGGCACCTCACGTCACCGACTATGGGGCGGGTTCGACTCCGACGATTGCGCCAGAGGTGTGATAAAGCGTGATTGCCGGCGGGTGCGACACGACGGTGACGGCCAGCGTGCCAACGGCACGTTGGAAGCGGCCTGTGCCGCCAGTGACGACCGAGTGCAACAACGCGTTACCGAAACCCGCAGCCACGCCAGCGGAATGGGGCGGGATGCAGGTCTCGCCTTGATTGTAGAAGTTGAAGTCGCCCTGCGAGGTGTGGATCGTGCCGGTACCCATTTGCGGAAAACACACACCGGCGCCGGACGACATGGGCTTGGTGAAGTCGACGACGACACGCTCGGATAGCTCACCCTGCCCCTCATACGCACTGCTCGTCTCCGATCCCCGCACATCGAAGGTGCAGATTTCCTTCGCGGACTGGAGGCAGCCGACCGGCACCGCCGTACCGGCGGTAACGGAGACGGTTCCGGTCGACTCTGATCGCGTGACGACGGCGGGCGACGAGTTCGCGCTTTGCGCGCCGCCGGACGACGGCGCGAATGAGACGGCCAACAGCCCTAGCGTGGCGCAGGTACGAACGACAGCGGTCGATCGCCGGCGTTGGTTGTTTCTTATCCACATGATCCGGAACTCCCCCCGGACGGCCAGTTCGGCCGACTGAGGAACGTAACCTCCAACTCCGGAAATTGGCAGAGAAAATATCGCCTTCGGGCTGCCTCCAGTCTGCGAGGCTCGAATGGGCGTCGGCCATCCATTAGAGCGCGCCCGCGGCCGCCGCTCGACCGACGCACGAACGTTCCGCAGTGGGGCCGAACCGTGCTAGCCACCCTGCCCCACCATGCGGAGACCGTCCCGTGACCTCGATCGCGAGCAGGTATGCTTTGTGCGCCGCGTCGCTGCTGACCGCGCTCACCGGATGTGCCTCGCACCCGCGGACGCAGGCGGTGACCGGTCTCGTCCCCGCCGCCATCGCCGAGCCTCAGGTTCCCCCCTTCGCCCAAGTGCCGTTCGAGCCGATCTCGGCCCAGGCGGTGGTGGCGATCGCGCTGCGCGAATGGCGGCTGTTCGGGCAGCCGGTGGACGACGATCCGCCCGACACCCGCCCGCCGCCGCCGCCCGACCAGAAGCCGGAGCGCGAGGCGGGACTGTGGCAGCGGGTCGGCGAATACTGGTGGCTCGGGATGAATTACGGGATTCCGGAAGGCGCCTGGACCGGCAAGACCGATGGCCAGGGCGTGGTCTTTCCGGCCCACGTGGATGCCCACTACGCCTGGTCGGCGGCCTTCATCTCCTACGTCATGCGGATCGCCGGCGCCGGGCCTCGGTTTCCCTACTCCGAGGCGC
>JBAWFF010000349.1:0-2905 GCA_049591635.1 Acetobacteraceae bacterium
CTCCTGCTCGACGTCCATACGGCGCCCGAGGTCGCGCTGGGAGGCCTCGTCGGGATCGCGGGCGTGCTCGGGCTCTCCCGGCTTGCCGGTCCGCCGCCCGCCCGCTTGTGTCTCGGCTGGCTCGCGGCGGTGGCGATCGCGGTTGTCGTGCTGTTTCATGGCTGGCACCTGGACGCCGAGCCGCGCATCGACCGCGCCGCGCTGCACGCGGCGCGGGTGCTGCACGTGTGCCGCGGGGCGGTCGCTGAAACGTACAGAGCGGGCGGCGATTCCCCTTCGAACCGTACGCTTCGCCGCGACGGGCCCATCCGGGCCGTACGTTTCGTCCTCGCCCGAGGGGCCGGACCGTACGTTTCGGCCGGCCCGGTTCGGCGGCATGGAATCTTCCGCTATCCAATCAGTTTAGATCAAGGTAAGCGACCAATTCGGCGACGTTCATCGCCAGCAGATAGCGCCACGTTCCGAAGCGGCCAGTGGCGGTAACGGCGGCGGCCGCGGCCGGCCAGGCGACGCTGCCGACGGTGTCGAGCGTCAGGCGCATCCAGCGCGTGTCGTCTCCCTTGGCGTTGTCGGAATCCGTCTCCGCCACCACCGAGGTATCGACGCGGATCGTCACCGTGCGTCCGTCGGAATTGGCGAGATCGGGAATGTTGAACGGCGCGACGCCGGCTGGATTCTTGTTCTCGCCGACCCACTCGAACAGCGCCTTGGCGATGCGCTTGTTCTTGGCGACCAGGATGAACACCGGCGGACGCGGATCGCTCTCCTCCGCCCAGCGGCGCAAATCCCGCGACCACATGCCGCCGAGCATGACGATCGGCGTGTGCGCGTATTTCAGGATGGCCTCGGGCTTTGGGCTGCCGCGCTTCGGGCCGCGCTCGGCGGTCGTGAGCTGCGGCTTGATCCATTCCCAGATATTGAAATAGGCCGGCATGGGCCGTCCCGTGTCGTCGGCGGCGACCAGTTGCGGCACCTTCACCAGACCTGATTCGATCGCGTCGGTCAGGCCGAAATCGCTGACCACCCACGGAAAGACCGTGTTGGTCGCCCCGCCCATGCGGCCGAGATAATAGGGCGTCGCCGAAAGATCGACGCAGAGATTGATGCCCCGCGCCTTGTGGATGCGGTCGAGGCCTTCCGTCCAGACGGTCGCTTCCTTGCGCGAGGCACCCCCATCAAAGCACATCACGAAGAGACAATTGCGAGCGCAGCGAAGCAACCCAGGGCGACGCGGGTGGCCCTGGATTGCTTCGCCTGCGGCTCGCAAAGACGAAGCAGCGCGGGGACGCTACGGGACCTCGGGCTGCTCCGCGCCGGGGTCGAACAGCGCCGTCATGTCGAAGCCCGGCTCCTCGGCATCCGCTTCGGCGCCGACCGCCTGGCCGCGGGCCTGGCGTTCGGCCTCCTCGGGGCTGCGCGCGACATTGACGGTGACGGTGATCGACACCTCGGGGTGCAGCACGACGCGGACCTTGTGCAAGCCGAGCGTCTTGATCGGGTGGTCCAGCACCACCTGCTGCCGAGTGACCGACAAGCCGCCCTCGGTCGTGAGGTCGGCGATGTCGCGCGGGGTGACGGAGCCGTAGAGGCTGCCGGACTCGCCGGCCTGGCGGATGACGATGACCGACAGCCCGCCGACCCGCTCGGCGACGCGTTCGGCCTCCTCGCGCTTGCGCAGGTTCTGCGCCTCCAACTGGGCGCGCTGCTCGTCGAAGCGGGCGCGGCTCTCCTTGTTGGCGCGGACCGCCTTCTTCTGCGGCAGCAGGAAGTTGCGGGCGTGACCGGGGCGGACTCGCACGAGGTCGCCCATCTGGCCCAGATGCTCGACGCGCTGGAGCAGGATCAACTCGACGGATGCCATCACACCACCACGTAGGGAAGCAGCGCGAGGAAGCGCGCGCGCTTGATCGCCAAGGCGAGTTCGCGCTGCTTCTTGGCGGAGACGGCGGTGATTCGGCTGGGCACGATCTTGCCGCGCTCGGACAGGAAGCGCGACAGCAGGCGGACGTCCTTGTAGTCGATCTTCGGCGCGTTGGGGCCGGAGAACGGGCACGATTTGCGCCGCCGGTAGAACGGGCGGCGGGCGCCGACGGCGGGGCGACGGGCGCCCGGGCCGGCGTCGGCGGATTCGGAGATGGTGGCGGACATGGGGTTTACTCCTCGACCCTTGCGTCGTCGCGGAACTCGTCTCGGGCGCGGAACTCCTCGCGGTCGTCATAGGGGTTGCGCCGCTTGGCGCCGTCGAAGCGCCCGGTGGGGCGGGGGCCGCGGAAGCCGCGCTCGCGCTCGTCGGATTTGCGGGTGAGGATCGCCGAGGGTGCCTCCTCGATCTCGTCCACGCGCAGCGTCTGGAAGCGCAGCACGTCCTCGTTGATGCGCAGCTGCCGCTCCATCTCGGTGATGAAGGCCGGCTTGGCGTCGAGGCCGAGCAGCATGTAGTGGGCCTTGCGGTTTTTCTTGATGCGGTACGCGAGGCCGCGCAGGCCCCAATATTCGCGCTTCTTGACCGCGCCGCCGTCGGCTTCGAGGTCGGTGCCGATCTGGTCGGCGATCGCCTCGACCTGCTGCTGCGTCACGTCGTTGCGTGCGATGAGCACGCATTCATAGAGCGGCATGATAACCCCTTTGGCTGGAGGCCGGCGGAAATGCCGGCATAGCCGAGTGCGATGCCACGCGCCCAGCAGGGAAGGGCGCGCGTTAAGCACGGATCGGGGGCGGATGCAAATGACCGGGGGCGGCAGTGTCGGACGGGGCAACCGAAATATGGCATCGTTCGCAACCGTCATGCCCGCGAATGCGGGTATCCACGTCTTCCTTGGTCGCCAAAGTCGTGGATACCCTGAGTTCACAAACGAAGTGCAACACCAGGCTAAGGTGTTGCAATGGCCGGAAATTACTCGCACCT
>JBAWFF010000350.1:0-1747 GCA_049591635.1 Acetobacteraceae bacterium
GCGCGGCCCCGGTCGCGCAGACGCTCCCGTTCTGTCGTGAGCCACGTGTCGAAGGCCGGATCGGCGCCGTCGAGGTCTTCCAGCAGATCGCCGTCCAGCAGCGACAGCGAGGCGGGTTGCTTCACGGTCGCGCGCATCACCTCCTCCACGTCCACCCAGGCCGCGCCGGGCCGCAGGGTGAGGTGGTCGCGGGTGACTTGCAGCACGTCGGGGCCGGCGGGAGAGAGCACCTCCAACAAGCGGTGGATTTCCTGGCGGAGCGAGGCACGAGCCTGCTCCTCCGGCCGACGGCTCCACAGCAATTCCGCGAGGCGCCCTCGCAGGGCTGGTCGTGGCGAGGACATCGCGACGACGGCCAATAGAGCCTTCGTCTTGCGTCCCCCCGGCAGGACGTTCTGCGACCCAAGCGCCCAGGCTTCCATTTGGCCGATGAGTCGTAGACGGAGCACGACCGGCCCCGGCAGGACCGCCGACAGGGCGGGCGTGGCTGTGGGGATGAGGGGTCGCGCAACAAGATTTGATATCATGGCTGCATTCTGCCCATCTGGGTTGCAGACGCAAGCGTGTTTACACGTCGCGGCGCTTCCCCGGGCGACTAAATCGCCGCTTCGGCGAAAATTCGCCGCGCGTCCCCATCCCAGGCGCCATGATAGCGGGACAGCCAATACTCCGCGGGGACGGGACCGCCGCTCAGGCTGGCGTGGAGGGGATCGAGATACATCCGCTCGTCCCTGCCGGCGGCATCGCGGCGCCCGCGGGCGCGCAACCCGTCGGACGCCACGGCGAGGACATCGCGCGCCAGATCGCGCAGGCGATGGCCGCGGAATGGCGCCTCGAGACCCAAACGCGGCACCGCATCGCGCAGCGCCACCGCGTCGGCCCAACCGGCGCCCCTCACCAACGCCAGGACGGCGTCGAGCGCGGCGTCGTCATACAGCAGGCCGACCCACAGGGCCGACTGGGCGAGCATCATCTCGGGCGTGCCGGCGTCCGCTCCCCGCATCTCCAGGAAGCGCTTGATGCGAACGTCGGTGAAGGCGGTGGTCATGTGGTCGGCGAAGTCGCCCACCGTCGCCGGTTCCCCGGCGAGGCTGTCGACCCGGCCCTCCATGAACGCCCGGAAGGACTGTCCGGCGACATCGACATAGCGGCCGTCGCGATAGACGAAATACATCGGCACGCGATCGATCAGCCATTCCGCGTACCGTTCGAAGCCGAATCCGTCCTCGAACATGACCGCCGGGATGCCGGAGCGGTCGTTGTCGGTGTCCGTCCACACATAGGCACGGTAGCTGAGGAAGCCGTTCGGCCGCCCGAGGGTAAAGGGCGAATTGGCGAACAGCGCCGTCGCCAGCGGTTGCAGCACCAAGGAGGCGCGCAACTTGCGAAGCATGTCCTGCTCCGACCCATAATCGAGATTGACCTGCACCGTGCAAGTCCGGGTCATCATATCGAGCCCGAGCCCGCCGGCCCTGGGCATGTAGCCGCGCATGATCGCGTAGCGCCCCTTGGGCATCCACGGCATCGCCTCGCGTGGCATCGTCGGGTGGAAGCCGAGTGGGGCGAACCCGAGCCCCAACGGCTCGGCGACCGTGCGCACGGCGGCGAAATGGGCGTCGAACTCGGCCTTGGTATCGTGCAGCGTCGCCAGCGGGGCGCCCGACAATTCGAGCTGACCCGCCGGCTCCAGCGAGACCGAGGCACCGCCTTCCAGCGCGATCCCGATCGGGTTGGCATGGTCGAGGAT
>JBAWFF010000351.1:0-4741 GCA_049591635.1 Acetobacteraceae bacterium
CCGCCCCACCTTGCAAGGTCAGGGTCCACGCATCGGGCTGGCGCCGCGCGCCGGTGCAGCGCGTGCGGGTGCAAATCGCGGCGCCGCGATCCGCCGCGTCACGGGCCAGCAGCGCGACCAGACGGGCGTCGTCGACCCAGCAATCGGAATACTCGAAGCCGCGCGTGAACGGCGGCTTCAACGGCGCCCCCGCCGGATCGCGGCGGAGGTCGAGCGTGCGCGTGCCGGGCAGCAGCGTCCGGCCGCCGAGATGGTCGTACAGGAACAGCCCCGCGCGCAGCATCCACGCCGGCCGCAGCCCGGCGTGATGGGGCAGCACGAAGCGCAGCGGGTGGATGATGTGCGGGGCGGCGCGCAACAGCACCTCGCGCTCGGCGAGCGCCTCGCGCACCAGGCGGAACGCGCCATGCTCAAGGTAGCGCAGGCCGCCGTGGATCAGCTTGGTGGAGGCGGACGAGGTGTGCGAGGCGAGGTCGTGCTGCTCCACCAGTAGCACGGACAATCCGCGTCCGGCGGCGTCGCGGGCGATGCCGCATCCGTTGACGCCGCCGCCGATGACGGCGAGGTCGAACTCACCCGCCACCGGCAAGCCGTGCCAGCAGGCGGGCATGGGCACGGATGCCGTGGTGGAAGCAGACCTGCTCGAACTTCTCGTTCGGGCTGTGCACCTGATCGTCATCGAGGCCGAAGCCCATCAGCAGGCTATCGAGCCCGAGCACCCCGCGCAGCGAGGACACCACGGGGATCGACCCGCCGCTCCCCATCAACACCGCCGGGCGACCGTATTCCTCGGCCAGCACGTCGCGGGCGGCGCGGACCCAGGGGCTGTCGCTGGTCATCTCGATCGCCGGGCCGGAGGCGAAGGTCTTCCATTCGACACGCGCATCGGCGGGCACGCGGTCGGCGACGAATTGCTTGAATCCAGCAATGACTTTCTCCGGGTCCTGGCCTGGGACCAGGCGGAACGACACCTTGGCCGACGCCTCGGCGGCGATGACGGTCTTCGCGCCCGGTCCGGCATAGCCGCCCCAGATGCCGTTGATGTCCGCGGTCGGGCGCGCCCACAGCCGTTGCAGCGCCGGCAAGCCGCGTTCGCCGGCCGGGACGCGCAGGCCGATGCCGTCGAGGAAGGCGCGTTCGTCGAACCCCATCGCGTCCCATTCGGCGGCCTGCGCGTTCGTCACCGGGGCGACGTTGTCGTAGAAGCCGGGGATCTGGATGCGCCCTTCGTCGTCCTTGAGATCCCCCAAGACGCGGGTAAGCGCGTTGATCGGGTTCAGCGCGGAGCCGCCGAACAGGCCCGAGTGAAGGTCGCGCCGGGCGGCGTGCAACGTCAGTTCGACATAGGCCATTCCGCGCAGCCGCGTGGTCACGGCAGGCGTATCGACATCCCACATGCCGGTGTCGCTGATGAGCGCGAGGTCGGCGTGCAGTTCGTCCTTCGCGGACTTCAGGAATGGTTCCAGGTTGATCGAGCCGATTTCCTCCTCGCCCTCGATCAGCACGGTTATCCTCGCCGGGATGGCGCCGGTGGCGTCCTTCCAGGCGCGCATGGCTTCGATGAACATCGTCAGCTGGCCCTTGTCGTCGACCGCGCCGCGGGCAAGAAAGCGCTTGCCGCGCGGGCCGTCGACCAACTGGGGATCGAAAGGGGGGCTGGTCCACAATTCCAGCGGATCGACCGGCTGCACGTCGTAATGGCCGTAGAACAGGATATGCGGGCCGGTGTAGCCGGAGGGGCCGGCGTAATGGGCGAGCACGACGGGATGGCCCTCGGTGGGCCGCAGGCTCGCCGTGAACCCAAGGCCGACAAGATCATCGCGGATCGACTCCGCGGCGCGCCGGCAATCCTCGGCGTGCGCCGGTTGCGCGCTGATGCTGGGAATGCGCAGCAGGGCGAACAGGCGTTCGCGCGATCGGTCGAGGGCGGCATCGACGCGGGCGAGGACGGCGTCGAGGTTGGCGGACGGCGAGGTCATGGGGTTCTCCGTGTGCGGAACACGCTTTCGAGGAGGATCACCGCGAGCCCCGCGAAGAGGATCACCGGCGACCATGCGGGGACGAGGTGGAACAGGAGCCACGCCACGCCGAGCCAGATGATGATCGCGACCGCGAGGCCGGCGTCATCGACGAACAGGGCGAGCAGTTCGGAGACGATGGTCTTCATCGCGCCCTCCGGCACAGCAGCGTCGCGGCAAGGGCGGTGAGAAGGAATCCCGCGACGAGCGCCAGGACCGACCAGTCCGCTCCGGGCCACGCCATTCCCATGCCCTCGCCGACCCAGAACGTGCCGAAGGCCGAGAGCAGGACGCCGACCGCGAATTTCAGGACATTCTCCGGGATCATGGCCACCGGGCGGTGCAGCGCGATTCCGAGGCCGACGACGACGAGCAGCGCGGCGAGAGCGCCGAGGCCGGCGGGGATGAGCAGACCGTTGCCCGCCGCGCCGACGGCGATGACGATGAAGACCACCTCGGTGCCCTCCATCATGGTGATCTTGAACGACGTCGCGACGGCGACCCGATCCCATCCGGCGCCGATCCCGCCGAGGCCGCGCAGCGCGGCGGACTCGCGCGCATAGGCGGCGTCCTCGTCGTGCAGTGCGATCACGCCGGCGGCGCGCAGGATCGATTTGCGGAGCCAGCGCATTCCGAACAGCAGCAACAAGGTGCCGAGCCCGAGCTGGACCATGTCGAGCGGGATGCGCGTCAGCGCCGGACCGACCGCGACGACGATGACAAGCAGCACGAGCAGCGCGGCGCCGCTGCCTCCGATCGCGCCACGCCAGCCGCGTATCGCGCCGACCGCCAGGACAACGGTGAGCGCCTCGACGAACTCCACCAGGGAGGCGAGGAACGCGGCCAGCATCGACGGCCCCGCATGGGCCCAGGTGACGGTCATGGCTCGCGCCGTGTCCCTCGCTAACGCGCCAGCGTGCGCTCGATGAGGCGGACCCAGAGCGCGCTGCCGTAGGGGATCGCCTCGTCGTTGAAATTGTAGGCGGAATTATGCACCGCCGCGCTGCGCTCGCCGTTGCCGAGGTTGATGTAGGCGCCGGGCACCTGCTCCAGCATGAAGCTGAAATCCTCCGACGCCGAGGCGGGTGAGCGGGCGCGATCGACGTTCTCCTCACCCACCAATTCGGCGGCGGCGTCGGCGATATCGACAGTCGCGGCCGGATCGTTCATCAGCGGCGCGAAGATGAGGCGGAAATCGACCGTGGCGGCGGCACCGAACCCGGCGGCGACGTTGGTCGCGACGCGGGTCATGCCCTCCTCGATCAGCGCCATCGTCTCGCGCTTCATGGTCCGCACGGTGCCGGCCATCCGCGCCGTTCCGGGGATCACGTTGTAGGCGTCGCCCGCCTGGATGCGGGTGACCGAGAGAACCGCCATGTCGCGCGCGGGCACATTGCGCGAGACGATGGATTGCAGCGCCGCGCCGATGTGGCAGGCAACGAGCACGGGATCGATGCCGTTGTCCGGGCGCGCGCCGTGCGAGCCCTTGCCGGTGATCTCGATGTCGAAGAACGAGCCGCCCGCCATCGCCGCGCCCGGCGTGATGCCGTAATGGCCGACGGCCATGCCCGGCGAGTTGTGCATCCCGAAGATCCGGTCGCACGGGAAGCGCTCGAACAAGCCGTCCTTCAGCATCGCCAGCGCGCCGCCGATGCCCTCCTCGCCGGGCTGGAAGATAAAGGTTACCGTACCGCTGAAGTCGCGCGTCTCGGCGAGGTATTTGGCGGCGCCCAGTAGCATGGTCGTGTGCCCGTCATGGCCGCAGGCGTGCATCACGCCCTGGTTCTCGCTGGAGTATGGGAGGTTGGTCGCCTCGATGATCGGCAGCGCGTCCATGTCGGCGCGCAGGCCGATGCGGCCGTGGCCGTTGCCGGAGCGCAGGATGCCGACGACGCCGGTGCCCCCCACGCCGCGATGCACCTCGATCCCCCATTCCTGGAGCTTCGTGGCGACGATCTCGGCGGTGCGGTGCTCCACCAGGCCGAGTTCGGGGTGGGCGTGGATGTCGTGGCGGATCGCGGTCAGCTCGGGATGATGGCGGCGGATGGTGTCGAGGACGGACACGGGGCGGCTCCTGTGGGATGACGGGGGCGCAGGCGAAAGGTCGCCGAATGATCGGGCTGCGTGGTCACGACGGCAACGGGCAGGACCGGGCGGGGTCCGTCAAGGGCCACCTCGAACGCGCCAATCAGCGCCGCCAGCACGAGCGTCGCCTCGGTCAGCGCGAATTGCGCGCCGACGCAGATTCGGGGACCGGCGCCGAACGGCAGGTACGCGAAGCGTGGCGGGGCGGGTGCATCCGGGGCGAAGCGGGCGGGGTCGAAGGCGTCCGGCTCGGTCCACAGGCGGCGGTGGCGATGCAGGACCCACGGCGCGATCAGGATGATCGCGTGGCGGGGGATCGCGACATCGCCCGCTTGATCGGCCGCCTTCGCCATGCGCGCCAGCGTGAAGGCGGGCGGATAGAGGCGCAGCGTCTCGCTGACGACGGCGCGGGTGTACGGCAGATCGGGGATGGCACCGCGCGCGACGACGGCCGCCAGGTCCAATCCGTGCATCTCGGCGGCGACCCGTGCCTGCGCCTCGGGCGCCTGGGCGAGCAAGGTCAGCGCCCAGAAGATGGTGACGCCGGTGGTCTCGTGTCCGGCCAGGATCATCGTCGCGATCTGGTCGCGCAGCTGGTCGTGGGTGAAGCCGCGCCCGGTTTCCGGGTCGCGCGCGGC
>JBAWFF010000352.1:0-6357 GCA_049591635.1 Acetobacteraceae bacterium
GCGCCGGACCCGGCGAGCCGGTCCCCGCGCGCGTGCAGGCGAGCCTGCGCGACGGGAAGATCAGCGGCGAGGCATGGCCGGTGCCGGATGGCGGCGTCGCCGACCGCGCTATCGTGGCGGCAAAGGATGGCGCGAATGTCGCGCTGGTGCTCGTCGACCTCAACGGACCGGGTGTGACGCGTACGGCGATCGAAACCCTCGATCCCACCGCCCCGCAGGCCCGCCTTCGCTTCGATAACGCCCCGGCCACGCCGATGGCCCACGGATGGGACGCCGTGCAAGGCGTGCTCGACCGCGCGGCGGTGCTGATAGCCTTCGCGCAGATCGGCGGCGCGTCCGCGTGCCTGGAGATGGCGACAGCCTATGCCAAGGAGCGACATGCGTTCGGCCGGCCGATCGGCTCGTTCCAGGCGATCAAGCATCGGCTCGCCGATGTCTATATCGCCACCGAGCTGGCCCGCTCCAACGCCTATTACGGCGCCTGGGCGCTCGAGACCGGTGCGGCGGAGCTGGCACTGGCCGCGGCCACGGCGCGCGTCTCGGCAAGCGAGGCCGGATTCTTCGCGGCCAAGGAGAACATCCAGGTTCATGGCGGCATCGGCTTCACCTGGGAGATGGATTGCCACTTGTTCTATCGCCGGGCGAAGCATCTGGGCTTGGTGCTGGGCGGCGTGCGCCACTGGAAGGACCGCGTGGTCAGCGAGCTTGAGATGCGCAACGCGGCGTAGGAGGGAACGATGGATTTCGACGACACCCCGGAAGAAGCCGCGTTCCGCGCCGAGGCGCGCGCCTTTCTGTCCGCCAACGCCAAGCCGAGGGACCGGCGCGGACCGACGGCACGCTACGGCGACACCGACGAAGGCGACGTCAGCGCGGCGCAAGCCTGGCAGCGCAAGAAAGCCGAGGCGGGCTTCGCCTGCATCACCTGGGCGAAGGAATGGGGCGGTCGTGGCGGCACGCCGATGCAGCAGATCATCTTCAACCAGGAGGAAGCGAACTACGACGTCCCGCCCAACATCTTCCTGATCGGCCTGGGGATGTGCCTGCCCGCCTTCATCACCTACGCCAAGCCCGAGCAGATCGCACGCTACGTGTCCCCGGCGGTTCGCGGCGAGGAGATCTGGTGCCAGCTGTTCTCCGAGCCGTCGGCCGGATCGGACGTCGCCGGCCTGCGCACGCGGGCCGAGAAGCAAGGCGATGAATGGGTCATCAACGGCCAGAAGATCTGGACCTCCGGCGCGCACTACTCGAAAAATGGGTTGCTGATCGCGCGCACCGACCCGAACGTGACCAAGCACGCGGGCCTGACGGCCTTCGTCATCGACATGAAATCGCCGGGGATCGAGATCAGGCCGATCCACCAGATGTCCGGCGCGTCGAACTTCAACGAGGTGTTCTTCACCGACCTGCGGGTTCCCAACGCGAACCGCCTGGGCGCGGTGGGGCAGGGCTGGAAGGTCGCGATCACGACGCTGATGAACGAGCGGGTGGCGGGCGGCGAGCCGCGCCGCCCGTCACCGGCCGATCTACTCGAACTCGCGCGTCTCGTGCCGGGCGAGGACGGGCGCCCGGCGATCCAGGACCCAGCCGTGCGCGAGCGCATCGCCGAGTGGCACGCCCAGGCGGCAGGGGTCACCTATACGCGGCTGCGTACCTTCACGGCGCTGTCGCGCGGCGAGACGCCGGGACCGGAGAACTCGATCGGCAAGGTCGTGTCGGCATCGTTGCAGCAACGGATCGCAAGCTTCGGGCTGGACATGCTGGGCATGGCGGGCGGGGTGATGGACGAGACGCTGGCACCGATGCACGGGCTGTTCCAGAACGCGCTGCTGTCCTCGCCCGGGATGCGGATCGCCGGCGGCAGCGACGAGATCCTGCGCAACATCATCGCCGAGCGCGTGTTGGGCCTGCCGGGGGATGTTCGGGTCGATAAGGACAAGCCATTCAATCAGCAGGCGGGCGGCCGATGACCGAACGCACTCTGCGCGGCAAGGCCGCGATCGTCGGGATGGGGGAGACGCCGTACTACAAGCACGGCAAGTCCCCCGATTCGGAGTTCAAGCTGGCGCTGATGGCGGTCGTTGCCGCCTGCGAAGATGCCGGGATCAGTCCGCATGACGTGGACGGCTTCGCCTCCTACGGCAACGACCGCAGCGACGCCGGACGGCTCGCCGCCGCCCTCGGCTGCAAGGAGTTCCGCTTCTCCAACATGTTCTGGGGCGGCGGTGGCGGCGGCGTGTGCGGCTCGGTTGCCAACGCGGCGGCGGCGGTAGCGACCGGGATGGCCGATTGCGTGATCGCGTTCCGCTCGCTCGCGCAGGGTCAGTACGCGCGCTACGGACGCGGCGCGCCGGTCATGTCCGTGGGCGGGGACGACGCGTTCCTGTTCCCCTACGGCGTGATGTCGCCGGCGCAGCGCTTCGCGATGAAGATCACCCGCTTCATGCACGAGCGCGGCATCAAGCAGGAGGCGCTGCGGGCGATCTCGCTCGCCTGCTACCATCATGCGCAAACGAACCCGCGCGCCGTGATGCATGGCAAGCCGCTCGATGAGGCGAAATACGACAACTCGCGCTGGATCATCGAGCCGTTCTTCCATCTGTATGATTGCTGCCTGGAGAACGACGGCGCGGCGGCGGTCCTCGTGGTTTCCGCCGATCGGGCGAAGGACTTCCCGCGCAAGCCGGCCTACCTGCTTGGCGCCGTGCAGGGGTGTGACCATCGCAGCGCGGCACCGGTGCACAACATGCCGGGCTACGACAGCTCGCATTTCCGCTCGCTCGCGCCGCATCTCTACCGGATGGCGAAGCTAGGGCCGGCCGACATGCAAATTGTGCAGTGCTACGAGAACTTCACCGGCGGCGTACTGATGAGCCTGATCGAGCACGGGCTGGTCAAAGCCGAGCAAGCGAACGAGTTCCTGGTGAAGGAGAACCTAATCGCGCCCAACGGCAAGATGCCGCTCAACACCAGCGGCGGGAACCTCGCCGAGTGCTACATGCACGGGCTGGAACTGGTGATCGAGGCGGTGCACCAGATCAGGGGCGACGCGAACAACCAGCTCAAACGCAACGACACCGCGATCGTCATCGGCGGCCCGATGGTGACGCCGGTCAGCTCCCTTATTCTCGGATCGGAGGCCGCGCTGTGAGCGAGTTCTATCTGCCCGAGGGCCTGCCGGCCCCGACTGCCGCGCCGGACGGCCTGTCGCAGCCCTATTGGGACGGCACGCGCGAAGGCAAGCTGCGCATCCAGAAATGCCGTGGATGCGGCGCGTGGCAATGGGGGCCGGAGTGGGTCTGCCATCGCTGCCATAGCTTCGACTTGTCCTGGGAGGACATCAAGGGCCGAGGCCGCATCTACAGCTACCAGCGCCCGCACCATCCGGTGCATCAGACACTCGTCGGGCACGGCCCCTATATCGCCGTGCTGGTGGAGCTGCCCGACTACGGCAACGTGCGGATGGTCGGGAACCTGCTCGGCGATCCGACGCAGGAGGTGCGGATCGGCGCACCGGTCGAGGCGGTGTTCGAGCCGCACAAGGACTTCACGCTGGTGCAGTGGCGGGTGGTGTGACACCCGCCGCCTGAACCTGGTTAAGCGGGAGACCTCGCGCCACGGCGGCCGCGGGCCAATCCGAGGCCGACGATGCCGCTTGCGAGCAGGGCGAGGCTGAGCGGCTCGGGTACCGCCGAGAGAGCACCGGGTATGATTCCCGCCCCGGGAACCGACTCAAAGGCGTACGACACCAGGTCGGTGCCCGCGAACTCCGCGTAGCCGTAATGCGTGCCGTCGGACCCGAGCACATCTAGGCCGATGAAGGAGGGCGTGGCGGAGAACGGGATCGGCGCCGCGGCCGGGAAGCTGGAATAGACATAGCTTCCGTCGAACGTCACCGGCCCGCGGAGCGGATCGAAGAATGCGCTCGGCTGGCCGAAGAACGAGGTGACGCCGGCATTGGCGCTGGTCATGACACTGACCGGCGCGCCGTCGAACGGCGAGGTGCCGTTGTCACTCAAGGTGAACGATCCGCCGTCGTAGCTGAAGGACGTCGAGCCGCCGGTGAAGTCGACATTGGTCGTGCTGCCCACTGGGATGGCGTTGGCGGGCGTCGCGGCAAGTCCCGTCCCCGCGAGCGCGAGGCCCATGCTGCCCAGCAACCCGAGGGCGGTGGTTGGCAGGCGACGATGCGTGCGTGTTTCCATCTGTGTTCCACTCCATATCTCGCCCCGCTCATCGGGGACGGCGGCATCGAGCCGCGCCCCTACTACGCGTCGGGGCCTTATCTGGATGCGGAATGACGACTTGCTTACGCCAAAGCGTGGTGGGGGTCCGGGTGTTGGGGAGCCGGACTGGCGGCTTGCCCCTGAAGGCGCGGCTATCGCCTTGCCGCCGTGGTCAGAACCTCGATGAAGTCCCTCAGCTTCATGCCAACACGGCCTCCGCGCAGGGAAGCAGGGCCGTTGACGTGCGACAGGATGCCGTCGCGGTAGAGCGCGCGGGAATCTCCGATGGGAGCGCTGTCCGCGGAAGTGGCGCCCGCGACAATCCCTTTTCGGTCGAGATCGTCGAGCCGCGCGATGCCGGCCCGGTCCATGCCGCCGCCCGCGTCGCTGAAGAACACGGCGAAGATGTCCAGCGGAACCGCGTTGTCCGGACGGCCTCCGGAAAGCGCGCCGTGCGACGCCGTCACGACAATCCGGCCCGCGTCGTCGGGCCGCAGCATGCCGATGGAATCGGCGCAGATCAGCGCCGGCTCGCCGGGAACGTCACGCATGACGAAGCGGGCGCCCTCGGTGATGGGCGGCGGTGCGACAGTCGGCACGGTTGCCGCGCGCATCCGCTCGGCGCAGTCGCGGACGCTTTGGCCGGGCGCGCAGCCGAGCGCCGCGGCGGTGCGATTGACGTAGCTGATGATGCCGTGCGCGAGCATGTGCTCGCCGTCGCCGATGTGGCATGTCCGCGCATCCGCGGTCGCCGCGGCCAAGCCGATCTGGTCGAGAAAATCCAGGCCGACGATGCCGGCCTTGTCCTTGCCGATGCCGGCATCGTTCATGATCACGGCACGTACCGGCCACTTGGCCGCATTGAAGGCGTTGTAGCGGCCGCCATAGGACCCGGAGACGACGACATGTGAGCGATGCCCGGCGCCCACGTTCGAGCAACTGGCGACTGTCAGGATCCTTACCTCTTCGTCTGCGGCGCTCATCGCTAGTACCCCGCCGCTATGTCGAACCGTGTCGGCAGCGGCCTTCCCTCGCGATACGCGCGAAGGTCGGCGAAGAAGCGTTCCAAGCTTAGCTCGTAATACGTGCCGGGGTTGTCGGCCGCAGTGTGTGGGCTGATGACGAGGTTCGGCGTGCTCCAGATGCGGTCTCCCTCAGGGATCGGCTCCGGATCGAACACGTCGAGCACGGCGCCGGAGAGAAGCCCGGCGTCGAGCGCGTCGCACAGCGCCTCCTGATCCAACAGCGGGCCGCGGCCGATATTCACCACGCCGGCGTCCTTCGGCAGCAGCCCGATGCGGCGCCGGTCCAGCAGTTTGTGGGTGGCGGGCGTGAGCGGGCAGGCGAGCACCAGGAACTCGGTCGCGGCGAGTGCCGCGTCCAACCCGTCTTGCCCGATCACCTTCGCGCAATCGGGGTGCGGCGCCGGGTGCGCGCGTACGCCGGTGACATGCAGTCCGAAATGCGACGCCTGCGCCGCGACCGCGCCGCCGAGCGCGCCCAGGCCGACGATCGTCAGCCGTCTGCCCTCGACGATGCCGCCCCACAGTTTCCGCCAGCGTCCGGCGCGCTGATGCGTCACCATCTGGGGTACCCGGCTGGCCAGCATGAGGACCGCCATGATGCCGAACTCGCCCGCCTTTTTCGCGTGCGCGCCGCGATTGTTGAGCAGCTCGGCGCCAGGCGGCAGCCAGTCGAACGGCGCGAGATTGTCGAGGCCCGCATTGGCGACGAAGATCAGCTTAAGATGCGGAGCGTTGAACGGCAGCAGCGGGGCGAGCACATCCTTGTCGGTGACCAGCGCCTCGGCCTCGCCGATCGCGGCATGAAAATCGGCGGGCCGCGCGCCGAAGCTGACGACGTGGCCGTGCGAATCCTCGCCGAGACGCGTGGCGACGCGCGCCCACAACTCGGGCGTGACCTGGCCCAGACCGTGGGACGAATTCTGCACATGGATACGCATGGTTGAGACCTTGCCACGCCCCGCCCCGCCCGCGCCATCCTTCCCGGTGCTGTTTCGCGATAACCGCTTCCTCGTGCTCGACAAGCCGGCGGGGCTTCCGGTCCACGCGGGGCCGCGCGGCGGTCCCAACGTGGAGGCCGCGCTGCGCCCGCTCGCGCGGGGCCGCGA
>JBAWFF010000353.1:0-3761 GCA_049591635.1 Acetobacteraceae bacterium
ATGCGGCGGACGGTCGCGGGATCGAGCGACATGGCGGGACTAGGCTCCGGGAAAGGGCGGGGTATAACGGCGCGGATGGCGCTGTTCAACATGGCGGAGTTGCGCTCGCGCCTGCGGCCGGGCCAGCGGCTGATCGGGATCGACCCCGGCGCGCGGCGGATCGGCCTGGCGCTGTCGGACGTGATGCTCACCCTGGCGACGCCCCATTCGACCCTGCTTCGAGGCAAGCTGAAGGACAATGCCGCCGCCATCGCGGCCATCGCGGCCAAGGAGGGCGCGGGCGGGCTGGTCGTCGGCTGGCCGCTGTCGATGGACGGGACGGAGGGACCAGCGGCGCAGGCGGCGCGCGATTGGGCGGGCGCGCTGTCGGAGGCGACCGGGCTGCCTGCGGCCCTGTGGGACGAGCGCCTCTCGAGCGCGGCGGTCAATCGGTTCCTGATCGGGCAGGCCGACCTCAGCCGCGCCCGGCGGGCGGACGCCATCGACAAAATGGCGGCGGCCTGGACGCTCCAGGCGGCCCTGGACGCCTCGCGTGGCGCGGCCATACTCGCGCGGACCGGAGGAACCGACCCATGCGCCTGCTGATCGCCGCGTTCATCGCGTTCCTCGGGTTCGCCTCGGCCCGCGCGCAAGTGCCGCCGCCGGCGCCCAATCCGCACCCGCTCACCACGATCCGCGTGATCGGCTTCGCCGGCGGGTTCAACCTGCCGCTGTGGGTGGCCGAGCGGAATGGGTATTTCGATCGCCAGGGGTTGGAGATGCGGCTGAGTTTCACGCCGAACTCCGTCTATCAGATGACCAACCTGCTCGCCGGCAACTTCGACATCGCCATGACGGCGATCGACAATGTGGTGGCGTACGAAGAGGGCCAGGGCGAGGCGCCGATTGGCCCCGATCCGGAGTTGTTCGCCTTCCTCGGCTCGGACGACGCCTTCCTGTCGCTGGTCACGCAAGGGCCGGACACGACCTTTGACGATCTGCGGGGCAAGACCCTGACGGTCGATGCGATGACCACGGGATTCGCCTTCGTGCTGCGCGATCTGCTGGCGAAAGAGGGGGTCGCCGACGTGTCGTTCGCCCGCGCCGGCGGCGTGCTGGATCGCTACGTCGACATGCTGAAGAACCCGGCACACGCGGGCACGATCCAGATGACCCCGTTCGACTTGCTGGGCGAGGAGCACGGGCAGCACGTGCTGGTCTATATCCGCGACGCGCTCGGTCCGTACCAGGGGATCGTCGCCGCCGCGCGGCGTCCCTGGGCGGCGGCGCACAAGACCGAGGTGATCGGTTTCATCCGCGCCTACAAACAGGCGATCGACTGGCTCTATGATCCGGCGAACCGGCGAGTGGCCGAGGCCATCCTGGTCGCGCATATCCCGGCGATGAGTTTCGACCTCGCGCACAAGACCTGCGACATCTTGCTCGCTCCGAACGGCGGGTTCTTCCGCGACGTGACGCCGAGCTTGCCCGGCATCCGCACCGTGCTCGCGCTGCGGACCAAATATGGCGAGCCGCACCGCGACCTGACCGACCCGATGCGCTACGTTGATCTATCCTACTTGCAGGAGGCGCTAGGAACGCCGCGTTAGATCCCGAACAGCGCCAGCGCGTTGCCGCCGGCGATCGCCGCGGTATCCGCCGCCGCCAGTCCGGCGAGGTGTCCGATCGGGTCATATTCGCCCATGTCGTACGGATAGTCGGTGCCCATCAAAACGTGACCCACGCCAAGCAACGCCACCAACGCAGCAAGCTGGTGCTCCGTGAACACGATCGCGTCGACATACACCTTCTTCAGATACGTCGAAGGCGCGTGCGGCAGATCGCCGTGGGTGTCGCTCCGCGCGCCCCACGCATGGTCGATTCGCCCCGAATAGGCCGGGAGAAATCCGCCGCCATGCGCCGCGATCAGCTTCAAGGTGGGATGGCGCTCCAGCACGCCGTCGAGGATCAGGTAGTGCAATGCGATCGTGGTCTCGAGGGGGTTGCCGAGGACGTTGTTGAGATAGAACCGGCCGAGCCGCTCCGGTTGGGTGAAGCCGCTGGGATGGATCATCACCACCGTGCCGAGTTCCGCCGCCTTTGCCCACAACGCCTCGTGCGCCGGATCGGACAGCTCCTTGCCGCCGACGTTGGCGAGGACTTCCACCCCCTTGAATCCGAGGCCACGCACGCATCGGTCCAGTTCCTCGACCGCCGCCTCGCCTGACTGCATCGGCACCGTGCCCAGTCCGGTCAGCCGATCGGGGCGGCGGGCGACGAATTCGGCCATGCCGTCATTGACCAGACGCGCGGCCTTGACTGCCAGATCGGGCGCGAGTCGGTGATAGCACTGGCCAGGCGCGGGAGAGACGATCTGCCGGTCGACGCCCATCGCATCCATGTCCGCGAGCCTCGTGCCGAGATCCGTCAGGTTCACCCGACGATCCTCGTCCTGCTTGCGGGTAAGAATGCGCGTCTCCTCGGCATAGAGGGCGGCGCGCGGATCGATCGAGAGGTGCGGGCGCGCGAATTCGGCCGCCTCGGGCACGAACAGATGGGCGTGCATGTCGATGGTCGGGCCGGAGGGGCGTGGCTTACGGTCCGGCCGATCGCACGGACGGGCGGCGGTGGGGCCATAGCGGTTCCAAGGATCGGCCATCATTGTCCTCCGTCAGAAGCCGCTGTCGGGATCGGCCAGATACGCCAGCTCCTCCGGCGTGCTCTCGCGGCCCAGGATCGCGTTGCGGTGGGGGAAGCGCCCGAAGCGGCGGATCACGTCGCGGTGGCGCTCGGCGTAGTCGATCGCTCGGTCGGCGCTGTCGTACGTGCCGCGCAAGGTCTCGAACAGACGCACCGAGATGTCCTGATCGGCGAGGCTCTCGGCATGCTCGAACGGCAAATACAGGAAGCTTCGTTCCAGTGGGCGGAGGTGGCGGTCATCGCCTCGCGCCACGGCGGCGTGGGCGAGGGCGAGGGCACGCGGGTCGGCGGCAAAGGCATCCGGCGTGCCCCGGTGGATGTTGCGGGAGAACTGGTCGAGCACGATCACTAGCGCGAGCGTGCCGCGCGGCGTCGCCGCCCATCCATCGAGCGCAGCCGTCCCGGCCGCCTCCAGCACCGCGCCGAATCGAGCGCGACAAGTGGCGTCGAACGCCGGATCGGCGCGGAACCACGCCTCGCGAAACAGCGTCGGATCATCGCCGAACCAGAACTCCAGGACAGCATCTTGTGTCATCGCAGCGCGCGCTCCAGCACGCGGACCGAATGGATCGCCTCGCGTCCGCCGAGGTCACGGATCTGGTGGCGGCAGGAGGTTCCATCGGCGACGATAATGTCCTCTGCCCCGGCCGCGCGCACGGCCGGGATCAGCGACGCCTCCGCCATTGCCCGGGATTCCACCTGTGTTTCGGTCTGGTAGCCGAAGGCGCCCGCCATGCCGCAGCAGGACGAGGCGATCGGGTGCGCCGTCAGTTCCGGCACGAGGCGCAGAGCGGCGAGGGCGGCGGGGAAGGCGCCGAAGGATTTCTGGTGGCAGTGACCGTGGATATGTGCGGAAACGGGCATCGGGCGGAGCGGCAAGGCGATCTTCTCGCGAACCAGGAACTCCGACAGCAGCATCGCGCGCCCCGCAAGCGCGTCGGTCTCCGCGCCGGGGAGCAGGGAACGGAACTCATCGCGCAGGGTGAGGAGGCAGGACGGTTCCAGCCCGATCACCGGCGCCTCGCCCGCCAGCGCCGCGAGCGTGCGCCGCGCCTCGGCGCGGGCGCGATCGACCAGACCGG
>JBAWFF010000354.1:0-4050 GCA_049591635.1 Acetobacteraceae bacterium
GCATCGGCGGGACACGCTGCGGGCCGAGAAGATCCTCCAGGCGCGGCTGTTCGCGAACCAAAAGGTCTCGGTCGTGTGGGAGAGCGTGGTCGAGGAGATACTGGGCGGCGGTACGCCCGAGGGCGTGATCGGGGCGAGGCTGCGCGACGTGAACACCGGCGCATTGACCGACCTCTCCGCCGACGGCGTGTTCGTCGCGATCGGGCACGTCCCGAACACCGCGATCTTCGCGGGTGCCGTCGAGATGGACGGCGAAAACTATATCCTGACGGATCCCGGCAGCACCCGCACGTCGGTCTCCGGTGTGTTCGCCGCCGGCGACGTGGCCGACAAGATCTTCCGCCAAGCGGTCACCGCCGCCGGCACCGGCTGCATGGCGGCGCTGGAGGCAGAGAAATGGCTGGCCGGAATGTCCCAATCCGAGCCTGCCCTCGCGGCATTTTAGCCACACCCCACTCGGCACGGGCCGCTCGCCGGCCTATGTAGGGGTCGTATGCGCGACGCGCATGGCAGCAGCGTCGAGTCGGGGGTTCGAACGTGATCGACTGGGACAAATTACGAGTGTTTCACGCCGTGGCCGAGGCGGGCAGCTTCACGCACGCGGGCGACACGCTGAACCTCAGCCAGTCGGCCGTCTCCCGCCAGATCTCGGCGCTCGAGGACGCGCTCCAGGTGCCGCTGTTTCACCGTCACGCGCGCGGCCTGATCCTGACCGAGCAGGGCGAGCAGCTCAACCGGACGGTGCGCGAGGTGTTCGCCAAGCTCGCGATGACCGAGGCGCTGCTGACCGAAAGCAAGGACAAGCCGGCCGGACGGCTGAAGATCACCACCACCGCCGGGTTCGGGGCGATGTGGCTGGCGCCGCGCCTGCAACAGTTCCTGGCGCTTTATCCCGATGTCTCGGTCTCGCTGCTGCTCGACGACATGGATCTCGATCTCGCGATGCGCGAGGCCGACGTCGCGATCCGGATGCATCCGCCGCGCCAGCCGGACCTGATCCAGCGCCACCTGATGAGCATTCACTGGCGGGTGTGCGCATCGTCGGACTACTTGAAGGCGCATGGCGTCCCGCAGCGGGCGGAGGACCTCGACGCGCACAAGCTGATCCTGTTCGGCGACTACCATCCGCCGGTGCCGGACATCAATTGGCTGGCGGAGGCGGCGCGGCGTCCCGGCAATCCCCGCCGCGCGCTGCTCGAAGTAAACAGCACGCAAGCGATGTTGCTCGGCATCCGCGCCGGCATCGGCATCGGCACGTTGCCGGACTATCTGCTGAGCGAGAACGAGGACCTGGTGCAGGTCCTGCCGGAGTTGAAGGCGCCGGACGTGGATGTATTCTTCGTCTATCCGGAGGAACTGCGAAACTCCAAGCGCGTTGCGGTGTTCCGCGACTTCCTGCTGGCCCGGTTGGCGGAGCGGCACTGACCGCCCCTCCCGCAACGGCCACATTTGGCCAACCTTCTGGTTGACCTGCCTTGAACGGACGGGGCGTCTCCCCTACCTCCATCCGTAAGTGATCCGGGCCCCTCTGGCGAGGATGGTGATGCTGCGTCATCCACTCTCGCGATGTCGGATCGCCGTGTTCCGCGTCGATATGTCGGGGACGGTTGATCTGCGGCGTCGATGATTTCCGATATTCCGCGATCCGACCACCCCGGCTTCTCGATGCGCCCACGGTGCATTGATGAAGGAGCCGCATGCACACCCACGACCTCGGCCGCGACGCCATCCGAAACGATGCCGTGAGCAACGATTATGCTCGCGAGCGACGGCTCGCACTCCTGGTCGGACGGTTGCCGGCGCGCTTGCAGAGCGTCATTCGGTGGCTGCGCCGGCCATCCGCGCGCTGGGTGCGCATTCCAGCGGGGCTGCTGTTGATCCTGGGTAGTTTGTTCAGCATTCTCCCGATTCTCGGGCTGTGGATGCTGCCGCTCGGTCTGGTGCTGCTGGCCGAGGATGTGAAACCGTTGCAGCGCGGCATGGGCCGCGTTCTGGCCTGGATCGAACATCGCCGGCCGCACTGGATGGGACTTCCACCGGCCCCGCGCCGTGATTTCGCTATCTCCAAGAAGGAAACGCACTGATCATGGACGCATATTCCAGCCGGCCGCTGGGTACGGCCGGGAACGCTGCTGGCATCGATGCCGGGCCGCGGCGCTATATGCCGTCTGTCCACAACTATATGGCTGTGGGACTTTCGTCGGCTCCAGCGCGCTCCAGTTCGCGATCTCGGTGATCGGCGTGCTGCTGTCCACTGCACTGACCGCCTATGAGCTGCTGCAACTCACAGGCACCCGGCGTGAGCGGTAACGCACACGTCGAAGGCCGCATCCACTAGTCCGCCATGGAATGGCTCGGCGATCCGCAGATCTGGGCGAGCTTCGTCACGCTAGCGGCGCTCGAGATCGTGCTGGGTATCGACAACCTGGTGTTCATCGCCCTGCTGGCCGGTCGCCTCCCGCCGGCACAGCGATCACGGGCGCGCCGGCTCGGCCTTTCGCTCGCGCTGGGGACGCGGCTTGCCCTGCTCGGGTCGATCTTCTGGCTGGTCCACTTGACCGATCCGGTGTTCTCGCTGGCTGGGCATGGCTTCTCGTGGCGCGACCTGATCCTGATCGGAGGCGGTGGGTTCCTGCTGTTCAAGGGCACGCGGGAGATTCACCTGCGGGTGGATGGCGAGCAGGAGGGCGGAGGGGCCAGTCGAGCGGGAGAGAGCTTCGCCGGCACGATAGCGCAGATCATGCTGCTCGATGTCGTCTTCTCGCTCGACAGCGTGATAACCGCTGTAGGCATCGCCGAGGAGATCTGGGTGATGGTGGCGGCGATCGTGGTGGCGATGGCCCTGATGCTCGCCGCCTCCGGCCCGCTCGCCTCGTTCATCGAGCGGCATGCCTCGGTGAAGATGCTAGCGCTGTCATTCCTGCTGCTGATCGGGATGGTGCTGGTCGCGGACGGCATCGGCTTCCACGTGCCACGCGGCTATATCTACGCCGCAATGGGCTTCTCGGTCTTGGTGGAAGGCCTGAACTTGCTGGTGGCGCAACGACGTCGGGCGAGGAGGAACCGCATGAATGCAAACCGGCCGGGCCAGCCGCTTCGGGAGCAGGCGCCATGAACCTGCTACAACGTCCGCCACCTCCAATCTTCTGCCGGAGTCGACAATGAGCAACGAGTTTCTGGGTGATCGTCGCGTTGCGCTGGAGGAGGCGTTCTTCGCGAAGCAGAACGAGGAACTGCGACGGCGGCTACGGGACATGGACCAAGCCCGACGGAGCAAGGAGGCGTTGTCGGCGGCCTCCGGCATCACCGATGACGCAGTGCTCGGCAAGCTTGCTGCCCTCGATATCGGGAGCGATACGCTCGCCGCGCTTTCCGTGGTCCCATTGGTGGCGGTGGCTTGGGCGGACGGCAGCATCGACGACAAGGAGCGAAGCGTTGCCTTTTCCAAGGCGACGGAAATGGGTTTGGGCAAGCAGGATATAGGCTATCAACTGTTCAAACGATGGCTGGAAGAACCGCCGCCGCCCGCATTGGTGGCCGCCTGGAAGGACTACATAGGCGCGTTGTCGGCTTCGCTGAGCCCCGACGCCAGGCCTGCGTTTAGGCAGGAACTCTTGGATCGCGCCCGAGCTGTCGCTGAAGCCGCGGGAGGTATTCTCGGTCTCGTCAGGAGGGTGTCGCCCGCGGAGGAGAGCGTCTTGAAGGAGCTGGAGCAGGCCTTTTCCAAATGAGCCGCGCGGGCCTGACGCCGTTCCATTGCCCCGAGCTGGCGGCAACCGACGGGCTCGTGAGGGCGCCGCCAGGATCGGGGTGATCGTTCCGAAATGCGTCAATCGGTTCTGGCCGCCCAGGAGCGCATCTCGCGCCCGGAGGCTGGTCGGGATACTTCCAAAGACTGGCCCGCTGCACGACCCCTTCGGACGAACCTGTTGCATCCGGGAGGTCTCGCGGCCACAACTGGCCGCTTCTGATCGGGGTCCTGCCCATGCGTCCACGCTTCCGCCTGCTTCGCGCCGCGCTGATGGCCTCCGCCGCGCTCGCGTTCTCCCT
>JBAWFF010000355.1:0-3265 GCA_049591635.1 Acetobacteraceae bacterium
CCCCTGGCCTGAGCCGCCTCCGTCCGCGGGACACCCCGCGGGCGCGTCCTCGCTCATGCCAAGGAGGGAATCCCTTGTTCCGCACCCTTACGCCGGCGCTATGCGCCGCGCTGCTCGCCCCAATGGCCTTCATCCCACCGGCCTTCGCCCATGGCGTCGCCGGCCCCCGCATCTTCGTCAACACGCTCCTGCTCGACGATCCCGCCGTCTCCGACGAGGCGTCGCTGCCGACGACCTCCTGGCAGCCCGCGCCCGGCGGAGGGAACGCCTACGAGACGGATTTCGAGTTCGACAAGCGCATCACCGAGCATTTCGGTTTCGGGCTCAACGACGGCTATTCGCTGCAGACGAACCCGGGCGCGAAGAACGCCAGCGGCTGGGAGAATCTGTCCCTCACCCTGAAATACCAAGCCTATGTGAACCCCGAGCACGAGACGCTTGTCTCCCTCGGGGTGATCCGCGAGTTCGCGCGCACGGGTTCCCCCGGCATCGACAACGACGACGTCGGCACCACCACGCCGACGCTGTATTGGGGCAAGGGGCTGGGCGACCTGCCGATCGGCTTTCTGCGCCCGCTCGCGCTGACCGGCACGATCGGCTACCAGCTCGCCGACAAGCGGCTGGGCGCGTTGCCGGGCGGCGCGCCTGGGACGTTCAACGACGGCACCGAGAACCGCTGGGTGGGCGGCCTGTCGCTGCAATACAGCATCCCCTACTTGCAAACGCAGGTGCGCGATCTTGGCCTGCCGTCGGTGCTGGGGCGGCTGACGCCGCTGATCGAGCTGTCCTGGTCCTCTCCGGCGAGCCGTCCGCACGCGACCGGCACCCAGTACCTGTTCGGCGTCGGCGCGGTCTATACGGCGGACGTCTACGCGGTGTCGTTGGAGGCGCTGGTGCCCGCCAACGGCCAGAGCGGGCGAGGGATCGGCGCCATCGCCCAGTTCCACCTGTATTTCGACGACCTGTTCCCCCACACGTTGGGCAAACCCCTGCTACAATGGTGACCCGCATGACCCGCACCGCTCTCCTCGCCGCCGCGTTGACGCTCGGCCTTCTGCCGCACGCCTTCGCGCACGCCTTCCTCGATGGCGCCGTTCCCGCGGTGGGAAGCACCGTCGCCACCGCCCCGCGGGCGCTGCGCTTGCACTTCACGGAAGGGGTCGTGGTACATTTCTGCACCGTGCAGGTGCTGGACGCGGCCGGCCACCCGATCGCCGCGACGCCGCCGCGATCGGGCGATGACGCGCGCACGCTCATCGTCGGCCTGCCGAAGCTTGCCCCCGGCGCCTACACCGTCGTCTGGCACGCGACCGCGGAGGATACGCACAAGACGGAGGGACGCTTCCGCTTCTCGATCGCCCCGTGACCGTCTCGTTGCTGCTGGTGCTGCTGCGCGGCGCGCATGTGGCGGCACTCCTCTCGGCCTTCGGGACCCTGGCATTCGCGCGGCTGATGCCCGCCCCTGGTGTCGTGCTCGCGCTTCGGCTTGGCCGTCTTGCCTTGTACAGCGCCGCGCTCGCGCTTGCCCTCGGCATCGCGTGGCTGGCGGCGGAGGCGGGCGCGATCGCCGGCGTGAACGGGCCGGTGCGGGCGTTCGCCGCAGTCCCCGAGATGCTGGCGTATTTTCGGTTTGGGCGCCTCCTCCTGGCCCGGCTCGTCCTCCTCGCCGCGGTTGTGATTCTCTTGGGGGTGGGGCGAGGCGTTCGTGCCTGCCTTGTGCTCACAGCCGTCTCCGCCGCCTTGCAGCCGCTGCTGGCCCATGCGGGCGCGGTCTTCGGGGTGCGCGGCGATGTGTTGGTCGCCTCCGAAATCGTCCATCTGCTCGTGGCCGGGGCTTGGGCCGGAGGGTTGACACCGCTGTTGCTGACGTTGCGGACGTTGCCTGCGTCGGAGGCGGCACGGATGCTGCGTCGCTTTGGCCGCCTCGGCGTGATCGCGGTGCTGGCGATCATGGCGAGCGGGATCCTCCAGCTCGGCATCCTGACGCGCGGCTTCGCCGGGCTGGTCGGCACGCCCTATGGCGCGGCGATGGCGACGAAGCTGGCGCTGTTCGCCGCCGCCCTCGTGCTGGCCCTCCTGAACCGCTCGGTGCTGATTGGCCGTATCGCCGGTCCTCGCCCACGTGAGTCGCGGCGAGCAATCGATTTGTCGGTGGGGGTGGAAGCGATGCTCGCTCTCTGCATCGTGCTGGCCGCGGGATGGCTCGCAAGTCTGGCGCCGGGCATGTGACTCGCCGCTTGTCGCGTCCTATCCTCGCTTCGCACGCACCGGGGGGAGCAATGGCGAGCAGGGTGAACCGCGCGATCGAACTGCTGGAGCAGGGCCAGGCGATCTATTACACCGGCGCCCATTCCGGCCACGTCCTGACCCGCGCGCAGGGGCGCGAGGATGCCGGCACCTGGGCCGACTACATCAATGTCGGCATGGAGCACGGCGCCTTCGACATGAGCGGCCTCGCCGAATACATGCAGGGGCTGGTCGAGGGCGGCCCCACGCGTTCGGGGCACCGCACGCCCACGGTGATCGTCGAGGCGCCGGTCAACGGCACCGATGCGGCGAACGTGCGATTCAATGCGTGGCAGTTCCGCCAGATCCTCGGGCGCGGGGCGCATGGCATCTTGCTGTGCCAGGCCGAGACCGCCGACGCCGTCCGCGCCTTCATCGAGTCCTGCCGCTATCCGCACCACGCGGCGGGGCTTGATCCCGCCCTGCCCTCGCCGATTGCCCGGATGAGCGGCGCCTCCACGGCGCACGATGCAAGCCCACCCGGCACGCTCGGACGGGGGATGCGCGGGCGTGGATCGGAGGGCACGGCGGCCCCGATCTGGGGGCTGTCGCAAAGCGAGTATTTCGCGCGCTGCGAGCCGTGGCCGCTCGAGCGGGACGGCGAGCTGATGCTGGGCGTGAAGCTCGAAAGCCCGGAAGGGGTCGCGAATTGCGAGGCCATCCTGGCCGTCCCCGGCCTCGCCTTCGCCGAGATGGGGCCGGGCGATCTCGGTCTGTCGCTCGGCTACGTGGAGGTGCAGCGCTTCCCCTATCCGCCGGAGATGGCGAAGGCACGGGCGCGCATCATGGCGGCGTGTCGCGCCAACGGAATCGCGTTCCTGGAGGGCTGCACGCCCGAGACGGTGGCCGCGCGCATCGACGAGGGCGTACGCGTCGTCTCCGGTCAGAACGAGGACACGGCGCGCGTCGGACGTGCGCACCAGAAGCGCACGATGCCCGCGTAACCCTCGGAGGGTCCGGACGGCGAACCGTCCGGACC
>JBAWFF010000356.1:0-2330 GCA_049591635.1 Acetobacteraceae bacterium
AGCACATCTGGGGTGATTTTAAGCTGTCGAGCCGATGGGAAGATTTCAAGTTGGTGGCTCAGCCGAGGTGAAGCAATGGCATAGAAAAGCCCAATATTCAGGGTCACATGCTACAGATCGAGTGCACTATTCTCGCACGAAAACCAATCCTGTCTTCATAAAATAGTTCCATGTATGTTCCTTAGAGGCTACCTCACGGAAAATAGCATTGTCAGCGGCAAGGCAATAACCGCGCTGTTCCAGTTGGTCGATCCAATAATCGGAGCTTTGGCAATTTACGTGATGATAACCGCCTTGGCCCGGAACGGCATGAGTCATTGCGACAACGCGCCCGTTTGTCAAAGTTCTAATGAAATAATCAACTTTAGACTCGTCAATATGCTCCGCGACTTCGCAGGACCAAGTTAGATCGACCGGCATTATATACGGTCCGCTAAGCAGGTCGTGTTGGCAAATTGGCGCCACCGCATGACGAATATTCAGCTCAAGGCCGTCGATGCCATGCGAATGTACGCCACGTCGATGGAAGAAAAGGACGGCATGTCCTTCACCGCACCCGATATCGAGAAACGATTTGATCCCAAATCGATCGATCAAGAAGCGCCATAGGACGGGGCAAGAAGTATGTATGTCTCCGTGCCGAAGATTGCCCCCCAGATCTGGCCTTTTGGGGTCGACGATATGATACATTGAGGCGCGGTGCTTCGGCGTAGGCGCGGCAAGCACTGACACGGGAGGATTCGCCATCCGATCGTTTGTCCCCGTTTGCGGCTGGATTGGTGCATGGAGGAGTTCTCCAGCAACCTCATTTCCGGCGTTTAGATAGCTTGTAAGTATGCGTGCAATAGCTGCGGCCGCTGGGGCCTCACCATCAACATCGGGCGTCAGGAACCCGTGCTGGGCACTCGCACCGACGTGGATCTCCTTACGCAAAAACAGACCATACACCCGCAACTTAAGCACCGTCGTCAGGTAGCCGGCAACCAGCGACTCTTGGTAGAGACCATCAGATGCGGTTTCCAGGAGCAGGAGCATCTTGAACGTGGCTAAATCCTGCGATAGAAGAACAACCGACAGGGCTTGTCCCCAGTGCGGGAGACTGAACTTCACGTAGCAGGTAGGGCAGTTCGGCCTAGGCTCGATGAATTCTTGCTTTAGGTTCCTGTAATGTTGTGCTGCCTCCGCGCGGACGGCGTCCAGCAAGCCTGCAAGGGAAACCCGCTCTAACGGCCGATGAACAGTTCGGGGGGGAGCGTTCGCCTGTAGGCGCCCCTCCAGTTCTTCTCTCGAGAATCTTGAAAAGGTATCCAACTCAGCCTGCACGAGGTCGGCAAGCTCTTTTGGGCGCTTGCGGATAAACAAATGACCAAGATCGCGCGCACTGAAGAAATTGTCGACAGAGAAAATGATGTCGTTGCTGCCGCTTAGGTGGGGGGCAGCGACAAACGTTCTGTTAGAGAACTGCACATCGCCGCGTCCTGCGCCCGGCAAATTCATAACCAGGGTTTGCAATGCCGTTTCGTCGGCGAGAAGCGAGTGCTCGAACACCTCCCAATCGCGCGTGTGAGAAATCGATTCTAGAGCGCCTTCGCATGCTACCCGGGATAGGACCATCCACTGGCTGCCATGATAAAGCTTATCCGGCCATTGAACCGGAAGGGCCTGGCGCCCGCCGCCGAAACTCCCGACCCCAGGCAATTCACGATACCGAAGCGTGAACCGGTGCCTGATATCGGATTTTCCGCTCTCCGGAAACTTCTCCACGGGCCAGGTCTCGATATAGCTAACCCCCAGCTGTAGCTGCTTGGTGATCTCATCTGGCGACATCAAAGGGAGATGGCTTTCACTGAGGATGACAAAATGATCCCAGCGATGCTGCGCGATTAACGCATAGCCCATCGCGTCCAAAGTCGCTGATACCAGGCTGAATCCCCCCCAGCTGCAAAGACGGCTGGGCAACTTTTCGACATTCCTGAATGACGCGGATAACCCCGACGCCAGGTCATGGAGATCGGCAGGCGCCTTCTGATCGCAATGCAAAACGTACAAGTTCTCCTCGCTGTAGAGATGCCGGAATAAATCAAGCAAAAATGGTCGCGAGGAATGGCAGAGAACGAAATACGCTACCGACATTGATGTCCCGTAAGTTTGGCGCCCGGAATCGACCCGACGTGCCGTTCTCTAATACGGGGAGGAACCGGACAACAACCTCAATTTCCCCACACGCGGACGCCGTCAGGCGCCGGTTCACCGTACAAGCCAGTTCCGCACCCACGTAACAGGGACCGCTTCCGAGATCCCTTGAACAGCAAATCATTCTAAACTCTGCT
>JBAWFF010000357.1:0-38327 GCA_049591635.1 Acetobacteraceae bacterium
TGACAGACCAACGCGTGAACCCGCTCGACGCGGCGGTTTGGCCTCGGGCCATGGCCCGAGGCCAAACCCAGAACGGAGCGGACAATTCGAGTGCTACATGCACCGGCCACTCTGGCTAGCTATCTACGGGTATTTTTTCCTCTCACGCACTTTCTCCTCTCTCGACTATGCGCCAAAGGCAGCGGGAGGCTTCCGCAAACCACCCATTCGACGGGGTCGTCACGAATTCATGATTCTTGACGCGGAATTTACGGACTTGACGAAGTACTGACGTCACTGGGACTTTCGCGGAGAACTCGAAATTCGGCACAGTCCCCATGCCGACCGCGAGGGTCAACCTTGCAAACCGGCGGGAGGACCCGATGAGCCGCATTGACAGCAAAATCTTCGACCAACACGTGGACCGAACCGGTATCAGCGTGGGTGCCCCGACTCGTGAGGCCACCGTCGTCGTCGTCGAGGACCAGTCACAGTGGTCGCACGCGATCGAAGAGTTATGTGCATTCCTGGGGGTGCGTCTGGCACGAGTTCTGGGCGAGGATGACCTCGCCCCGGTGCTGCGGGACCGACGGCCGATGGCGGTACTGGCGAGCATGGACGGAATGGGCCAGGACGGATGCCATGTCATGAAGCTGGTCGCGGCGCACGATCCCGAACTCCCCGTGTTGATGCTGACTGGCGGTGATCCGGCGCTGGCCGGAGCTGCGGACGCCGTTGAGGAACTCTGGGGTCTGACGTCCGTCACGAAACATAGCATTGCGCCGAGCGCCCGCGAGATCGTGGAGTTCCTCTTTCGCGCGGGTCAGCGGGGCCGTTGCCTTGGGCTGATGCCCGCCTGACCCGACCTCAAGGAACAAGCCAAAGCGGGTCATTTAGGCGTGCGAGGAACGCTGCGTGGGCGGCTAACTCGGCGCCGGTCAGCACGATGGGTCGCGCCGCGCGAGTGCCGGACAACGTGTAAGTAAGCACGGGTGACGCTCGCTGCTCGGTCTTCAGCAATAATCCGCGCTGCCGCCCGCCAGTCAGCTCGATGTAGACTTCGGCGAGAAGCTTGCAGTCCAGCACAGCGTTGTGCGTGGTGCGGGCGGAAATATCGATCCCAAATCGTCGGCATAGCGCGTCAAGGCTGTTGGGCAACCCCGGGAAACGCACCCGGGCGAGTGCCAGCGTATCGACCATGCGAGCCGGATCGAGACGGTCCAAGCCGGCGCGCGCGAACTCCGCATCTAGGAAAGCAAAGTCGAACGGCGCGTTGTGCGCTACCAAATTCCCGTCTTCGAGGAACGCAAGGAGGTCGCTCGCGATCGCGTCGAACACCGGCTTGTCGCGCAAATGCGCTTCGGTCAGCCCGTGAATGCGGGTGGCCTCCTCCGGGATATCCCGGCCAGGATGGATGAGGGTGTGGAAATGCCGACCAGTCGGTAGGCCATTAATCAGTTCCAGCGCCGCGACCTCGACGACGCGGTGGCCCAGATGTGGCTCCAGCCCGGTCGTCTCGGTGTCGAAGAGGACCGCCCGGGTCATTGGCGCAGCGAGGCGATCAGGCGGCGCAGCGCCCGTAGCGCGTAATGGCGCGAAAGGCCGGTGCGGATAACGACGTCGGCGCGCCGCCGCTTTTCGATGTCGGGCATCTGGCGGGCGATGACGGCAGCGATCGCGTCCCGCGACATCCTCCGCCGCGAACGCACACGATATTCCTGGACCGACCGAGGCGCCGTGACCACCACGACAAGATCGACGCGACGGTCACCTCCCGTCTCAAATAGCAAAGGGATGTCAAGAACAGCAAGGCTCCGGCCTGCACGACGCGCGCGCGCGAGAAACGACCGTTCCTCGGCACGGACCATTGGATGCAATATCTTCTCCAGGCGGGCGAGAGCGGCGGGGTCGCCAAGCGCTACCTCACGCAGCCGCGAGCGATCTATCACGCCGTGACACACCGTGCCTGGGAAAGCCAGGGCGATCGCGGGCACCGCGCGTCCACCCGGAGCTTGCAGACGATGAACGGACAAGTCGGCGTCGAATACGGGGATGCCGGCGCGGCGGAATGCCGCCGACGCCGTCGATTTCCCCATGCCTATTCCACCCGTCAGGCCGATGATCTTCATGCCGGATCGAGGTCGGAGAGGACAAACCGGCGCAGCTCCGCGTCCACCGTGGGCTGAACGCCGAACCACGCCGCGAATCCCCAACGTGCCTGATGAAGTAGCATCCCGAGACCATCCACGGTGCGCAAAGCGCGACCCCGCGCGGCGGCCAGCAGCTGCGTCTCAAGCGGGGTATAGACAATGTCGACCACCACCAGCGACGAATGGGCATCATCGAGAGCCAGAGCGGGTCCGGACGTTCCACCCATGCCGAGACTGGTCGCATTGACCACCAGTATCTGGTCTCTCAGGGCCCTCTGTCGGGCGTTCCAGTCGATGACGGTGAGGCCACGAAGGTCGTGAGACAAGGCTTCGGCCCGCTCGCGGGTACGGTTTGATATCGTGACGGATACCCCTTTTGCCAGCAAGGCAGCCGCGATGGCGCGGGCCGCCCCGCCGGCACCGAGGATCAGAGCCGGCCCGGCAGCGGGATCCACCCCCTCGGCATCCAGGCTGGCGAGAAAGCCAAAGCCGTCGGTATTCGTGCCCTGTATCCGATCCTCGTGGAAAACAATGGTGTTCACCGCGCCCGCCCGGCGCGCGACGTCATCCACGGCATCGCACAACGCGAAGGCCGCGCGCTTGTGCGGGATGGTGACATTGACGCCGGCGAAGCCGGCCGCCCGCAGGCCCCGCAGCGCGGAAACGAAATCCTCGGGCCGGACGGCAAGGGGCACGTAGGCGCCGTCGACCGCGTGGCGGTCGAGCCAAAAGCCATGGATGCGTGGAGAGCGGGAGTGGGCCACCGGCCATCCGACGATACCGGCCAACCGCGCCCTTCCAGAGAGAATCGGCATCACAAGAACATTCCGCGCCGCGCGGGGGAAAGCAACCGTGCTGACGGCGGGCGCGGCGCTTGTCAGCGCCCCGTCGTTCGCGCATCTGAGTTGCCATGCAGGATCCTACCCGTGAGGCAGCACTCGATCTGCTCTCGGCCGTCCTCGATGCACATCGGCCGCTTGAGGAAGCGCTTGATCGACTGCCCCCCTTGGCGGGACGTGACAAAGCGGCGGCGCGACGGCTGGCCGCGTCCGTCCTACGCCGGCTCGGCAGCCTAGATGCCGTGCTCGCCCCGCTGCTACGGAAGGAACCGCCCGCGGCGGTGCGCCATGTGTTGCGTCTGGGAGCGGCGGGTTTGCTGCTACTGGACACGCCGGCGCACGCGGCGGTTGGGACGGCCGTCAGCTTGAGTCGTTCAAGGGGACTCGCCCCGTTCGCGGCATTTGTGAACGCGGTTCTGCGGCGGGTTGCGGAAACGGGACCGACTGCGCTTGCCGCGATGGACGGAGTACGGGTCGACACGCCGGATTGGCTATGGGCATCGTGGGGAGCGAGGGCGCGCGCGATCGGATGTGCGCACGAGGCGCCAGTACCAATCGACCTAACGCTGAAGCCAGGAGCGATGCCACCGCCCGGCGGGGAATGGCTGCCTACCGGTTCAATCCGCTACCCGTCGGGCACTCGTGTGGTCGATCTGCCCGCATACTCAGAGGGCACGTTCTGGGTGCAGGACGCCGCCGCGGCGCTGCCGGCACGGCTGCTGGCCGCGTGCCCCGGCGAGCACGTCGCGGATTTATGCGCTGCACCGGGTGGAAAGACAGCCCAACTCGCCGCAAGCGGTGCGCGAGTGACAGCCGTGGAGCGGGACGCGGGGCGCATCGTACGGCTGCGGGAGAACCTTGCCCGGCTGCGGCTGACAGCCGAAATCGTGCACGACGATGCGACGGTGTGGGAGGCAGCATCGTTGGATGCCATACTGCTTGACGCGCCCTGCACCGCGACGGGGACGATCCGCCGCCATCCGGATGTGGCGCGCCTTAAGCGGCCGCGCGATGTCGCCGCGGCAGCAGCGGCTCAGGACCGCCTGCTGGAGCATTCCGGACGAATGCTACGGCCGGGCGGACGGCTAGTCTACGCGGTCTGCTCACTCCAGCCGGAAGAAGGGGCACCTCGCATTGAAAGGTTGTTGGCGAGCGGCGGCTGGCGGCCCTTTCCGTTCACCGCCCAGGAATTGGCGGACTTGCCGGAGGCGCGAACGGCGGACGGATACGTGCGAACAGACCCGGGAATGTGGGCGGACCGCGGAGGGATGGACGGCTTCTTCGCGGCGAGGCTGCAGAAAATCTGAGGTCCTACTGGGCCTTCTCGACATAGCGATCCAGCACGCGCTTCGTCCCGGACGTATCGAAGGTGACGTCGAGACGGTCGTCATCGCTACTGGTAACTGTTCCGTAGCCGAACTTCTGATGGAAGACGCGGCTGCCCACTGGAATTGTGTCGGCGCGAGCCAACCGCCCAGGCTGTTCCCACGCTTCCATGATCTTCCCACGCTGGGCGGCGAGCGGGAACTGGCCCCTGAACGCGATCGGGGCAGCGGGGCTTGCATCACGCGCCAGCGCCGCCGAACCAACCCGATCCACCTCCTCCTCAGGCAATTCGTCGATAAACCTGCTCGGGATGCTGCTCTGCCAGTTGGCGTACACGCGCCGGTTGGCGGCATAGCTCACGATGGCTCGGCGCCTTGCACGCGTGAGGCCGACATAAGCGAGGCGACGCTCCTCCTCGAGAGCCTTGACGCCGCTCTCGTCCAGAGCGCGCTGGTTGGGGAACAGGCCTTCCTCCCAGCCGGGCAGAAACACGGTGTCGAACTCTAGGCCCTTGGCGCCGTGCAGGGTCATCAGGCTGACCCGATCGGCCTCGGCATTCTCCTCGTTCTCCATCACCAGGGACACGTGATCGAGGAAACCGGCAAGCGTCTCGAAATCCGCGAGAGCGCGAACGAGTTCCTTGAGGTTCTCCAGCCGGCCCGGCGCCTCTGGCGATTTGTCCTTCTGAAGCATCGCCGTGTAGCCGCTCTCGTCGAGCATGGCCGCCGTGGTGACGACGTGGCCGTCGACGCCGAGCATCGCGCGCCAGCGGGCGAAGGCGCGAAACAGCTCGTTCAATGCCTCCCGGACCCTCCCCTTCAGCCCGCCTTCGGCGAGCAGACGAAGGGCGGTCTCGGTGAGCGGTATGGCTTGGGCGCGTGACGCCTCGTGCAGGGCGCGCAGCGCCGCTTCGCCGACGCCGCGCCGCGGGACGTTGATGATGCGCTCAAAAGCGAGATCGTTGGCCGGTTGAACGATGACACGCATATAGGCGATTGCATCCCGAATCTCCTGACGCTCGTAAAAGCGCAGCCCGCCGACGACGCGATAGGGAATGCCGAGCGTAATCAGCCGTTCCTCGAACGCGCGGGTCTGGAAACCGGCGCGGACCAATACCGCCATCTCGGAAAGCGCCTGGCCGTCGCGGCGCAGTGCCTCCATACGGTCGCCAACCATGCGGGCTTCCTCGTCGGAATCCCACAAGCCCACGACTTGCACCTTTTCGCCGGCGGCATCCTCGCGCCCAGGGCGCAGCGTCTTGCCCAATCGACCCTCATTGTGAGCGATCAGGCCGGCCGCGACGGCGAGGATAGGAGCGGTGGAGCGATAATTGGCTTCGAGACGGATCACACGCGCACCGGGAAAATCCTTCTCGAAGCGGAGAATATTCTCCACCTCCGCACCGCGCCAGGAATAGATCGACTGATCGTCGTCACCGACGCAGCAGATGTTGCGGTGCTGCTGGGCGAGCAGTCGCAGCCACAGGTACTGGACCACGTTCGTGTCCTGGTACTCGTCCACAAGAATATATCGGAATGCACGATGATACTGCGCGAGAACGTCGGGCTGGGTTCGCAGGATCTCCGTCATGTGCAGAAGCAGGTCACCGAAATCGGCAGCGTTCAGAGCACGAAGCCGATCCTGGTATGCCTCGTAGAGAGCACGTCCGCGGCCACCGGCGAAATCGGTATCCTCCGCGGAGGTAACCCGGGCCGGGGTGAGACCGCGATCCTTCCACCTTTGCACGATGCTCATCAGCACGGGCGGCGGCCAGCGGCGTACTTCGATGCCGGCAGATTCCATGACTTGCTTCAACAGCCGGAGCTGGTCGTCGGCATCGAGAATCGTGAATCCCTGCCCGAGACCCACGTATTCCGCGTGCCGGCGCAGCATCCGCGCGCAGAGGGCATGGAACGTGCCGAGCCAGAGGCCCTCCGCCGGACGGCCCAGGATGGCGCCGACCCGCTCACGCATTTCGCGAGCCGCCTTGTTGGTGAACGTGACAGCGAGCACTTGGCCTGGAGAAGCGCGGCCCGAGACGAGGATGTGGGCGAAGCGCGTGGTGAGCACACGGGTCTTCCCCGTCCCGGCGCCCGCCAGCACGAGGAGCGGGCCATCGAGTGTCTCCACCGCAACCCGCTGCTCGGCGTTCAGCCGGGCGAGATAATCGCTCACGCGGTGGGGACCGCCGCGACGTGGGGGCGGACGCCAAGGAGATGGGCGATGGCAGACGTCAGCTCCGGTCGGTTCAGCGTGTAGAAGTGGAACTCGTCGATGCCGTTCGCCTGCAACAGGCGGACTTGCTCGGCCGCGACGATGGCGGCGATCATGCGGCGCAACTCCGCATCGTCTTCAGTGCCCTCGAACATGCGGGCGAGCCAAGGTGGGATTCTGGTGCCACACATGGCACTCATCCGGGTGGCCTGAGCGAAATTCGACACCGGCATGATCCCGGGAACGATGGGCGCCGTGATGCCGGCCGCAAGGCAGCGGTCCAGAAAGCGCAAGAACACCGCGCCGTCGAAGAAGAACTGGGTGATGGCACGGGTGGCGCCGGCGTCGAGCTTACGCTTTAGATTGTCGAGATCAGATTCGGGGTTAGACGCCTCCGGGTGCGTTTCCGGATAGGCGGCGACGGAAATCTCAAAATCGGCGACCCGCCGAAGCCCGGCTACGAGGTCCGCGGCATAGGCATAGCCATCCGATTGCCGCTCTCGCGGCCCTTCGCTTGGTGGATCGCCCCGCAGCGCGACGACGTGGCGGATACCGGATTCCCAATATTGGTGAGCCACTTCGTCGACCTCCGCGCGGCTCGCGCCGACGCAGGTAAGATGCGCGGCCGGGAGCAGAGCCGTTTCCCGCACGAGTCGGACCACGGTGGCGTGTGTGCGTGCGCGCGTGCTTCCGCCGGCCCCATAGGTGACCGACACGAATCGAGGACCCAGCGGCTCCAAGCGACGGATGCAGACCCATAGTTGCCGCTCCAGCGCCTCCGTCCGGGGCGGGAAGAACTCGAACGAGAGCTTGGGCGGTTGGCCATCGCCGCCAGGGGCGGGCAAGCCGTCCAGGCGCGGGTTGGTAAGCCAGCGGGCAAGCGTATGCTGGGTGCGGTCACCGAGACCGAGGGCGGCAGCTTCCATAGCCATCCTTTTGCCGTTACGCGCCCGGAGGGCGCAAGCCGCGAAGCATAAATCGTCGTACGCGTTGCGGATTGTTCTCGGAGTGCTACATCCCACTCACGGAAGCTTAATCGTGACCCTGTTTCAATCCGGCCCGGTTACCGGCATGAGCGTGCCAGCACCGGCCGGGCGATGGTGCCCTTATTGGTCGAAGGCAGACATATGCACGTTCCGAAGCACCCCCTCCTCTGGCTGGCCGCCGCCGGATTGGCAGGTGTGCTGGCTGGCTGCGCCACCCCGCCGCCGGCCAGCCAGCCCGATGCACTGGCCGACTACCGCAGTGCGAACGATCCGATCGAACCGTTCAATCGCGCGATGTACGGCGTCAACAACCAATTGGACAGGTTCGTGATCCGGCCGGCGGCGGTGGCTTACACAGACGTACTGCCCGACGGGCTGCGCCACGCCATCCACAATGTGCTGGGAAACCTGGCCTCGCCGGTGGCGCTCGGCAACGACATGCTCCAGGGCAAGCCGCGTCGCGCCGGCGATACGCTCGTGCGCTTCGTGATCAATACCACGGTTGGCGGCCTGGGCGCGTTCGACGTCGCCAAGCGTCTCGGCTACCCTAACCACGATACGGATTTCGGGGTGACCCTCGCGCTGTGGGGGGTGGGAAGCGGGCCGTATTTGTTCCTGCCGGTGCTGGGGCCAGGCAGCCCGCGCGATTCCTCGGGCCGCCTCGTGGACATCGCCGCCGATCCGTTGGGCCATTTCGGCCAGGGAATCGCTGTCACGGCCCTGGATTGGGGCCGTTTCAGCCTGAACCTCGTCGATGCCCGCTCGCAATATCTCGGTACGTTCAAGGAGATCAAGCGGACGGCCCTTGATCCCTACGCGACTTTCCGCAGTCTCTACCGACAGCATCGGGATGCTCAAGTGGACGCAACCCGCACCGACGACCAGCGGACTATCCCTGCTTGGTTTCCCGCTCCCTCCGCTGCTTCTTCCACCCCTCCCGCACCCGCTAGCTGAGCGACACGAGGTCCCTAAATGCTCCTTCGCCGTACAACCCTTGCCTTGACTGCCGCCTGCCTCATCGCTGGCGTCTCGCCGGTTCGGGCTCAGAGCACCGACCAGGCATCCGCCTTCGTTCAGAGCCTGGGCACAAGGCTGACCGGCATCATCAATGGACCGGGCTCGACCGAACAGAAAAGCGCGGCGTTGACGCGCATTATCGACACCGATGTGGATGTCTCCGGAGTGGGGCGATTTGTCCTTGGGCGCTTCTGGCGTCTCGCGACTCCGCAGCAGCAAGCCGAGTACGAGACTTTGTTCCACAAGGTGCTGATCGCCAGCATCACCAGCAAGATCGGTGATTATGAAGGCGTACGGTTTACCATCGGCCGCACGACCTCCAGGCCGGAGGGCGAAGTGGTTTCCAGCACGATCGTCGGACCAAAGAAGCCATCCGCTTCGGTCGACTGGGTCGTCCGTCAGGTCGACGGCAGCCCTAAAATAGTCGACGTCCTGGCCGAGGGGACTTCCCTGCGACTGACCCAACGCGACGACTATAATTCATTCCTGGTCCAGCATCACGACAATGTCCAGGCGCTCCTGGACGCGATGCGGCGGCAAGCGAGCGAAAATGGGTGAGAGGTCAAGGCCGGAGACTCTCGTAGAGCACCATCCGATAGCCTCGTTGGAGGAATGCGCCCGCTTGGATCATGCCGATCCCGCCGAGGACGGTGCGAGAGGCAATATTGCTCTCACGGGCAACCGCCACGACGCGGCGAAGACCGGCACGGTCATGACCGAAGCGTAGAGCTGCGCCGGCCGCCTCTCGCGCGAAACCCTGCCCGTGCACCTCCGGCCAAAGAGCAAAACGCAAGGCGACTTCTCGATTGTCCGGACGCCGCATGAAGCCGGTGATGCCCAAAAATGTTCCGTCCGCCCGAACCGACCAAATTCCGCAGCCTCGGGCACCCCAGAAGGCGATATCCTCGGCGAGTTCCTCGGCGGTCCGGACCGGCGCTCGCACGCCCCCGAGCATGATCGCGAAGACCCGCGGATCAGCCTTCAGTGCTTGAAGATCCGGGAGATCGGCCCAGCTCACCGGAACCATCTCCAGCCGCGGGGTTCTGACGATCCAGGCCGGGTTGGGCGTCAAGCGCGTGGCGGCTACCGCGCGAGGGGGCGGTACTTGATCCGATGCGGTTCGGTGGCATCGGCGCCCAGGCGGCGACGCTTGTCATCCTCATAGGCCTGGAAATTCCCTTCGAACCACTCGACGTGGCTGTCGCCCTCGAAGGCCAGGATGTGCGTAGCCAGCCGATCAAGAAACCACCGATCATGGGTGATGATCACGGCACAGCCGGCGAACTCGGCCAACGCCTCCTCCAGCGCGCGAAGCGTGTCGACGTCGAGGTCGTTGGTCGGCTCGTCCAACAAGATGACGTTGTGCTCGGTCTTCAGCATCTTCGCCAGATGCACACGGTTGCGTTCGCCGCCCGAGAGAATACCGACCTTCTTTTGCTGGTCGGGACCTTTGAAATTGAATGCCCCGACATAGGCCCGCGACTGCACCGCGCGCTTGCCGAGGTAAATGACCTCCTCGCCTCCGCTAACCTCTTGCCAAACCGTCTTGTTCGGATCGAGCGAGTCGCGGGATTGGTCGACGTAGCCAAGCTTGACCGTGTCGCCCACCCGCAGGCTGCCTTTGTCGGGACTCTCCTGGCCCACGATCATGCGAAACAGCGTGGTTTTTCCGGCTCCGTTCGGCCCGATCACGCCGACGATGCCGCCGGGCGGCAGTTTGAAGTTCAGGTCGTCGATGAGAACCTGGTTTCCGAAACCCTTCGATAGGTTCTCGGCCTCGATGACCACGCCGCCGAGGCGGGGGCCGGGTGGAATGACGATCTCCGCCACCCCTGTCGCCAGGTTCTGCGAGGCGGCCAGCATGTCCTCGTACCGCTGGATGCGGGCACGACTTTTGGCCTGGCGCGCGCGGGGGGAGGCGGCGATCCACTCCTGTTCGGCCGCGAGTGCCCGCTGCCGCGCGCTTTCCTCTTTCTCTTCCTGGGCAAGGCGCTTGCGCTTTTGCGCGAGCCAGGCTGAGTAGTTGCCCTCATACGGATAGCCGCGGCCCCGCTCGATTTCGAGTATCCAACCCGTGACATTGTCGAGGAAGTAACGGTCGTGAGTGACGAGCATGACGGTGCCCGGATACTCACGCAGTGTCCGCTCCAGCCAGGCGACGCTCTCGGCATCGAGATGGTTGGTCGGCTCGTCGAGAAGCAATATCTCGGGGCGTTCCAGCAAAAGCCGGCAGAGGGCCACCCGTCGGCGTTCCCCGCCTGAAAGCGTGGTCACGCCGGCTTCCGCTGGCGGGCAACGAAGGGCGTCGAGCGCGATGTCCACCCGGCGGTCCAAATCCCAACCGTCCTCCGCGTCGATCTTGGCTTGGAGATCGGCCTGCTCCGTCAAAAGCTGATTCATCTCGTCGTCGCTCATCGGCTCGGCGAAGCGCGCCGAGATCGCGTTGAACCGGTCCATCGCGGCCTTGAGGTCGGCGAACGCCTCCTCCACGTTGCCGCCCACGGTCTTGGCCGGGTCGAGCTGCGGTTCCTGCGACAGATACCCGACACGGACGCCGTCGGCGGCCCATGCCTCGCCGCCGTATTCCGTCTCGATGCCGGCCATGATCTTGAGCAGGGTGGACTTGCCGGCGCCGTTCACGCCAAGGACGCCGATCTTCACTCCGGGCAGAAAGGAGAGCGTGATGCCCTTGAACACCTCGCGGCCACCGGGGAAGGCCTTGGTCAAGTCCTTCATCACGTAGACGTACTGATAGCTGGGCATCCGGCGGCGGCTCCTGCGGGCTTCGGGGAGCGTTCTATGTGGCGATGCGGACGCCGACAACCAACGCCCGATCGCGATGCGCCCGGCAGGGCTCGAACCTGCAACCAGACCGTTATGAGCGGCCCGCTCTGACCAGTTGAGCTACGGGCGCACGCACGCGGGTTTTGACGCGAGGGGCCCGGTTCGCGCAAGGGCGGGCGTCCGTTTCGCGATCCGGCGGATTTGCCTCACGTTCCTCCATCTGGCATAGGGCGCCACCCTTCCCAGCGTGGCCCCCGAATCGGGGGGCCGCGCGCCCGCCAGGAACCGTTCCCAATGCCCTTCGCCTTCGTTCTCATCATCATTTGTGGCGTGCTGGCGCTGATCTACGGCTTGGTCACCAGCCGCCAGGTCCTCGCCGCGGACGCCGGGACCGCCCGGATGCAGGAGATTGCGGCGGCGATCCAGGAAGGCGCCCGCGCCTACCTCAACCGCCAATACGTCACCATCGCCATTGTCGGCGCGCTGGTGATGATCTTCCTCGGGTTCACGCTGGGGTACCTGGTCGCTATCGGGTTCCTCATCGGCGCGGTGCTGTCCGCCTGCGCCGGCTATGTCGGCATGAACGTCTCCGTCCGCGCCAACGTGCGCACCGCCCAGGCGTCGCGCCGCGGGCTCGCCGCCGGCCTCGAGATCTCCTTCAAGTCTGGCGCCGTCACCGGGTTGCTGGTGGTCGGCCTCGGGCTACTCGGCGTGACCTGCTATTACCTCATCCTGCGCGGCGCGATGGCCGGCCGCGACCTTCGCCAGATCATGGAGGCGATGGTCGGGCTGGCATTCGGCGCGAGCCTGATCTCGATCTTCGCCCGGCTCGGCGGCGGCATCTTCACCAAGGGCGCCGATGTCGGCGCCGACCTGGTGGGCAAGGTCGAGGCTGGAATCCCCGAGGATGACCCCCGCAACCCGGCGGTGATCGCCGACAACGTGGGCGACAACGTCGGCGACTGCGCCGGCATGGCGGCCGATTTGTTCGAGACCTACGTGGTAACCATTGTCGCCACCATGCTGCTGAGCGCGATCTTCTTCACCCCCGGGATACGGGATTCGCTGATGATCGTGCCGCTAGGCATCGGCGCCATCTGCATTCTGACCTCGATCATCGGCACCTATTTCGTACGGCTCGGCGCCGACAACGGGATCATGTGGGCCCTCTACAAGGGCTTGCTGGTGACCGGGGCTTTGTCGGTCCTGGGCATCGCCGGCGTGCTCGCCTGGTTCACCGGCTTCACGTCCCCGCTGGCCCTGATCGGCGGCGGGACGTTGACCGGGCTCGATCTGTTCATCTGCGCCCTCGTCGGCCTCGGCGTCACCGGCGCAATCGTCGTCGTCACCGAATACTACACCTCAACCGAATACCGCCCGGTGCGGAGCATCGCGCAAAGCTCCACCACGGGACATGGCACGAACGTCATCCAGGGCCTTGCCGTGTCGATGGAGGCGACGGCGGCGCCGGTGATCGCGATCTGCATCGGCATCATCATCTCGTTCATGGCGGCGGGCCTCTACGGGATCGCCATCGCGGCAACGACGATGCTCGCGCTGGCCGGCATGATCGTGGCACTCGACGCCTACGGGCCGGTCACCGACAACGCCGGCGGCATCGCCGAGATGGCCGACTTGCCGCCCGAGGTGCGGGTCACGACCGACGCGCTCGACGCGGTCGGCAACACCACCAAGGCGGTGACGAAGGGCTACGCGATCGGCTCCGCCGGCTTCGCCTCCTTGGTGTTGTTCGCGGCCTACACTCAGGATTTGCGCTATTATTTCCCGCACCTAACCGTGCCCTTCGAGTTGGAGGACCCGTTCGTGGTCGTCGGGCTGTTCATCGGCGCGCTGCTCCCGTACCTGTTCGCCTCGATGGGAATGACGGCGGTGGGCCGCGCGGCGGGCGCCGTGGTGGTCGAGGTGCGTCGGCAATTCCGTGAGCTTCCGGGGATCATGGAAGGCCGCGACAAGCCGGAATATGGCCGCGCCGTCGACATGCTGACCAAGGCGGCGATCCGCGAGATGATCGTGCCATCGCTGCTGCCCGTGCTCGCACCGGTTATTCTTTGGCTCATCATCTGGGGAATCGGCGGGCGCGTCGCCGCGTTCACCGCGCTCGGCGCGATGCTACTCGGAACGATCGTCAGCGGGCTGTTCGTCGCGATCTCAATGACGGCGGGCGGCGGGGCGTGGGACAACGCCAAGAAATACATCGAGGAGGGCCATCACGGCGGCAAGGGCTCGGAGGCGCACAAGGCCGCCGTCACTGGCGACACCGTCGGCGATCCCTACAAGGATACGGCGGGACCGGCGGTGAACCCGATGATCAAGATCACCAACATCGTCGCCCTGCTGCTGCTGGCGATCCTCGCCGGATGGATGCATCCGTAATCATAAGCGCCACGCCGGCCCGGCGCGGTGTGTACAAATCGGGCTTCGATGCCCGCCCGTCGCGTACATCCTGGCACGCGGCGCTACTCGGTCGTGTACATCTTTCGCAGGTGCGAACGAATTCCGTGTATATAAAGACGCCCGCCTGGCGGAATGTGTGTACTCAAATCCCGAGTAAGGCTACGATTCCAGCATCCGGCGCAGCAATTCCACGTCCTCGGCGAACCCAACGTCCCGCTCCATCAGCTCCGCCACCCGGGAGACGGCGTGCATCACCGTGGTGTGGTCGCGGTTGCCGAATTTGCGCCCGATCTCGGGCAGGCTGCGACTGGTAAGCTGTTTCGCTAGAAACATCGCCACCTGGCGCGGGCGCGCGACCGCGCGCGCCCGCCGGGCAGAGGACATGTCGGTCAATCGGATGTTGTAGTGCTCGGCGACCTTGCGCTGGATCTCGTCGATCGTCACGCGCCGGTCATGCGCCTTCAGGATGTCGTGCAACACTTCCTGCGTGGCGTCGAGCGTGACTGGGCGGCCGAACAGGTTGGCGTGCGCGATCAATCGGTTGAGCGCGCCCTCCAGTTCCCGGACATTGCTCGTGATCTTGTGGGCCAGGAACTCCATCACCTTGTGCGGAACCGGAACACCCGACCGCGCCGCCTTCGCCTCCAGGATGGAGATCCGCAGTTCAAACGTCGTCGAGTGCAGGTCGGCGACCATGCCGCAGCCCAGCCGCGTGCGCAGCCGGTCTTCCAACCCCGAGAGATCGGACGGCGACTTGTCGGCCGAGACGACGATCTGCTTGCCGGCATCGACGAGCGCGTTGAACGTGTGGAAGAATTCTTCCTGGGTGTTGTCCTTGCCGATCAGGAATTGCAAATCGTCGATCATCAGCACATCGACGCTGCGAAGCTGCTCCTTGAACTCCATCGTCGATTGGCTGCGGATCGCGGCGATGAAGCGATACATGAATTTCTCGGCTGACATGTACGCGACGCTGGACGGCCGCGCCGGCTGTCCGGAACCGGTCAACTCCCAGGCGATGGCGTGCATCAGGTGCGTCTTACCGAGCCCGACGCCGCCGTAGAGGAACAGCGGGTTGAAGCCGGTGCTCGCCGGCTGCTCGGCGACGCGGCGCGCGCACGCGTAAGCGAACTCGTTCGGCTTGCCGACGACAAAACCGTCGAACGTGAATCGCTGGTCCAGTGCCGCCGCGGCCTCCGTCCGTGCCTCCGCACGGTCCTCAAATCGCGCTGAAGCCTTGGTGCGAAGCAGCGCCGGAGAGACGATCGGACTCTCGGCATCGTCGCGCGCCACGGCGGCGAGGCCGACCCGGATGTCGACCCGGCGCACGGCCGCGTTCTCCGCCTGCCACAGGGCGCTGATCCGAGCCCCATAATGTTCGCGCACCCAATCGCGGTGAAACCGGTTCGGCAGCTGAACGGTGATCTCGTCGCCATCAAGACCGGCGAGCGTCATGTGGCGAAGCCAGGAGCGGTACTCGCCATCCCCGACCTCCGATTGCAGCCGGGTTCGGATACGGTCCCACTGCGCCGAAAGCTGGGGAGATTGGCCGCCGTCTGGGTCCGTACCTGCCACTGGGCGCTCCATGAAATCGCTATCTGACGCCACCGTGAATTGCCTCGTCGTCTCCGGCTCTCGCGGCCGTTCGAACGCTTCGCATCAACCCTGCCAGCCGGCGGGCGAAAGCATGATCCGCATAACAGTTAGCTAACCGCGCTAACGATACAGTAACGAGTATGACATCGCGGGAAGCAGGATCAATGGATTTTTCGGCCAAAATCCGTGTGACCGAATCCTATTCTTGCTTGCTTGTGGTCTTGTTGTTCGACACGTCGGCCAATACAGGACCACGCCTCTGACGTGCTGCCATGCCAACCGCGAATACGAGAGTATCGCCCTTGTAACCGCCCCCGTCAACAGGGGAGCGCGCGGGCGTTCAAACCGCGGTCATCGCCTTGACGCGGGCCGACAGGCGCGACAGCCGGCGGGAGACGGTGTTGCGGTGGATGACGCCCTTGCCCGATGCGCGTTGCATCTCCGGCTGCGCGGCGCGCAGGGCCGCTGCCGCGACCGCCTTGTCGCCTCCCGTGATCGCCACCTCCACCTTTTTTATGAAGGTCCGCATCCGCGAGGTACGCGCCTGGTTGCGCGCCGTACGGCGGGCGGTCTGACGGATGCGCTTGCGCGCCGAAGCGGTGTTGGCCATGCGTTCGGTTCGTCCCAATCAAAGGCAAAGGCGGAAGGGGGCGGTTCTAGGCACCGCTCCCACGCCCGTCAAGCAAGCCGCGAGGGATCACCCGCGCCGGAACGTCGGCTTGCGCTTCTCCACGAATGCCGCCATCCCCTCGCGCTGATCCGGCGTGCCGAACAGTGACAGGAACAGCGCCCGCTCGTGACGCACGCCCTCTATCAGCGTGGTCTCGAACGCGCGGTTCACCGCCTGCTTGGCGAGCGCGACGGCGACCGGCGACAGCGCGGCGACCTTCTCGGCCACCTTGATCGCCTCGGCCACGAGTTGGTCCGCGGCGACGACGCGCGACACGAGGTTGGCGCGCTCGGCCTCGGCGGCATCCATGAAACGGGCGGTGAGGATCATTTCCATCGCCTTTGACTTGCCGACCGCGCGGGTCAGGCGCTGCGTGCCACCGGAGCCGGGAATCACGCCGAGATTGATCTCCGGCTGGCCGAACTTCGCGGTGTCGGCTGCCAGGATCATATCGCACATCATCGCGAGTTCGCACCCGCCGCCCAGCGCGAACCCGGCTACGGCGGCGATGACGGGCTTCTTGATCCGCAGCACGGTCTCCCACCCACGGCCGATGAAATCCTCCAGCAGCGCCTCGGGATGGGTGCGGACACGCATCTCCTTGATGTCGGCACCGGCGGCGAACGCCTTTTCGTTGCCGGTGATGACGATCGCTCCGATCGCCTTGTCGGCGTCGAAAGCGAGCAACTGGGTGCCCAGTTCGCCCATCAGCTGGTCGCACAGCGCGTTCAGCGCGGCCGGCCGGTGCAGTCGGATCAGCCCGACCGCGCCGTGCGTCTCGACCTGGATCATCTCGAAGCCTTCGGCCATGCCGCCCTCACTCTTGAATCCCCGGCCTTCTATCTACCGCTGGGTACGCGGGCAATAGAACGTGGCGCGGCCCGACTGGACGATCCGGCGCACCCCCGCGCAGCCCGGTGGGCCGGGGCATCGCTCGCAGGCGGCTCCCTCGCGCCCATAGACCCGCCAGGCGTGCTGGAAATAGCCGAGCGCGCCATCCGGCTGCACGTAGTCGCGCAGGCTGGACCCGCCGGCGGCGATCGCCTCGTTCAGCGTCTCCTTGATCGCCGGCACCAGCCGGCGCGCCCGCTCCGCGCCCACGCTCCGCGCGAGCCGCCTCGGGCTGACGCCGGCGCGAAACAGCGCCTCGCTCACGTAGATATTGCCAAGCCCGGCGACGACGCCCTGATCGAGCAGCGCCGCCTTGATCGGCGTCCGCCGCCCGGCGAGCGCGGCCGCCAGCACGTCCGGGGTAAACGCATCATCCAACGGCTCCGGCCCCAACCCCGCCAGCAGCCGGTGCGCGTCCTCCTTCGCGGTCGGCACCAGATCGACCATGCCGAAGCGGCGCGGATCGACGAAGCCGATCCGCCATCCGTCCTCGGTCTCCAGCGCGATATGCTCGTGCAGGATCATGGAACCAGACGGCCGGATCGGCGTGATGTTGAAGCGCCCCGACATGCCGAGATGCAGCAGCACGCTGTCGCCGCCTTCGAGGCGCATGAGGATGTACTTGGCGCGCCGGCGAAAGCCCACGACCCGCGCCCCGGTCAACCGCGCGACCAGCCCAACAGGCAACGGCCAGCGCAGATCGGGCCGGCGTGCCTCGGCGCGCGCGATCACGCGCCCTTCCACCCGAGCACGCAGGCCTCGCATCACGGTCTCGACTTCGGGGAGTTCCGGCATGGATGGCAGGCACGCTATACATGGCGGGGCATGACCGACAACCCGGACCAACCGAGCGCCGATTTCGGCTTCCGCCGCGTTCCGGCCGCCGCGAAGAAGGGGCTGGTGCGCGAGGTGTTCGACAGCGTCGCCCCGCGCTACGACCTGATGAACGATCTGATGTCGCTCGGCGTCCACCGCGCCTGGAAGCGCGTCCTGGTGACCGCGCTCGATCCAAGGCCGTCGCGCGTGCTGCTCGATCTGGCCGGCGGGACCGGCGATGTCAGCTTCGGCTGGCTTCGCGCGGGGGGTGGCGAGGTACTGCTGAGCGACGTCAACCCGACGATGCTAGGTGTCGCCCGCGACCGCGCGCTCGCCCGGGGCATCGTCGCCAATCTGACCTTGCTGGGCGCCGACGCCGAGCATATCCCATTGCCCGATCGCGCGGTCGATCGCGTCGCCATCGCCTTCGGGCTGCGCAACTGCACCGACAAGGACGCCGTGCTGGCCGAGGCGCGCCGCGTGCTAAAGCCGGGCGGGCGCTTCTTCTGCCTGGAGTTCAGCCGCGTTCAGGTCGCCGTCCTGGCGCCCGTCTACAAGGCGTGGTCGTTTCAGGTGCTGCCCAGGCTCGGCGGCGCGGTGGCAGGCGACGTCGAGAGCTACCGCTACCTCGCCGAGAGCATAAGCGTGTTTCCCGATCAGGAGCATCTGGAAGCAATGATGCGCGCGGCCGGCTTCGCGCGCGTCGCCTGGCGCAACCTCTCCGGCGGCATCGCCGCGATCCATTCAGGGTGGCGACTTTGAGCGATCTCACCGGACGGCACGTTCTTCTCATCATCTCCGGCGGGATCGCCGCTTACAAGTCGCTCGAACTCATCCGCTTGCTGCGTGCGCGCGGCTGCGCCGTGACCTGCGTGCTGACCCGCAATGCCGCGCAGTTCGTCACGCCATTGTCGGTGCAGGCACTCAGCGAATCCCGTGTCTTCACCGAACTCTTCTCGCTGACCGACGAGAGCGAGATGGGGCACATCCAGCTGTCGCGGGCGGCCGATCTGGTCGTAATCGCCCCGGCCACCGCCAATATCCTCGCCAAGATGGCCGCCGGACTCGCCGACGACCTCGTGAGCACGCTGCTATTGGCGACCGACAAATCGGTGCTGGTGGCGCCGGCGATGAACGTGCGCATGTGGCTGCACCCGGCGACGCAGGCCAACATGGCGACACTGATGGCGCGCGGCGTGTGGACGATCGGCCCCGACGATGGCGCGATGGCGTGCCACGAGTTCGGCCCCGGCCGCCTTGCCGAACCGTCGACGATTCTGGCGGCGATCGAGCATCTCCTGGCACCAGAGCAATCCCTGCGCGGTCGGCACGCCCTCGTCACCAGCGGCCCGACGCATGAGCCGATCGACCCCGTGCGCTACCTCGCCAACCGCAGCAGCGGCAGGCAGGGTCACGCCATCGCCGCGTCCTTGGCCGCGCTCGGCGCCCGGGTCACGCTGGTAAGCGGGCCGGTCGTCGTGCCGCCGCCGCCCGGCGTGGAATTGCGCCAAGTCGAGACCGCCGAGCAGATGCTCGCCGCTTGCCTCGACGCCTTGCCCGCCGACATCGCGGTCTGCGCCGCGGCGGTCGCCGATTGGCGGGTCGCCAGCGCGTCGGGCGGGAAGATCAAGAAATCACCTGGCGCCGCTCCACCGGTGCTCGAACTCGTGGCCAACCCCGACATCCTCGCGACGCTCGCCGCCCCCGGTCCGCGCCGACCCTCCTTGGTGGTCGGCTTCGCCGCCGAGACCGACGCGGTGATGGAGAACGCGGCCGCCAAGCGGGTGCGGAAGAACTGCGACTGGATCGTCGCCAACGACGTCTCTCCGGCCACCGGCATCATGGGCGGCGAGGAGAACGCGGTGCATCTCATCACCGCCTACGGCATCGAGGACTGGCCCCGCATGGCGAAGCACGCGGTCGCCGATCGTTTGGCGGCACGCATCGCCGAGGCACTGCGATGAACATGGACGCCCTGATCGAAGCCGCCGAGGCCGCCGCCGACGTCGCCGGCGCCACCATCCGCCCGTTCTTCCGCGCCCGGCTGCAAGCCGACCTAAAAGCCGACCGCAGCCCCGTCACCATTGCCGATCGCGGCGCCGAACAGGCGATGCGCGCGGTCCTCGCGGAGCGTTTCCCCGACCACGGCGTCGAAGGCGAGGAGTACGGCGTGGATCGCCCCGACGCGGCTCTCCGCTGGGTGCTCGACCCGATCGACGGCACCCGTGCTTTCATCACCGGCCGGCCTGTCTTCGGCACGCTCATCGCGCTGCTGGATGATGGGAATCCGATCCTCGGCATTATCGACCAGCCGATCACCGGCGAACGCTGGATCGGTGCCGCCGGCCGACCGACGGCATTTCGTGGGCCGTTCGGCGGCACGTCCGGTTGCCGCCCCTGCCCCACACTCGCCGAGGCCGAACTGTCCTGCACGTCCCCGGAGATGCTGGAACCGCACCGCGACGCCTGGCAGCGGCTCGCGTGCGCCGCGCGGCGCGTGTCCTGGGGCGGCGATTGCTACGCTTACGGGCTCCTGGCACTTGGCCAGATCGACGTGATCGCCGAGGCCGACCTCAAAGTCTGGGACTGGGCCGCACTTGGCCCGGTAATCGAGGGCGCCGGCGGCCGGCTCACCGACTGGCACGGCCAGAAGCTCCGCCGCGACGGCGACGGGCGCGCGCTCGCCGTCGGCGACGCCGCGCTGCTGGCGGCGGCGGTGGAACGCCTCAACTGATACCGGGTGGCCTGGAACGGAGTCGCGCACGGCAACGTCGCCCGGATCGTCGCCAGTTCCGCGATGCTGCTCGCATCCAGGCCAAGCCATGCGATCACCACGGCGCCTCCGCGCGGCAGCCGCGCGCGCAAGGCATCCGGCCGCTCGTCGGCATCGACCAATAGAACCTTCGTCCGGTCGGGCAGTTCGGCAAGGAACGGTCCGACCACCCCCACGCCGTCATTGCCGCGCGGCAGCAGGACGACAGCATCGGAACCCGCCAGCGCTGCCGCCGCGCGCGCGGCGGCGCGCGCGGGCTGCATCGTTTCGGGTCGCAGGATCAACCCGGCGAGCGCGAGCGCCTGTATGGCGAGGACCGCGCCACGCAGCGGCCTCGCACCTGCCCCGGCCTCCAGCGCGCCAGCCAGCAACAAGGCTGCGAAGGGCGTCGCGAAGCACAGATAGCGGAGCTCGATCGGGGTGTTGTCGAACGCCGCGCCGAGAACCAGCAGACCAAGTGGCGTGGCGACGGCGCAAACCAGGAGCAAAAGCCCCCCCTCCCCGCCCACGCGGCGCCATCGCCATGCGGTCAGCGCGACGAGACCGAGCATCGCCGCAGCCAGCGCGTTCGCGACAAGCGTTCGGGCCGCGCCTGTCACATACAGCGGAAGGCCGCCGAACAGGTTCGCCGTCGCGTACACCCCGAGGCGCTCGAGGCTCGACCCCAGGCGAAACGGCGGGAACTGCCCGGCCCGGCTGGCGCGTTGGGCCAGGAAGAACCACAGATCGGGCGGCAGAACGGCGGCGAATCCCAGGCCGGCCGGCAGCCATAACCGCCACCGACGCCACCGCGCCGCAAGCAACCAGGCCAACGCCGCGCAGCCGGTGAACGCGCTGAGATAGTTCGTGAACACCGCGGCGCCGAGCAGCAATCCTCCACCCAGCGCCTCGCGCGCCCGGTTGGCCCGCAGAACGAGCAGTACCCCGCATAGGCTCAGCACCTGCGCCAACGCGAACCCGCGCGCGACCACGCTCGTATACGCAAACCCATAGCATCCCAAGGTGAACAGCATCGCCAGCGCGGCCGGGACCCGAACCGTACGCGCGATGGCCCCGACGACGGCGAGCGCACCCAGGGCGAACAGCACCGACAGCATCCGCATCCTGAACAGGCCGTCGCCGACGACCTCTCGCCACGCCGCGAGCGCCCAGAAGTACAATGGCGGATGCACGTCGGTCTCGCGCAGAGCGCGCGCGATGGCGAGCGGCCCGGCATGGGTGGTGAATGCCGCGCGCACGTCGCCCGCGCGGAAGACGGTCGATGGCCAGACGGGCCGCGGCGTCGGCGAGGTGACGAAGACACTGTAGGCTTCGTCATACTCGAAGCCGCGCGTCGCCGCCGCGCCGGTCAGCACCACGGCCGCGAGCAGCAGGACAGCGAGCTGTTTACCGGACCTCAATATCTGGCGGGCCTGATGCGGTTCCCGCCGATCATGGGACGCAAATATTGACAACACGCTTCCGCCGGCTGGCGACATTGGCGGTCGTGCTCGCCGTCCTCCTCGCCCGGGCGTCGGCCTGGGCGACCCCGCCGCCGCCCCGCCTGGCGGCCCTGGCGCGGGGGGTGAACATCACCAATTGGTTCCGTTTTCCGGCAAGCATGGACCCGGCCGCGATCGGCGCCTACCTGAGCGACGCGGCGATGGCCGATCTCCGCCGCGTCGGCTTCACGTTCGTCCGGCTGCCGTTCGATCCGATCTTCGCCGCGAGCCTTTCCGGACGCGATCTCCTGGTCGCGCAGGCGCGCCGGCTGCAAGCCGCCGGCCTCGCCGTGATCCTGGTGCCGGCCTCGGCAACCTGGCGGCTGGAGGATCGCCCCGCGGACCGCGCCGCGCTCCTCGACACCTGGCGCCGCCTCGCCCCGGCGCTGCGTGCCTTGCCCTCCGACGGCACCTTCCCCGAAGCCGTGAACGAGCCGGTGTTCCCCGCGGCAGCCGCCGCGTGGGCCGACCTGCAACTCCGGATCCTGGCGACGATCCGCGACGCCCTCCCCGCCAATACCGTCGTCCTGGATGGGGCGAATTGGAGCAGCCTCGACGGGCTGGAGGCATTGGCGCCCGCAGCCGATCCCGACGTGGTCTACAGCTTCCATTTCTACGACCCGGCGGAACTGACCTCCCTCGCCGCGTACCGGCCCGGGCTCGACACGGCGGCCCTGGCTCGTCTGCCGTTCCCGATGGACGACCCGGTCGCCTGCGCGCGTGCCGCCAGAAGCCCGGATGCGCCGACAATGGCCCTCGTCCGCTACGTCTGCGCGCCACGGTGGAACCGGGAGGCGATCGAGGCGAGGATCGCTCGCGCGGCGAATTGGGCGGCGCGCCATCATGCGGCGGTGCTGGCGGGCGAATTCGGGGCCTCAGCCCAGCTCAACCCGGAGGCACGGCTCGCCTGGATCGCGGCGGTGCGCGAGGCCTGCGAGCAGGACGGCATCGGCTGGGCGCTGTGGGGCTACGACGACGTGATGGGCTTCGACGTCGCCCGCCCGCCCGCGCCGCGGCCGAGGCTGGACACGGGATTGCTGCGGGCACTGGGCATGGCACAACTGCCACGCGAGGGAATATCCGCCGGCGCCTGCCGGAACCCTCGATGCACTCCCTAAATTGTGACTTCCTCTGCCGCCATGTTCAATCGTCTAAATGGTCTCGCGCGGTGAGTTTCCGCCCGCGTCCTGCCTGACGGGTTGGGTTCACCAGACTGCTTGGTCAGTCGGGAGTGCATCGTGCTGGCGACACACACGACGGATGACCGTCCTGAAGCGCCACACGCGCACGCCACCATCCTGGTGGTCGACGACGACGCCGAGGTACGCGAGATCGTCGCCGAGTTCCTGGCCGAGGCCGGGCACCACGTCCTCCAGGCGGACGGCGGCTTGGCGGCATTGCGCGTGATCGAGGAGGCCGGGGTCGTCGATCTGGTCATTACCGATGTCCGTATGCCGGACATCTCGGGGATCGAGCTGGCGGAACGCATCACACGGGACCACCACGATCTCAAGGTGATCCTGATCTCCGGCTACTTCGTCGCCCGGCAGACCAGCCTCCGGCTGCTACGCAAGCCGTTCCGGATGAAGGAGCTCGAGGCCGCGGTGCAAGCGGAGCTTGCCTCGTAGAACGCCCTGCGTTACCCCACGCGATAGCGAAGGGGATCAATGGGCTCGTTGTTCGGCGGCGCGGAGCCAACGCTGGGTGCGCTGCACGTCATCTGCGACGCCTTGATCGCGGCGTCGTGCTACTCGATTGCCGCTACCCTCGTAGTGTTTCTTTTGCGCCGGCGCGATGTCGCGTTCCGCTGGGTTGTGTGGGTCGTGGTGCTGTTCATCGTCGGCGTCGGCACCAGCCACGTTAGCGACATGCTCACGGTATGGGCGCCCAATCACTGGACACAGGGCCTTCTGAAGGCGCTCGTCGCGGTGATCTCGGTGGCCACCGCGATCACGCTTTGGCCGATGCTCTCCAAAGTCGTGGCGCTGCCGTCGGCGGCGGAACTCGCCCGCGTCAACACGCGCCTCGCCGAGCAGATCGAACAGCGCGACGCCGCGATGCAAGCCCTGCGGCGGGAAACCGCCGATCGCGTGCGTACCGAAGCGATGCTGCGGCAAGCGCAGAAGATGGAGGCGCTGGGCCAGCTGACCGGCGGAGTCGCCCACGATTTCAACAATCTGCTGATGGTGGTCCAAGGAAACCTCGAGGCGCTGGACCGGCAGATCGGCGGCCAGGATCCGCTGCATCGCTACATCCAGCGCGCGTCCCAGGGCGCCGCCCGGGGCGCCGTGCTGATCCAGCAGCTCCTCGCGTTCGCCCGCCGTCAAAACCTCCAGCCCACGCGGTTCGACGTGAACCAGCGCATGGCCGGCCTCGCGGAGCTGCTGCGCGGCTCCCTCGGGCGTTCGATCCTGCTGGATTGGCATCTGGACCCGGCGGGCTGGGCGGTGGAGGCTGACTCGAGCCAACTTGAAACCGCGCTGCTCAATCTGGCGGTGAACGCCCGCGACGCGATGCCGGAGGGCGGGCGGCTGGAAATCGGCGCGGAGAACATGCATGTCGCCACACCCTTGCAAGCCGCCGATGCCGAAGCGGAGCCAGGTGACTACGTCCGTATCCGCGTCGCCGACACCGGCGTCGGCATGAGCCGAGAGGTGCGCGAAGCGGCGTTCGAGCCGTTCTTCACGACCAAGCCGGCCGGTCAGGGAACCGGGCTCGGGTTGAGCCAGGTGTACGGGTTCGTGAAGCAGTCGCGAGGCCACATCACGATCGACAGCGCCCCGGGGAAGGGCACCGCCGTCGTCATCCTGCTGCCACGCGCCGTCGCCATTGAGAAGGCGGACCCGTGACCGTCTACGAGGGAGGTCGAAGCCTGGACGGAGCCGAAGTGACGGCCGACGGCGTGCCTCTCGACCCACGCCTCGACCTTCATACCTTCAGCCGCGCCGGGTTCGAGTGGACGTACGAGGGTGACGGCCCCCGCCAACTCGCGCTGGCGCTACTCGCGCATCATCTGGGCGACCCCGCGCGCGCATTGGCCCTGACCGAGCCCTTCATGCGCGCCGTCGTCGCCGATCTTGACAACGCCTGGCGGCTGAACAGCGCCGATATTGACGTGGAATTGGCCAGGATCGAGCTGGCCTGACCAGTTATTTAACCGTCGCGCCCGTCCGCCCGCAGGAGATCGCGCGGGCTACCCACCACGCCCCCCAGCGGCCCGAGGACATGCGCGCAGACGGCGTCAAGGCGGGCGAGCAACTCCGCGACATCCGCCTGCGTCCGAACGTATGGCGTGTGACCCGCGGCCAGCGACGGGCTGTGATAGTGCAGCACCAGTGTCTTATGTCCGCCCCGCACCAGCGCTGTGGACAGCTGCCTCAGCTCGTCCGTGCTGACGCCCTCGGGCGTCAGCGAGGCGGTGCCGAATGCGCCCAGCCGTGACATGACCCCCCGCAACCGGACCGTCCTGGCGACCATGGTATCGAGGACACGGTTCACCGCCGGTCCGAGCGGCGCCAACGGCCCGATATGGCCACGCGACATCGGCACCGAAATAATAGGCGGCTCTCCGGCCACATACGGAACGGCACGCAATCCCCGCAGATCGGGGCCGCCTTCCGATCGCAGATCGATGCCGGGCAGGATACTAAAATCCACCTGGACGCCATGCCGTGCGATCAGCGCCAGCGTATTCGGCCCAATGCCGTACCGCCCGGCCTTGTAGAACAATGGCCGGAAGCCGAAGGCGCGTTCGATGGCATCGATCAGGTTGACGAGCTTCGCCTCCTCGACCTCGGGCGAGAGGTTGCCGGGATAGGAGTTGAGGACACTGACCGCCTCGGTGAATGGCGGGTTGGTCCATGGATGAAGGTGCGCCCCGATCTCGCAGGCGCCCCGCGCATAGATCGCCCCCAACGCTTCGATGGCGGCAGGTTGAGTCGCGACCGGATAGTCGATCACGTAGATCGGCCGCACGCCATGCCGCTCCAATACCGCCTGGCCAACCTCTTGCGCGGCAACGTTGGAGACGCCGACGAGATGACGTGCGAACGGCTTCGACCAGTCGAATTCGGCCTCGGTATCGACCACGACATAGAGCCGCGGTGGCCCCGGCCGTTCCGGAATCGCATGATACGCGATTCCGAACAGGCGCGCGTCGATGCCTGCTGGCGGCGGCGGAGCGTTCAGAGGGGCGCGGCTATCGCTCACGCCCGCCAGGACACGAAATCGTCATAACACGAGTGTAGCCACTCCCGCCGGGCGAAGTCAGCACCCTTGCGCACGCCTCCGCTCGCGGACCCGGCGCGGGGCAGGAAGTGTCGCCGCTCGATCACTCGCCGGCCAATCCAGCGGGTCGCAAGATCCGCCGGTGGCAGCGATCCAACCCGAGCATGGAGATGACTTCCTCCACGATGTCGCGGCAGATCAGGTACGCGCTGGCAGGGTAGACGACGACGCCTGTCCCGATCAGCACACCGAGTCGAACCGGGGCGGAGAACGAGAGAGGCAGGCCCCAAGAGACCGCCCGCACGACGGCGTACATGAGCAACGCCGCCAAGGCAGGCCGCAGGAGGGGGCGCAGGAGAAGCCAGAAGCAGCCGCGGCGCACCACCGAGATCCGCTTCACCAGGAACAGGAACTGGAGCGGATAGGCGACCGCCCCACCGATGCAGACCCCGTACAACCCCCAGTGCGCGCCAGTCACGTACGCCACTGCGAACAGGAGGGTGCTGACGATGGTATTAACAAGCGAGGCTCGAAATCGCCCGAGGCCCAGCAGGAACGGCGAAAGGAAAAGCCCCGTCGGACGTGCCATCATCGCGAGCGCGAGGATGGAGAGTGGCGTCGCCACGCCCGACCATCGCGCGCCCAGCAACACGGGCACCATCTCATGAGCCACGGCTGACAGGCCGAAGAAGATTGGGAACGACAGCAGCGCGAGCACGCGCATCGACTTGCCGAGATACACCAGCGCTTGATCGACATCGTCCTGTAGCCGGGCGAAGGCGGGCAAACCGACCGGCTTGACGACCATCGCCAGCTTGTCGATCGGCATCGAGGCGAGGGTGCGGGCCAGCGAGTAGATCCCGAGAGCGCCGCTCCCCAGCATCCGCCCGGCCACCAGAATGTCGATCTGTGTACCGAAATACCACAGCACGTTCTCGGCCGTTCGGTATGACCCGAGCCGCATCAGCCCGCTCTGCCGGCGGCTCGGCAGGGCTGGCCAATGTCGGGTCGGCGCCAGGATCAGGAACCCGATGGTTCGCACCGTCTCGGCGAGCATGTACCCATCGAGGAGCGCCCACACCCCAAATCCACGCCAAGCGAGAAGGATGGTGGTGAGACCGCCCGCCAAATTGCTCCCGATATCCACCGCCGACATCTGCTTCAGTGCCAGCTCCCGCTCTAGCTTGGCGCGCGATAGCGAGGCCGCCGCCAGCAAGACGAAGGAGAAGCTGACGACGCGCAGCAGCGGAGTCAGACGCGGGTCGTGATAGAACCCGGCGATCGCCGGGGCGCTCGCGAACAGGATAACCAAGAAGGCCAGATTGGCGAGCAGGATCAGGCCAAACGCCTCGCCGGCGGCGGCATCGGCGTCGCGGCTTTGCACCAGGACATCGCTGAATCCGACATAGCTCATCGCGGCCAGGAAGCCGGTCACCGCCATGGTGATTGCCATGAGGCCGTAGTCGGACGGCACCAGAAATCGAACCACGGCGAGCGTGATCACCCAGTTCAGCATCTGGCCGACGATGCGGGTCCCCGACGCCCAGGCCACGCCGCGCATGACCTGCGCCTTCAGGACGGCCGTGTCAGCCATCATGCCTCGGCATTCGCCCGGCCTCTCCGCCGTCTACCACGCGCCGCGCGTGTCGATCACGAACTTGTCCTTCAGCACGGCGCGGTCGACCTGCATGAAGCTCATGTGATCGACGAGCAAAAGGACGAGGTTGGCGTGCTCCAGCGCGTGATCGAAATCGTGCAGCGCGAGGCCGTGATCGGCGAGTTCCGGGGGCAAGCGGCCAATATGGGGTTCGACCACCAGCAGCTCGCCGACCTTCTCCTCGGCGAGGCGACGGACGATTTCCACCGCAGGGCTCTCTCGCAAATCGTCGACGTCTTTCTTGTACGACAGACCGAGGCAGGCGATGATCGGGCGTTTCAGCGCGGCCGCCCGCTCCCGCACCTTGGCCACGACATGGCCAGGCTTGGCGTCGTTGATGATCCGCGCCGCCCGGATAAGCGTCGCCTCCTCGGGGTTGGTCGCGACGATGAACCATGGGTCGACGGCGATGCAGTGGCCGCCCACGCCAGGGCCCGGGCTCAGGATATTCACCCGCGGATGCAGGTTCGCCAGCCCGATCAGATCCCACACGTTGACCCGAAGCTTGTCGCAAATCAGCGACAGTTCGTTGGCGAAGGCGATGTTCACATCGCGATAGGCATTCTCGGTCAGCTTCGCGAGTTCCGCAGTGCGCGCGTTGGTCACGCGGCACTCACCCTTGACCACGACCTTGTAGAGCGTGAGGGCCCGCTGGGCGCACTTGCGGGTCATGCCGCCGATCACCCGGGCATTGTTGACCACCTCGTCGAGGATGCGTCCGGGCAGCACCCGCTCTGGGCAGTGCGCCACCTGGACGTCGGCCAGCTCACCGCGCTGCTGGGGGAAGCTGAGGTCGGGTCGCAGCTCGGCGAGGATCTCCGCCATGCGCTCGGTGGTGCCGACCGGCGACGTGGACTCCAAGATCACCAGATTGCCCACCGTCAGCACCGGGGCGAGCGCGCGGGCGGCATCCTCCACATAGGATATATCCGGCACCGCGCTTTCGCCGTGACCGCGCAGCGGCGTCGGCACGGCGATGATGAAGGCCTCGGCCGGCTCCATCGTCAGGGTGGCGCGCAGCTTGCCCGCCTCGACCACGCGGCGCACCAGGGCGTCGAGATTCGGTTCGCCGAAATGCGGCCGTCCGGCGTTGATCGTCTCCACCACGCGCGGGGTGACGTCGACGCCCACCACCTCGACGCCGTTCTCGGCGAACACGGCGGCGGTCGGCAGCCCGATATACCCGAGTCCGACCACCGCGATACGGCCGAAGCTAGTCATTGAGCAGCCTCTCCACGATGCGTCCGGACGCCCGGCCGTCGCCATACGGATTATGCGCGACGCTCATGGCCGCGTACGCCGCATGGTCGTCGAGCAGGCGGGAAGCCCGCTCGACGAGCAAATCGGTGTCCGTGCCGACCAGCGCGACGGTCCCGGCCTCCACCGCCTCCGGCCGCTCGGTCGTGTCGCGCGTCACGAGCACCGGCTTGCCGAGCGACGGGGCTTCTTCCTGCACGCCGCCCGAATCCGTGACGATGAGGTCGGCACGGCGCATCAGGGCGACGAACGGCAGGTAATCGAGGGGCGGGATCAGCCGGATCGCCGGATGCGCGCCGAGCATCGCCTGCGCGACCTCCTGGACGTTCGGGTTCAGATGGACCGGGTAGACGATCTCGACATCGCCTCGATCGGCGAGACGCAGCAGGGCTTTTGCCACCCGCCCCAGGCCGCCGTCGAAATTCTCTCGCCGATGCCCGGTGACCAGGATCAGGCGTTTGCCCGCCGCGAGCGGGGGCAGCAGCCGCTCGACGGCGGCGGCACGCCCCGGGTCGCGATCGAGGATCGCCAGCGCATCGAACAGCGCGTCGATCACCGTGTTGCCGGTGACGCATATCCGCGCCGGATCGATCCCTTCGGCCAGCAGGTTGCGACGCGATTCCTCGGTCGGCGGAAAGTGCAGGTCGGCGAGCCCGGTGGTCAGCCGGCGGTTCATCTCCTCCGGCCACGGCGAATGGACGTCACCCGTCCGCAGCCCCGCCTCGACATGGCCGACCGGCACCTTCGCGTAGAACGCGGCCAGCGCGGCGGCGAAGGTCGTGGTCGTGTCACCCTGCACGAGCACCCGATCCGGATGCAGATCGGCGTAGACCTCGGCGATCCGCTCCAGCACCGCGGTCGTGATATAGGTAAGGCCCTGACCCGCGCGCATCAGATCGAGGTCGCGATCGGGGCGGATGGCGAACAGGTCGAGGACCTGGTCAAGCATCTGGCGGTGCTGCGCGGTCACGCAGACCAGGGCGGTGACACCGGGGGTTTCGGCGAGCCGGCGCACGATGGGCGCCATCTTGATCGCCTCGGGGCGGGTGCCGAAGACCGTCAGGATGCGCACGTAGGCCGTCCTGCCGCCGGCACCGCCCGCGCATTGCGCGCCAACCGGGTACGGAGAAAACGCGGCCTCACTGGCAACCGGCGAACATGTTGGTTGAAGGCCATTCTTAGGGTGGCAAGGGTTGTGGAAAGATGAACGCCGGCTGAGGAGTCGGGTATGCTGTATCGCCGGTGGTTAGCCCATCCGGTTCCCTTACGCCAGCGATATCCGGGTGTTCCGAGCCACCCACTATCGCGTTTCCCCGCCGATCGCCTATGTCTTGAGCTATGAGCGACGCGGAGTTCGACAAGGCGCTTCTGGGCGCGGCCTTCGCACTCGCGGGTGCCGCCGGCTGGGACGCGGTGACGGTGGCCGAGGCCGCGCGGTCGGCGAACCTCGACCTCGCCCGGGCGCGGGAACGGTTTCCAGGCCGCGCGGCGATCCTGCTTCGGCTCGGCCGATCCGCCGACCAGGCGGCGCTCGCTCAGGCACCGGCCGAGGGGACCGTGCGTGATCGGCTGTTCTATCTTCTGATGCAGCGCATAGACGTAATGCAGGACCATCGCGCCGGGGTGCTGGCGCTGATGCGCCGACTGCCGCGTGATCCTGGCACGGCCCTGCTGCTCGCCTGCGCCACGCGACGCTCCATGCGCTGGCTGCTGGATGCCGCCGGCGTGCCGACCGCCGGGCTGCGCGGGGAGTTGCGCGTGCGCGGCCTGTGCGGCGTCTGGCTGTGGGTCATGCGCGCTTGGCAGCACGACGAGACCGAAGACATGGCGGCGACCATGTCGGCGCTGGATGCGGCCTTGCGGCGGGCCGAGCGATTGGCTCCGTGGCTTGGCGGAGCCGCCGCACACCCGGCCCCGCCGGAGGCGGACGCGAACGCGGAGGCCGCGCCCGACGTCGAGCCGCCCGGTTCGACGTCTCCTCCCGAGGAGCGCACGCGATAGTGTGGGCGTGCCGGATCGCAGTGCCGGCTATCCTCAAGCCGGCTTTCAGGGGGATCAGACCATGGCGGAACAACCCAATGCCGGCGGCACCAAGCAGTTCGATTTCACCCGCCTGCTCGCCGAGATGAAGCTGCCCGGGATGCCTGATATCCAGGCGCTGACCGAGGCGAACCGGCGCAACATGGAGGCGCTGACCGCGGCAAACCGCGTCGCCGTGGAGGGCGCCCAGGCGGTTGCCCGGCGGCACATGGAAATCATGCAGCAGGCGATGACCGAGATGACCGAGGGTGTGAAGACGCTTTCGGCCGAGGGGGCGCCGCGGGCCAAAGCGGCCAAGCAGGCGGAACTGGTGAAGCAGGGCTACCAGCGCGCGGTCAACAACATGCAGGAACTCAGCGACCTGATTCAGCGATCGAACGCCGAGGCGCTCAACCTGCTCAATCGCCGCTTCAGCGAGGCGATGGACGAGTTGAAGCAACTCGCCCAGAAGGAAGCCGAGGAGACGGAGCCCAGCCCGACGGGTTCGAGCCAGAAGCCGATGGCTCGGAAGAAGGGTTGAAGCCGCCCGGCGCATGGTCGTCGTCTTCGGTTCGATCAATCTCGATCTGATTTTCCCGCTCGCCGCGTTGCCCGCGGCGGGGGAGACCGTGCTTGCCCCCGACATCCGCATGGAGCCTGGCGGCAAGGGCGCCAACCAGGCGCTCGCCGCGGCCCGGGACGGGGCGCGGGTCGTCCTTGTCGGCGCCGTCGGATGCGACAACCTGGCCGCCGACGCATTGGCGCTGCTGCGGACCGAAGGGGTGGATTTGTCGCGGGTGATCACGACCGCGCGGACGACCGGTTGCGCGGCCATCTTCGTCGATCGCCAGGGCCGCAACATGATCGGCGTCGGGTCCGGCGCAAATCTCGCGGTCCGCGCCGACCAGGTGGAGGACGCGCTCCTCACGTCCGCCACGACGCTGGTGCTGCAAATGGAGGTCTCCGGGGAGGAGACGGCGGCGCTGATCCGCCGGGCCCGGGCACGTGACGCGCGCATCGTGCTGAACCTTGCTCCCGCGGCGCCGATCGGGACGGACGCGCTGCGGATGGTGGACGTCCTCTGTCTGAACGAGGTGGAGGCGGCGTGGCTGGCCGGCACGCTTGGTTGCCCGCCCACGGCCGAAGGACTGCACGCCGCGTTGGGGGTGACGGTCGTGCGGACCGTGGGCGCGCAAGGCGCCGAGGCGGCCCATCCGGGTGGGCTCCAGCTTGTGCCCGCCCATCCCGTCGATGCGGTGGACACGACGGCGGCGGGCGACTGCTTCACCGGCGTTCTGGCGTCCGGTCTGGATCGCGGCTTGGCGCTGGGTCCGGCGCTGGCGCGCGCGAGCGCGGCGGCGGCGCTTTGCTGCACGCGTGCCGGCAGCCAGGCAACGATGCCGGGGGCGGCTCAGACCGATGCAATGCTCGCCGGGCCAGGAACCGCATTGCCGCGGCACTGAAGACGCCGGAAGTGTAGTCACATCGGTGCCTCCGACCCCGGATTTGTGCTCACAATGACCTTCGCAGGTGCAGCATTTGCAGACACAATGCCCTTCGCAGGTGCAGCAATTGTGCTCACCTTTCGCAGTTGCGAACGGGATTTGTGGACACAATGGAGGCGGGCCAGCCGGTCGCGGCCGCAAGCCGACGCCAAGGGTTTGACACCGCCGGCCGCCGCTCCTATAGGCCGCGCACTGCCGGGAACGTGGACGGGTCTTCGGGACCCGCGCCCGTCGCGCGTCCGTTCGCGTGGCCTACCGGTGCAACAACAAGCCGCGAAGGAAGCCGCGCCGCAATGACCAAGCGCGTCGAAAGCAAGTACAAGATCAACCGCCGCTTGGGCGTGAACCTGTGGGGCCGCCCCAAGTCGCCGATCAACAAGCGCGATTACGGTCCCGGACAGCACGGCCAGCGCCGCAAGAAGGTCACCGACTACGGCGTGCAGCTCGCTGCCAAGCAGAAGCTGAAGGGCTATTACGGCAACATCGGCGAGAAGCAGTTCCGCAAGTATTATGAGGAGGCGGTGCGCCGCAAGGGCGACACGTCGGAGAACCTCATCGACCTGCTGGAGCGTCGGCTCGACGCGGTCATCTACCGCATGAAGTTCGCCATCACTCCCTTCGCCGCGCGCCAGTTCGTTTCGCACGGCCATATCCTGGTGAACGGCAAGCGGCTCAACATCCCTTCCTATATCGTGAAGGACAACGACACGATCGAGGTGAAGGAGAAGTCGAAGCAGCTCGCGGTGGTGCTGGACGCCGCCCAGAGCACCGAGCGCGACACCCCGGAATATATCGAGGTCGATCACCGCGCCATGAAGGGCCGCTTCGTGCGCGCGCCGAAGCTGTCGGACGTGCCCTACCCGGTGCAGATGGAGCCGAACCTGGTGGTGGAGTTCTACTCGCGCTGACCGTGGAGGTGCGAATGGAAGGGAATTTGCCTGCGCGGAGGATCGTAATCGACGCCCAGGCTGGTGAGGTATCGGCGCAACTCGTTCGTCGCGGCATCGCCGCCGACACGCGTGTCCATGTCCTGGTGGAGATCGCGGATCGCGAGGAGTTGCCGTTGGCCGCGCTCGCTCAAGCGGGGGGAGCGCTCGACTTTCTCTCGGAGGAGCCGGACCTCTACAGTGATGCCGACATCGTGCGGTCCCGCGACTGATGTTTCCGTTCGGCACGATCGTGCTGGTTCGATTTCCATTTACTGATCTCTCCGGCGAAAAGCGGCGGCCAGCGCTGGTTGTCTCGACTGACAATGAGCGCAGAGCCGATCTTGTGGTCTGCTTCATCACCTCCGTTGTTCGCGCCGGCCCCGACATGGCCGCGATGGAAGCGAGTCGCGAGACCGGCCTGAAGGTTCCGTCTCTGGTGCGCTTTGATAAGGTGGCGACGCTCAATCGGAGCGTTATCGGCGGCAAGCTGGGGCAGGCAACAGCTGGCTGGCTCGCGACTCATCGCCAGACCTTTCATGGAGTTTTTGGGTTCGGACAGGCTTGATGATGACCGACAACGCGGCCGAGATCGCCCGCCGCCGCACCTTCGCGATCATCTCCCACCCCGACGCGGGCAAGACCACGCTGACCGAGCAGATCTTGCGCGCCGGCGGCGCGATCCAGCTCGCCGGCTCGGTGCGCGCCAAGGGCGAACGGCGCCGGACACGCTCGGACTGGATGGGGATCGAGCGCGACCGCGGAATCTCGGTCGTCACCTCAGTGATGACGTTCGAGCACGCCGGCTGCGTGTTCAACCTGCTCGACACGCCCGGCCACGAGGACTTCTCCGAGGACACCTACCGCACGCTGACGGCGGTCGATTCCGCGGTGATGGTGATCGACGCCGCCAAGGGCATCGAGGCGCGCACCCGCAAGCTGTTTGAGATCTGCCGCCTGCGCGACATCCCAATCGTCACCTTCATCAACAAGATGGACCGCGAAAGCCGCGACGTCTTCGAACTGCTCGACGAAATCGCGGCGACATTGGCGCTCGACACCGCGCCGGTGACATGGCCGGTCGGCCGCGCGGCGGATTTCGCCGGCACCTATGATCTGCGCGCCCGCGAATTGCGGCTGAACGCCGATCTCGCGCAATCCGATCCACGCCTCGTCGCGCTGGGCGAGGACGTCGATCTGGTCGGCGCGGCGCTGCCGGCATTCGATCGGCAAAGCTTCCTCGAGGGGCATCTCACGCCGGTGTATTTCGGCTCCGCGATCAAAGGGATCGGCGTCGCCGATTTGCTCGCGGGCCTCGCCGAATACGGTCCGGCGCCGCGCGCGCAGCCGGCTGATATCGGGCCGGTAGAGGCGACCGAGGCGCGGCTGACCGCGCTGGTGTTCAAGATCCAGGCGAACATGGATCCCAACCATCGTGATCGCATCGCGTTTGCCCGCGTCTGCTCGGGCCGCCTTATGCGCGGGATGCGGCTGAAGCAGGTCCGCACCGGCAAGCTGATCCCGCTGCACGCGCCGCAATTCTTTTTCGCCCGCGAACGCGAACTGGTCGAGGAAGCGTTCGCCGGTGACGTGGTTGGCATCCCCAACCACGGCACCTTGCGGATCGGCGATACGCTGACAGATGGCGACGACCTGAACTTCCTCGGCGTGCCCTATTTCGCACCCGAGATATTGCGCCGGGTGCGGCTTGACGATGCGATGAAGGCGAAGAAGTTGCGCCAGGCGTTGCAGGAACTGGCCGAGGAAGGCGTCGTGCAGTTGTTCCGCCCGCTCGACGGCGCGCCGCCGATCGTCGGCGTCGTCGGCACGTTGCAGCTCGACGTGTTGCAGGCGCGGCTGGGCGCGGAATACGGGGTCGGGATCGGCTTCGAGGCGACGCCCTATTCCGTCGCGCGTTGGGTCTCCTCGCCCGACAAGCTCGCCCTCGTCCGCTTCGTCGCCGAGAACCGCGCGCAGATCGCCGAGGACGTGGACGGCGATCCGGTGTTTCTCGCGACCTCGGCCTTCATGATGCGCCGCACGACCGACCTCAGCCCGGCGCTGGAATTCCGCGACATCAAGGACGTGCTGAAGGAGAAGGCGGCGGCATAGCAACCCAGGGGAGGGCCAGCCCTCGCGGACTGGCCCCATCCCTACCGCCGACGTATAATGATCTTGACCTTGACGGTCACGATCACCATGCTCGGCAGCAAGAGCCAGCCATGGTGCAACATGGTTGTTCTCCTCTGAGCGGCGGTTCGGGCCCATCCCGGCCGCCGCTTTTATTTTGCCGCCCATATATGAACCGGCGATCAATCGCGGCGCGGCCTCCCGGCTGGCGTCCATCGTGGGCCTCGCCTAACTTCCGCGCCCGGACAATGGGGGCGAACGAATGACGATCCGCGACGGGTTCCTGGGCAGCATCGGCAACACGCCGCTCATCCGCCTCAAGCGCGCCTCCGACGCGACCGGCTGCGAGATTCTCGGCAAGGCGGAGTTCCTCAACCCCGGCGGCTCGGTCAAGGACCGCGCCGCGCTCGGCATCATCGAGGATGCCGAGGCGAGCGGGCGGCTGCGCCCCGGCGGCGTCATCGTCGAGGGCACGGCCGGCAACACCGGGATCGGGCTGGCGCTCGTCGGCAACGCGCGCGGCTATCGCACCGTCATCGTCATGCCGGAGACACAGAGCCAGGAGAAGAAGGACTTCCTCCGCCTGATCGGCGCCGATCTTCGGCTGGTGCCCGCCAAGCCGTACCGCGATCCCGGCAACTACGTCCGCTACTCCGAGCGCCTGGCGGGAGAAATCGCCGCCACCGAGCCCAACGGGGCAATCTGGGCCAACCAGTTCGACAACGTCGCCAACCGCGACGCGCATCGGCGCACCACTGGCCCGGAAATCTGGGCCGAGACCGGGGGCAAGGTGGACGGCTTCACCTGCTCGGCCGGCACCGGCGGCACCATCGCGGGCGTCGCCATGGCGCTGAAGGCGCACAACCCAAAGATCCGCATCGTGCTCGCCGACCCGATGGGTTCGGCGTTCTACAATCACTATACGCATGGGGAACTGCGCGCCGAGGGCAACTCCATCACCGAGGGGATCGGCAACATCCGCATCACCAAGAATCTCGAGGGCGCCCCGATCGACGCCGCTTACCAGATCCCCGACGACGAGGCGTTGCCGATCATCTTCGAGATGGTCGAGCACGAAGGCCTGGTGCTGGGCGGCTCGACCGGGATCAACGTCGCCGGCGCGATCCGTCTGGCCCGCGAGTTGGGACGCGGGCACACGATCGTCACGATATTGGCCGACGGCGGCGCACGCTATCAATCGAAACTGTTCAATCCGGCCTTCCTGCGGGAGAAGGGCTTGCCCGTGCCGGGGTGGCTGAGCTGATCGAAGGGGGAACGCAGATGGCCGAAAGCACCCGTACCGAACAGGGCCGCGCGATGCGGCGTCGGCTGATGGGCGAGGCGTACGCCGACAGGATGGACAAGGCCGTCTACGACGACCCGATCATGAAGAAGTTCGGCGAGATCGCCGTCGAGAACGTGTTCGGCGGCCTGTGGGTTCGCCCCGGTCTCGACGTGAAGACGCGCACGCTGATCTGCGTCATCTCCGACACCGTGATGGGCCGCGAGGCGGAACTCGCGATCCATGTGCGAATGGCCCGGCGCGAGGGCTGGAGCGAGGACGAGCTGGTCGAGGGACTGCTGCATCTGTCGGGCTATTGCGGCTTGCCGCTGGTGCGCGAGGCGCTGATCGTGGCGCGCAAGGTGTTTGCGGAGATGCGGGCGGAGGGGTGAACGAGGCGGAGACACAGCGCCGCCGCAGCGCCGAGTTGCGCGACCAGGGCCTCCGAACCGGCGACGTCGAAGCGATGCTGGGCGCCGTTGCCGCCGCCAGTGCCGCACTGGCCGAAGAAACCGACCCGCGCTCCCTCGCGCTGCTGGGCGCGGCGCGGACCGTGCTGGGCGAGTACGCGAGCGACCCCGCATGGCTCGAAGCCGCGGTCGAAAGCTACCGGCGTGCGCTGGCGGCAAGCGACGGCGAGGACCGGGCGCGGATGCACCGAAACCTCGGCGCGGTGTTGTCGTTGCTGGGCCGGCTCACCGACAGTCCATCCGCTCTCGCAGAAGCCGTCGGCCATTGCCGCGCCGCCCTGAAGGTCTACGCACCTTACGGTCTCGATTGGGCGATCGCGCAGAACAATCTGGCCGAGGCGTTGCGGGTGTTGGGAGAACGCACCGGTGACACGGACGCACTCGACGCCTCCGTCGCTTCCTGCCAAGCGGCACTCGCGGTCACGACACGTACCGCGTCCCCGCGTGACTGGGCGATGACGACCACCAACCTCGCGAACGCGCTCGCCGCGTTGGGCGGGCAGGCACGTCTGACAGAGGCGGTCGGACTCTACCGGGCAGCGCTGGAAGCCCTGGACGATCCCCGCCTCGCCCCAGCGATCCGCCACAACCTTGATCGGGCGGAGGCACAACTCGCGTTACCACAATACCATCCGCACCGTCATTGCCAGAGCTGATCCAGGGCCGTCCGGTTCGCGATACTCTGCATCGGCTGAAGGCGAGCCGCCTTCACTTACACCGTCATGGCCGGACTTGTTCCGGCCATCCACCTCTTCCTGGTCGCGAGTAAAGACGTGGATGCCCGGGACAAGCCCACGGCTGTCCGGTTCGATTTTGCTGTACAAAGCGCACGGCATTGATTCTACTCAGCTCGGGACGTTTGGCGACGATCCGGGACATGAGGAGGGCAACGCCGTGCCGCATCAGAATACTGTGTT